>NZ_JBVIRA010000021.1:0-188419 GCF_055576575.1 Streptomyces sp. NPDC033270
CCCCCCCCCCCCCCCCCCCCCCCCCCCCCCCCCCCCCCCCCCCCCCCCCCCCCCCCCCCCCCCCCCCCCCCCCCCCCCCCCCCCCCCCCCCCCCTGGCCGCTGCGCCCCAGCACCGGCGAAATCACCACGACGCTGGGCGTCAACTCTCTGCCTCGTAAGCGGGAGTTTATACGACGTATGTTCTGAAAGTGTTTCGGCTACCTGCCTTGCGGATTTGCGGCAAGGCGGAATCCAGACCCTCGCGCGAGGTGTTTTTCACCGCTTTGTACGGTGCCTTTGCGATGCCACCTCGTAATTCCATGCCGGTGCGGTAGGCCGGATCTCGTCGGTGGATTTCACAAGTGAAATGCGAACGGCGATGGCCACCTGGATATGCCTGGGGAAGATGCCGGACGCCGCACCACTTCGAGCCTATCGGCACCGGCACGCCCCTGAGGCGTTATCGATCAGATTGCCGGGGCATCATCGACCGTAGCGCGAGCCCCGGCGTGTCGGGGACGGCCCCAAGCGGCCCGTGGTCGCGGGACGTTCACTCAAGGAGGGACCCTTCGATGGGGGAGAAGGTCGCCGCGGACGGGATCGACCTGGCGGACCGGGAGCGTTATCGAAGAAAGCTTCACGAGTGCCTTGAGGGCTTGCAGAGGCTGTTGGCGGAGAAGAGGTTCGATCGGCCCAGGAATCTCATGGGCCTGGAGATCGAGCTCAATCTGGCGGGCCCGGACGGCCTGCCCCGCATGCTGAACTCCCAGGTTCTCGAGCGCATCGCCAGCCGTGATTTCCAGACCGAACTCGCCCAGTGCAACCTGGAAGTCAACATCCTGCCGCACCGATTGTCCGGCCATGTCCTGGACCAGCTCGCCGAGGAACTCCGCACGGGGCTGGCCTACGCGGAAAGGAAGGCCCGCGAGGTAGCCGCCAGGATCGTGATGATCGGCATTCTGCCGACCCTGCACGCCAGTGACCTCACGGCGGCCAGCCTCTCCGAGAACGACCGCTATGTGCTGCTCAACGAGCAGATGAGGGCGGCCCGCGGCGAGGACTTCGCACTCGACATCCAGGGCGTCGAGCACCTGGTCGCCCGCTCGCCCTCGATCGCGCCGGAGGCCGCCTGCACATCCGTCCAATTGCACCTCCAGGTGACGCCCGGCCGCTTCGCCGCCGTCTGGAACGCGGCCCAGGCCATCGCCGCGGTGCAGGTGGCCGTCGGTGCCAACTCGCCGTTCCTCTTCGGCCGTGAGCTGTGGCGCGAGTCGCGACCGCCGGCCTTCCAGCAGGCCACCGACACCCGCGCGCCAGAGCTGACCGCCCAGGGCGTCCGCCCCCGGACGTGGTTCGGTGAGCGCTGGATCAGCTCCGCATACGACCTGTTCGAGGAGAACCTGCGCTACTTCCCGCCGCTGCTGCCCCTGTGCGGCCCGCAGGAGCCGCTGCGCGTCCTCGACGAGGGCGGGGTGCCGGACCTCGCCGAACTGGTGCTGCACAACGGCACGGTCTACCGCTGGAACCGGCCCGTCTACGCGGTCACCGACGGTGTCGCCCACCTCAGGGTCGAGAACCGGGTGCTGCCGGCCGGCCCCACCGTCGCCGACGTGATCGCCAACACCGCCTTCTACTACGGAGTGGTGCGGGCGCTGGCCGAGGAAGCGCGCCCCATATGGTCGCGCCTTCCGTTCGACACCGCGGCCCGGAACTTCGACACCGCCTGCCGGCACGGCATCGACGCCACCCTGCTCTGGCCGCGTCCCGGGCGGGCCGGCACGCTCGCCGAGATACCGGCCGTACGGCTCGTACGCCAGGAGCTGTTGCCGCTGGCGGCCCGCGGACTGGACGCCTGGGGCGTGGAACCGGCCGACCGCGACCGCTATCTGGCCATCATCGAGGAGCGCTGCCGGCGTCGGGTGAACGGCGCCTCCTGGCAGGCCGCGGCCTTCCACCACGCCCGGCGGCAGGGCCTGGGCCGGGACGCCGCGCTCGCCGCGATGACCCGGCGCTACAGCGAGCTGATGCACGCCGGCCAGCCGGTGCACACCTGGCCGGTGGCCTGGGCGCTCGGCGAGCGGTGGGCCGTACCGGGACCGCGGCAGGCGGCGACCGGGGGCGCGTAGGGCCCGGCTACGGTACGGGCGGGCCCGCTCAGCGCCGTCCGGCGCCGCCCGCCGCCATGATGGCCTTGAGGATCACCTGGTGGATCTGGGACGGGTCGCTGACGCGGTGCGCCGAGCCGCCGGTGGGCGCCACGATGCGTTCCAGGGCGGAGTTGTCCGCCTCCGGGCCGATCGCGAGGGCGATCAGCGGTACCGGACGGTGCGGGGAGGAGAGCTTCTCCAACTCGCCGACCAGGGCGCCGAGAGAGATGCCGTCGGCGTCGTCGTTGGCGCCGTCGGTGACGACGACCACCGCGTTGAACTTCCCGCTCGCATACGTCGCACGGGCGCTTCGGTAGGCGGAGAGCGTGGTGTCGTAGAGACCGGTGGCGCCGTGGGGGACCGGAGTGAGCGAGCCGAACGCGGCGGCGAGCGCGTCACGGTGGGTGGCGCCGTCCTCGTCCCGGTCGCCGAGGCGGCCGGTGGGCGACAGCTCCACATAGTCCTTGCCGCCGTCCAGAAGGGTGGCGAACTTCCACAGCCCGATCTCGTCCTCGGGCGTGAACGTGGCCAGCGCCTGGAGGAGGGAGTTCCTGGCGAGGTCCATACGGGACTGGCCGCCCCGGCCCGGAACCGGACTGCCCATCGACGCCGAGGCGTCCACGACGGTGCAGATCCGGGCGCTCTGTACCGTGATCGTCCACATGCCCAGCAGCGCCCGCAGTTCCCTGGCCGTCGGCTGATCGGCGGGCGCGGCCGCGTACGGCTGTGCGGCGCGCCCGCCGGCCGTGTCCACCACCTTCGCGACCGCCGCGCCGTTGCCGGGCCGGAAGCCGTGTGCGCGCAGCGTGCGCTGCCCGCCGGGCTCGCCGAGCAGTGTCAGGAAGCGGTTGGCGGCGCGGGTCTGCTCGGGACCGAGCGCGCCGTCGTCGACCAGGGTGTACGGGTAGGTGAGCTGAGCGGTGCCGTCCTTGGGGTAGAACAGCTCCAGTCGCGGGCCGCCGTCGGCACGGGTGTTGTGGGCGTAGGCGGCCTGCTCGGACAGCAGCAGCGCCTGGTTGCGGCGCGGATTGCCCTGCTCGGCGCCGGAGTCGTCGCGCGGCAGCGTGGCCGGTATCTGGCCGTCGCCGTCCGCGATCCGCTGGGCGAGGAGCTTCGCCGTGGCGGCGGTGCGGACTTCGGCCTCGTCGTCGTCCTTGGCTTCCGTGGTGTCGACGGCGTGGATACGGGCCAGGGCGAGCAGCCCGGTGGCGCTGCGGGCCGGGTCGGCCATACCCAGGCGCAGCGCGTCGCCGGATGTCGCGGTCCGGGTCAGCTCGGCCCAGGTGTAGGTCTTTTTCGGCCAGCCCAGGGCCTTGGCGGCCTTCGGGACGGCGCCCAGCGCGATCGGCGAGGAGGCGATGGCGTCGGCGGCGGTCAACGGGGTGCCGCTCTCCGCGTCGACCCGGTCCACCCACAGGTGCGAATCCGGTATCCATACCTGGAACTCGGGGTCGACCGGTCGTTGGCCGAAGGAGTCGGCGATCTCGTGGGAGGGGCGTGCGGTGATCTTGACGTCGAGGCATCGGCCGTCGGTGCGGGTCGCGTCCTCACGGGCCGTCTTGGCCACCGCCGCCAGCGCCGGGGCGATATCGGGCGAGGCGGCCACGTCGAGCCGTACCGACGCGCCGTCGCACGGGTCGCCGAAGGGGAGCAGATCGCTGCGCAGGGCGACGACCGAGCCGGCGGCGACGGCCAGGGCCAGGCCGGTGGAGACGACCAGGGTGCGACGACGTGCATCGGGGCGGGCCCCGATGCGCTGCGGTGCGGGGCCGTCCGGCAAGCTGTGTCGTCCCATTGCGGTAGCGCCTCTCCTTCTCGGAGCTCGATCGGGTTCGATGAGAAGAGGGACCGCGCGCCACGTGGATGGCGTCCGTCCCCGGCCTGTCGCGCGCGATCTTCGTACCTGCTGTCGAGACCCTAGCGGGGCGGTGGTGGCCAAGAGGCGGTAATGCGGAAGTGGAGGAAGTGTGCAGTCGGATACAAGTCCCGTGGCCGATGCGGACGTTCCGGGGCGAGGGCCCGGTGCGGGGGCAGGGGCGGGGACGGCCGAGGAGCCGTCCCGGCGCGTCCTGCGCAGCGAGACACTGATCGTCCTGGCCCTCTCGCTGGGTGCCAGCGCGCTGTCGGCGCTCATCAGCTTCATCGGGTCGGTGACCAAGCCCGGCGGCCTGAAGGACCAGGCGGCGACGCTCAACGCCTCCCATGCGCCGGGTCGGCCGTGGCTGGATCTCGCCTGGCAGCTGTTCGGGATCGCGAGCGCACTGGTGCCCGTGGCGCTGGTCGCGCATCTACTGCTGCGGGAACGGGCCGGCGGACTGCGGGCGATCGGCTTCGACCGGCGGCGGCCCGGCTTCGACCTGAGCCGGGGCGTCGCGCTGGCGGCCGCTATCGGGGGCAGCGGTCTGCTGCTCTATCTGGGGGCGCGGGCGGCCGGGTTCAATCTGACGGTGATCCCTGAGGCGCTGCCCGAGGTGTGGTGGAAGATCCCGGTGCTGATCGCCTCCGCGGTGCAGAACGCCGTCCTGGAGGAGGTCATCGTCGTCGGGTATCTGCTGCGCAGACTGGGACAGTTGGGGTGGTCGCCGCTGGCGGCGCTGGCGGCCAGTTCGGTACTGCGCGGTTCCTACCACCTCTACCAGGGCATCGGCGGCCTCTTCGGCAACATGGTGATGGGCGTGATCTTCGTCCTGCTCTACCGGCGGTGGGGCCGGGTCGGGCCGCTGGTCGCCGCGCACGCCCTGATAGACGTCGTGGCGTTCGTCGGGTTCGCCCTGTTGGCGGGCAAGGTGGGGTGGCTGCCTACGGGGTGAGGCGAGGGCGAGGGCCGGTGCCCTCGCCCTCGTCTACTTCCCGCGGCCCTCGGCCGGCTGCTCTTCCTCAGTCCTTGACCAGCAGTTCGCCGTCGATCACCGTGACCGCCGAGCCGGTGAGCAGCGTACGGTCGCCGCGCAGCTCGGTACGGACAGAGCCCGTACGGGCCGAGCCCTGCAGCCCGATCAGTGAGTTGCGGCCCATACGTGCCGACCAGAAGGGGGCGAGCGCGGTGTGCGCGCTGCCCGTCACCGGGTCCTCGTCGATGCCCAGCGCCGGGAAGAAGCAGCGCGAGACGAAGTCGTAGCCGCCGACGGGGTCTTCGGCGCGCGCGGTGGCGATCACCCCTCGGCCGCCGTGCCCGGCCAGCGCCCTGAAGTCCGGCGACAGCGCCCGTACGGAACTCTCGTCGGCCAGCTCGACCAGGAGGTCGCCGACATCGGGCCCGGTGTCGTGGGCCGAGCGGATCTCGGTGCCCAGTGCGTCCGCGACGACCGGCGGCACCTCTACGGGCGTCAGCGGCGCGGTCGGGAAGTCCATGGTGATCGAGCCGTCGTCGCCGGCCGTCGTGGTCAGCACCCCGCTGCGGGTGCGGAAGCGGACCGTACGGCCGGCCGTCCCGGTGGTGTGGAGAACATGCGCGGTGGCCAAAGTGGCGTGCCCGCACATGTTCACCTCGGCGGCCGGGGTGAGCCAGCGCAGCGCCCAGTCGGCGTCCCCGCCTTCGGGCAGCGGATGCGCGAAGGCGGTCTCGGAGAGGTTGACCTCGGTGGCGACCTGCTGGAGCCAGGCGGTATCGGGGAACGCGTCGGAGTCGAGGAGTACGACTCCCGCGGGGTTGCCGGTGAACGGACGCGCACTGAAGGCGTCGACGATACGAATCCTCATGGCCGCGAGCGTAGAGGTGCCACAGAGCCGCAGGCCAAGGCCAATTCCAGAAAATTGGCTATGGATGGCGGCCTGTCGAGCGCCGGCGGATGTTGTTCGGGCCTTGCTTCGACGAACAGTCCCGATATATCGTTGAGGCATCGCGACAGATTCGCGACAGCTCAACGATAGAGAGGAAGAACGACATGCGTCCCCAAGGACACGATCACGGGCACGAGCACCGCCATGACTACCGCGGACCCGGCCGCTCCGGCGGTCGCGGGGAGTTCGGGGGCGGCTGGGAGCGGCGGCGCTCCGCTTTCGGCTCCTTCGGTCCGCCCTTCGGAGGCCCGCCTTTCGGTGGCGGTCGAGGGCGCGGCGGACCGCGCGGCCGGGCGCGCCGCGGCGATGTGCGCGCCTCGATACTGGCGCTGCTCAAGGACCGCCCGATGCACGGCTACGAAATGATCCAGGAGATCGCCGAGCGGAGCGGTGGGGCGTGGAAGCCGAGCCCCGGCTCGGTCTATCCGACCCTGCAGCTCCTGGAGGACGAGGGGCTGATCGCCAGCGCCAGCGAGGGTGGCAAGAAGCTGTTCTCGCTGACCGACGCCGGGCGCGCCGAGGCGGACAGCGGCTCGGACGCCCCCTGGGAGGACGCCGGCCGCGGCGTCGACTGGGAGGCGATGAACGAGATACGCAAGGCGGGCGGCGGCCTGGTCGAGGCGTTCCGCCAGGTGTGGGCCACCGGCAGCCCCGAGCAGCGGGAGAAGGCCATGGCGGTGGTCAACAAGGCCCGCAAGGAGCTGTATCTGATCCTCGCCGAAGAGGACTGAGCGGGGAGCGGGCGGTGAGAGCAGTGGCCGGCGGTCTCCGGGGGCCGGACGGAAGGGGCGGCCCCCGGAGGGTCAGGAGACCAGGCCGGCGAGCTTGCGCAGCGACTCGTTCAGTGCGGCGCTCGCCGAGTCCTTGAGCTTGCCGGCCATCAGGGAGACCGCGGCGCCGGTGAACGTGCCGTCGATCCGCACGGCCGTCGCCTCGCCGTCCGGCGTGAGCGCATAGCGCATGCTCAGACTGACGCCCATCGGGCCCTTGCCCTTGATGTCGAGCAGGCGTCCCGGCTCCAGCTCCTGGACGGTCCAGGTGACCTCCGCGGGGAAGCCCATCAGCTTCATGTTCTCCTCGTAGGACGCGCCCGCCGCAAGCGTCTTCGGTCCGCCCTTGGGGAAGGCGGTGTGGGTGGCGTTCCACTCCCCGTACGCATCGAAGTCGGTGAGCCGGTCCCAGATCTTCCCGGCCGGTGCCTCGATGCGGGTCTGGGCGGTGACTTCGGCCATGCGATCACCCCTTCGGTGACGGTCCTGGCTGGTGCCGCGGAACGTAGCCGCATGGGGGTGAAGGTTCAAGAGCGAGGGGCGCTCTGGCTGATGGCTCGTCAGGTGTGGGGAGTGGCCTGCTTCGGAAGCGGGGCGGGAGGGGGCGCTGCATGGGCAGGCGGCGGCGGGGCTGGCACCCCGTATGTCCGTTCTCCATGATTCCCCCGCATTTTCTCCGCGAGATATCTCCTCCCTAGGGAGGAGATCCGGTGCGGGCATCCCCAACCAGCGTGGGATGCGCAAATGCTTCCCGCCGGGGATGTTCCCGGCCTCGCGGACTGGTGGGGTGGGAGCTGTGCAAAACCGTACTGCGTACAGTGGCGGCGGCTCCGCCCAGGAGGACCTCGACAGTCAGCTCACCGTCGAGCTCGCGTCGGTGGTCTCCGCTGCCCGCAGGCGGGCCACCCGCGACGGCGACCGGCAGGTCGACACCGCACATCTGCTGCACGGGCTGCTGGAATCGGACCCCGCCGTACGCGCGGCCTTCGACGGCGGGCCGCAGGTGGCGCGGCTGCTCGGCTACCTGGTCCAGCGCAGCATCGGCTACGGACTCCAATGGCACGGCACCGTCGAGGACTCCGGCGCGGTCCCCATGGTCACCGAGGGCGGCGTTCCCGGGTGGTCGCCGGCCGCGGCCGCCGCCATGGACGGCGCCCTCGACCGCGCGCACGCCCGCTACGCCCTCCGCGCCGGCTGTCTCGATCTGCTCGCCGCGCTGGTGGACGACCCCGGATCCCGGGCCGTGGAGGTACTGCACCGGGCCTCCGTCGACACCGCCGCGCTCGCCGCTCGTCTGGACGGGGAGCGCCCGGGCCAGGACTGACAGGGGTATCGGGGGTGACGCTCCTGACGACGGCTGTCATGATGACCCGATGCACGCGTCTTCGGGAAGCCCGGCGGGTCCAGCGACCGGCCCGGGGCAGGCCACTCCAGCGTCCCCGGCTGCCGGGCAGCCGTCATCCGGCTCCGGGCCGGGCCGCGACGCGCCCCGGGGACGTGGCGCGGGCCTGGGCCTCGCCCTGCTGTCCGCCCTCGCCTTCGGCGGTTCGGGCGTGGCCGCCAAACCGCTGATCGAGGCCGGTCTCGAACCGCTGCATGTGACCTGGCTGCGGGTGGCCGGCGCCGCGCTGGTGATGCTGCCGATCGCCTGGCGCCACCGGGACCTGCCGCGGCGCCGGCCCGCCCTGCTCGCCGGTTTCGGCCTGCTCGCCGTGGCCGGCGTACAGGCCTGCTACTTCGCCGCGCTCTCCCGCATCCCCGTCGGCGTCGCGCTGCTCATCGAATACCTCGCTCCCGCCCTCGTCCTGGGCTGGGTCCGCTTCGTCCAGAAGCGGCCGGTCACCCGCGCCGCCGCGGTCGGGGTCGTGCTCGCCGTCGGTGGGCTGGCCTGCGTCGTCGAGGTCTGGTCCGGGCTGAGTTTCGACGTCGTCGGTCTGGCCCTCGCGCTCGGCGCGGCCTGCTGCCAGGTCGGCTACTTCGTGCTCTCCGATCACGGCACCGACGACGAGGACTCCGCCGACCCGCTCGGCGTGATCGCCTACGGCCTGCTCATCGGTGCCGTCGTCCTCACGGTGGTTGCCCGCCCCTGGGGCATGGACTGGTCGGTGCTCGGCGGCGGTGCGCAGATGAACGGCGTCCAGCTGCCCGCAGCCGCGCTGCTCGCCTGGATCGTGCTGGTCGCGACGGTGGCCGCCTACCTCACCGGGGTGGTGTCGATCCGTCGGCTCTCGCCCCAGGTGGCCGGCGTGGTCGCCTGCCTGGAGGCGGTCATCGCGACGGTCCTGGCCTGGGTGCTGCTCGGTGAGCACCTCTCCGCGCCGCAGATCGCGGGTGGGGCTGTCGTGCTGTGCGGCGCCTTCATCGCGCAGTCGGCCAAGCCGAAGTCGACGCAGACGGTGGTGGTGGCGGGAGCCGGTGCGGAGAGCGGGGACCTCGCGGCGGCGGGTGCTCCGGCGGGCACCGCGGCGCCGGTGGCCGCGGCGTCTCCGGCCGGCTCCGAGGACGGCTTGTCCGCCGGATCCCGCGCCACGTAGGGTGGCGATCATGCATTCGACCGTGCTGCCCCCGCCCGCCGCGTAAGGCGGGCGGCGGCCTCCGAGGAAACCCCGGCCCGGGCAGGTACCCGGGCTGTGCGTCGCTGCCTGCACACGGGATCACGCGACCATTCCACGGCGCATCGCGCCGTACTGGATTTCCCGGAGCACACTTCCCATGCATGCCACTTCTGCCGCCACCCTGCCCGTGGGCCGGGGGCTGCTGTACGTCACCTTCGCCGCGACCGCCTGGGGTACCGCGGGTGCGGCCGCGGCCCTGCTCTACCGGGGCAGCGGACTGGGCCCGATCGCCCTCACCTTCTGGCGCACCTTCGGTGGGCTGCTTCTGCTGCTCGCCATACGGGCGCTGCGACGCCGCCGGTCCGTCGCCCCCGTCGCCCCCGCTCCGTACGAGCCGATCCACCGGCGCGCCCTGCGCATCGCCGTGACCGGCATCGCCCTCGCCGTCTTCCAGGCCGCCTACTTCGCGGCCGTCGAGGCCACGGGCCTGGCTGTGGGCACCGTCGTCACCATGGGGGCGGGCCCCGTCCTCATCGCCATCGGGGCGCGCGTGACGATGGGCGAACGGCTCGGTGTGGGCGGAGTGCTGGCCGTCGCCGGTGCGCTGACCGGGCTGCTGGTCCTGGTCCTCGGCGGGGGCGGCGCCGCGACCGTCCGTCCCGCCGGTGTCGGCTACGCCCTGCTGTCCGCGGCCGGCTGTGCCGCGATGACGCTGGCCACCCGACGGCTGGGCAGAGGCGGCGGCAGCGATCCGTACGCCTCGACGATCAGCGCGTTCGCGGTGGCCGCACTGTGCCTGCTGCCGCTCGCGGTGGTGGAGGGGCTGTGGCCCCAGATGCACGACCTGGGGCGCAGCCTGTGGCTGATGGGCTATATCGCGGCGGTGCCGACGGCGCTGGCCTATGGGCTGTACTTCGCGGGGCTGGCCGCCGTACGGGCCGCCACCGCCTCCGTGGTCTCACTGATCGAGCCGGTGTCGGCCGCGGCCATCGCGGTGCTCTTCCTGGGGGAGCGGCTCACCATGGCCACGGCCGTCGGGACCGGCGTGCTGCTGACGGCGGTCGCCGCGCTGGCGGTGACGGAGGCGCGCGGGGCGCTGGCGGCCGCCCGGTCCGCGGCTCCGGTGGCGGGCTGAGGACGGGTGCCCGGCCGGTTGCCTCGGCCGGGCACCCCCGTCACACCGGGGGCGGACGGGGCGCTCAGGCCCTTCAGGGCGTGGGCGTCCCCGTGGCCGCCGAGGCCGCTGCCAGTCGGCGCTGCTGGTGGCTGCGGGCCGCCGCGTCCCCAGGGCCGCCGCGCTCGGCGAGGCGCTCCGAGACACGGTGCTGGACGGCCTCGCTCCGCTTGCCGCCGTACTTGAACTTGGCGCGCACCTCCCGCACTTCGAGGCGCAGACCGCGGATGCCGGAGAGCAGCCGCCCGTACGGCTCCTCGCCCGCGGCGACCGGAGCCGAGCCGCCGTCCGGCTGGAAGTGGCCCACCTGGCGCTGCAGCAGCGCCGCCTTGGCCTCCGGGTCGTCCACGACATGGGCGGTGCAGGTCAGCTGGACCGCGGTGTAGAAGCTGGTGGGGACGCCGTGTTCGGGCGGCTGGTCCTCCGTCGCCTGCCAGGGGCCGGGGATGAAGGCGTAGTCGTCCACCACGCTCAACAGGACTGTCGGGTGGTCGGCCAGCGCGCGCCAGAGGGGGTGGGGGCGGGCCAGATGTGTGACGGCCTCGCGGCGCTCCGGGTCGTAGGCGAAGTGCAGCGGCTGCACCAGCGGCGGCTCGCCGGGCGGTCCGTTGGCGGCCAGCTGGCCGAAGTCGTGTGCCGCGAGCCAGTGTTGCCACTCGGCGTCGTCGTCGGGCGCGTCCCAGGGGTGGATCAGCACGGTGGCTCCTCAGCGGGCGGGGAGGTACGCCGGCTCGGGGATGCCGGGCGCGAGGTCGTCGGACGGTATGGGGGCGCCGTACGCCGGTGTCACGGGGAGGACACCGCTCCAGTACGGCAGGGCGAGATCCTCGGGCTCGTCGTTGGGGCCGCCGGTGCGGATCTTGGCGGAGACCTCGCGCAGGTCGAGCTGGATCACGGACGTGGCGGCCAGCTCCTTGGCGTTGCCGGGGCGGGAGTCCGCGGCGCGCCCGGGCAGCACATGGTCGACGAGCGCGTCGAGGGCGGCCGTCTTCTCCTCCGCCTCGGTCACCTGATACGCGGTGCCGTGGACCACGACGCAGCGGTAGTTGATGGAGTGGTGGAACGCGGAGCGGGCCAGGACCAGGCCGTCGACATGGGTGACCGTGACGCAGACCGCGAGGCCGGGGTCGGGCGCCTCACCGGCCATCCGCAGCGGCCGGGAGCCCGTCGAGCCGTGCAGATAGAGGCGGTCGCCGACCCGGCCGTAGAGCGTCGGCAGCACGACCGGGGAGCCGTCGCGGACGAAGCCCAGATGGCAGACGTACCCGGCGTCGAGGATGCCGTGCACCGTCTCGTGGTCGTATGCGGCGCGCTGGCGGGCGCGGGTGGGCGTCGTGCGGCCGGTCGGTTCGTACGACTCTGCTTCGGGCATTGCGAACTCCATTGCACTAGTGCATAATCAAGTTTGTGCTAGGAGAGTATCGGATCGAAGGGCGGCGCGCATCGGAGATTGCCGCCAGTGTCGAGCGAGCCGTCGGTGCGGGCGAGCTTCAGCCGGGGGAAGTCCTGCCCCCACTCAGGGAGTTGGCCGTCTATCTCGAGGTCAATCCGAATACGGTCGCGGCCGCGTACCGCACGCTCCGCGACCGGGGCGTGATCGAGACGGCGGGCCGTCGTGGCAGCCGCGTGCGGCCCCGCCCCGCGAGCACCTCACGCGAGGCGCTGCGGGTGGAGGTGCCGCCGGGCGTCCGCGACGCCTCCGACGGCAACCCCGACCCGGCCCTGCTGCCTCCGCTCGAACGGGCCCTGGCCGAGGCCGCGGCGCGCAGCGCGAGACGCCCGGCGCTCTACGGCACTCCGGCCGTCGACGAGGACCTCGCGGCCATGGCCCGCTCGGCCTTCGCCGCGGACGGTGTGACCGACGGCCCGATCGCCGTCACCAGCGGCTCATTGGACGCCATCGAGCGGGTGCTGGCCGCCCATCTGCGGCCCGGTGACACCGTGGCGGTGGAGGATCCGGGGTGGGGCAGCCTGCTGGATCTCATCCCGGCGCTCGGACTGCGCCCCGCACCGGTCGGAGTGGACGACGACGGCCCGCTGCCCGAGCGGTTGGCGGGCGCTCTCCAGGACGGCGCCCGTGCGGTCGTCATCACCGACCGGGCGCAGAACCCGACGGGTGCCGCCGTCAGCCCCGCGCGTGCCGGCGAGCTCCGTGCGCTCCTGGCGGGCCACCCCGGAGTACTGCTCATCGAGGACGACCACGGCCATGGCATCGTCGACCTCCCGCTCCACCCGCTCTCCGGCGTCACCGACCACTGGGCCCTGGTCCGTTCGACGGCCAAGTCCTACGGCCCCGACCTGCGTCTGGCGGTGCTCACCGGCGACGCCTTGACGGTGGACCGGGTGCGGGGCCGGCAGCGCCTGGGGCCGGGCTGGGTCAGCCATCTGCTTCAGGACGCGGTCCTGCATCTGTGGCGGACGTCCGCGATCGACCCGAAGACGGTGGCCGCGGCGTACGGCCGGCGTCGGGACGCGCTGATACACGCCCTGGCCGAGCGCGGAGTGCCCGCGCGGGGCCGCAGCGGTATGAACGTCTGGGTGCCCGTCCCGGACGAAACCGGTGCGGTGGCCCGGCTGCTGCACTCCGGCTGGGCGGTGGCCCCCGGCGCACGCTTCCGTCTGCACTCCCCGCCCGGCATCCGCATCACCGTCTCCGGCCTCGGCGAGCACGACATAGCCCCTGTGGCCGACGCGGTCGCCGCGGCCACAGGGGTGGGGGAGGCCCGTCGGTACGAGTGAGCGGCGCCCGGGCGCTCGGCTCCTGGCCGGTGGCCGGTGGCCGGTGGGCGATGTCGCCTCGTCGGCCGAGCGGGCCGAGCGGGCCGAGTCGGCCGAGCCGGTCGGGCGCCGGGCGCCGGTCTCAAGGGCCGGGCGTCAGGGAGGCCCGTCCGGCCCCGGCCCGATGGTTCAGACCCGACGGCCAGACCGGTCCGTGGTGGTCGTGGTGGAGGTGGCGAGCGAGGTCGAGGGACGGGTGGGTCGGGGCTTGCTCTGGGTGAGGGCGGCGCCGAACAGGATGATCAGGGCGCCGATGGGCGTGTGCCAGCTCAGCTGCTCGCCGAGGAGGACGACTCCGGCGGCGGTGGCGATCACGGGAACGAAGTAGGTGACCATCTGCGCCGTGGTGGGACCGACCTCGGCGACCAGGCCGTACTGGAGGAGGAAGGCGAAACCGGTGCCCAGGGCGCCGAGCGCGAAGACGGCGAGCAGCGGGACGATCGGGTAGGCGGTCGGCGCGGACGTGAACAGGGGGGTGACCACGGCCAGTTGGACGGTGGCGAGCAGCAGCTGGGCGCTGGACATGGACAGGTGGGAGTGTCCGGCGCCGGCCAGGGTGCGGCGGACGTAGATCCAGCCGATGGGGTAGCTGAGCGAGGCGCCGAGCGCCATCGCGGTGCCCGTCAGATCCGTGCCGGCGAAGCCCTGCCAGGCGCCGAGCACGGTCAGCACGCCCAGGAAGCCGATGCCCAGGCCCGCGACCCGGCGCCGGGTGGGGCGGTCCTCGGACAGTGCGACGACCGACAGCGCCATGCCCCACAGCGGGGAGGTGGCGTTGCAGATGCCGGCGAGCGTGGAGGGGATGGTCAGCTCGGAGTAGGCGAAGAGCGAGAACGGCAGCGCGTTGAGGAAGAACGCGGCGACGGCGAGATGGCCCCAGGTGCGCGGGGAGCGAGGGAGCCGCTCACGCCTGATCGCCAGGATGGTCAGCAGCACCAGCGCACCGAACGCCAC
This sequence comes from Streptomyces sp. NPDC033270, assembly GCF_055576575.1. Lineage (NCBI taxonomy): Bacteria > Bacillati > Actinomycetota > Actinomycetes > Kitasatosporales > Streptomycetaceae > Streptomyces > Streptomyces sp. NPDC033270. The sequence continues at coordinate 14,139 of NZ_JBVIRA010000021.1, forward strand.
CCGGCCCAGCGTGACCTGCAGCGGCGCGAAGCTCTGCGTCCCCACCTTGATGAAGAGGAAGCTGAAGCCCCAGATCAGGACGAGGACGGCGAAGCGGGCCTGCCAGCCGAAGGCGCGAAGGCGGCGCGCGGGCCGGTTGCCGGAGTCGGGGGAGACCGGGGCGGCGGAGGCGGCCGGGGAGGGGGTGCCGACGGACTGCGGGGCCGCGGGGTCGGCAGGGGCCGAGGGGGAGTTCGCGGTGCTGGCGGAGGCGGTGGGTGCGCCGGTGGCGGTGCTCATGGCGTCAACGATGCGGGGTACAAATTCGTAGCACAAGCGAAATTCCGTGGGGGGTATCGATTAGCATTGCTTACATGTTGAACCTTGATCGCCTACGGACGCTGAGCGCGGTCGCCCGTCATGGGTCGGTGAGCGCGGCCGCCGAGGGACTGCATGTGACGACGTCGGCCGTCTCGCAGCAGATCGCCAAGCTGGAACGGGAGACCGGTCAGCAGCTGCTGGCGAAGAACGGGCGGGGTGTGCGGCTGACCGACGCCGGCCGGCTGCTGGCCGACCATGCGGTGCGCATCCTCTCCCAGGTCGAGCTGGCGCAGGCGGAGCTGGAGGCGCATCGCGGCCAGGCGGTGGGCGAGCTGCGGATGGGCGCGTTCCCCACCGCGGCCCGGGGACTCTTCCCGTCCGCGCTCGCTGCCCTGCGCGCCGAGCACCCCCAGCTGCGCGCGGGGCTCACGGAGCTGGACCCGGATGCGTCGGTACGCCAAGTGGTGCGCGGCGATATCGATCTGGCGGTCGTGCTGGACTGGTACAACCGGCCGTTGTCCCTGCCCGAAGGGCTGGCGAAGGCCCCGCTCCTGGACGATCCGGCCGATGTGGCGATGCCCTCGACGCATCCGCTGGCCGGGCGCACATCGGTGGAGCTGGAGGATTTCACGGACGATGAGTGGATCTCCTGGCCGCAGGGCGAGTTCTGCAACGAATGGCTGATGTTCACCCTGCGCGGCAAGGGCGTGGAGCCGCGCATCGCGCACATGGCGGAGGAGCACGGCACCCAGCTCGCCCTGATCGCGGCCGGGCTGGGGGTCGCGGTGGCTCCGCGCCTCGGCCGCGGGCCGGTGCCGGACGGGGTGAGCGTGGTTCCCGTACGCCATACGATGCGCCGCCATGTGTACGCCATCTGGCGCGCGGACGCGGACCGCAGGCCCTCGATCCGGGCGGCGGTGGCAGCGCTCCGCGCGGCGGGGAAGAACCTGGAGGGCTGCTGACGCGGTGGCGACGGCCGAGTCAGCAGCCCCCGCTCACCTCGGGTCCGGCGCCGGTGGGACGATGGCGCGGATGACGCCCAGCTCCAGCAAGTCCTGCGGGCGGATGCGGAGTTGGTCGGCGGTCTCCCGTACCTGACCTTCGTCGCGTTTGAGGATCGCGGCGGCCAGCTCCGGGGCGATCACGGAGAAGTAGCTGTCCGGTGTCGCCCAGAGCCGGTCCGGTGCGGCGAGCGCCAGCGCGCCGCCCGAACCGCCCTCGCCGATGAGCAGGGAGGTCACCGGCACCCGGGTGGTGGCGAGCGCCGCGAAGGCGTCGGCGATCGCCGCACCGGCGCCGGCCCGCTCGGCGGCCGCGTCATTGGCGGCGCCCGGGGTGTCCACCAGGGTGAGGACCGGGAAGCCGAGCCGGTCGGCCAGCCGGACGAGGCGGGCGGCGGTACGGAACCCGGCCGGGCGGGTGGCCGTGCCGCACTGCGCGGCGAAGGCGATCGTACGGCCGTCGCGATGGCCGAAGCCGCAGCGTATGCCGGGGTCGACACCGCCGCAGCGGTCGCCGCTTAGCTCCTCCCAGTCGTCGAAGTACGCACGCAGATAGGCCTCGGCGCGCGGCCGCCGGGTGTCGCGGGCACGCACCACCGCGCCCCAGCCGGTCTCCGGCAGCCCCGGGGCGCCCAGCGCCTCCGGCGGGAGCGCCGGTTCCGCGGCGCGGTCACCGGACTCCCCCGAGGGGCACAGCAGCCGCAGCCACCGCTGGAGCGTGCCGCGCAGCCGGTCGGGCGGCACGACGGCATCGATCTGGCCGGACGCCAGCTGCCCCTCGGCGCAGTAGGCGCGGGGATCGGCGTCCGGGGGACGTACCCGCGAGCCCGCGAAGCCGATCTGCGCCCCCGGCAGCGCGAGGATCACATCGGCGCCAGCCCCGAGCGTGGCCCAGCCGCCGCCGGTCGTCGGATCGCGGAGCACGGCGATCTGCGCCAGTCCCGCGGCGCGGTGGTACGCCGACTGCCGCGACACCCGCTGGAGTTGGGACAGCGCACGCATCCCCTCCTGCATCCGGCTGCCGCCCGTGGCGATCAGCGACACGACCGGCAGGCCCCGCTCCCGGGCCTCGGTGTAGGCGGCCTCCAGGCGGTCGCCGGTGCGCTCGCCCAGGGAGCCGCCCAGATAGCGGAACTCGAAGGAGAGCACGACCGCTTGTGTGCCGCCGATCGTGGCGAGGGCTGTGACCACCGACTCGTCCTCGCCGGTCCGCTCGCGGGCGCGCCTGCGAGCGTCGTCGTAGCCGTGCCAGCCGAGCGGCCCGTCCGGTCCCACGGGCGCTCGGGGCGGCGCCTCGGCCCGTGATCCGGACGCGGTGCTCGACGGTCCTCGGGAGCCGTCCGGCCCGGCGAGCTCGGTGTACGTGTCCGCGACCGCCGCGAGGGCCTGACGGGCCGTCAGCCGGCTGCAGGGCAGTGGCCCGTCACGCACGGAGCTCTCGCTTCATGATCTTGCCCATGTCGTTGCGCGGCAGCGCGTCCAGGAAGTGGATGGTCCGGGGGCGCTTGTGCGGCGCCAGCTGGCGGGCGACATGGTCGGCGAGCTCCTCGCCGGACGGTGGCGGACCGGCGTCCGGGCCGCTCTCCGCCACGATCCAGGCGACGATCCGCTCGCCGAGGTCCTCGTCGGGCTCACCGGTGACGGCCGCCTCGGCGACCGAGGGATGGGCCAGCAGCGCGTTCTCGATCTCGCCCGCGCCGATTTTGTAGCCGCCGCTCTTGATCAGGTCGGTGGCCTTGCGACCGACGATGCGGTAGTTCCCGGAGGCGTCGCGAAGGGCCATGTCGCCCGTACGGAACCATCCGCCGTCGAAGGCGGCGGCGGTGGCATCGGGGCGGTTGAGGTACTCCACGAAGAGGTTCGGACCGCGGACCTGGATCTCGCCGACCGTCTCGTCGTCGCCGGCCTCGACGACCTGGCCCGCGTCGTCGACCAGCCGGACGTACACACCCGGCAGCGGCACCCCGACCGTGCCCGTGGCATCCGGGCCGTCCGCCCGCACGCTGGTGTTCATGAGGGTCTCCGTCATGCCGTAGCGCTCGATCACCCGCCGGCCCGAGGCCGCCGCGATCCGCTCATGATCGGTCAGCGGCAGCGCCGCCGAACCGGAGACCAGCAGCCGGGCGCGGGACAGCGCCTTGGCCAGCTCGACATCACGGCCCGCCTCGACGGCCAGGCGGTGGTACATCGTCGGCACGCCGAACAGCATCGTGCCGTCGGCCAGCAGTTCCCGGGCCACCGCCTCGGTGCTGAAGCGTCCGAGGTGGTGGACGCTGCCGCCGCGCCGCAGCGGCCCGAGGACGCCGAGGATCAGGCCGTGGACGTGGAACAGCGGCAGGGCGTGCACGAGCACGTCGTCGGCGGTCCACTGCCAGGCGTCCTCGAGGGCGTCGAGGGTGTGCGCGATGGCGCGGCGGGGGAGGACCACGCCCTTGGGCGGGCCCGTCGTGCCGGAGGTGTAGACGATCAGGGCCGGTGCCTCGTCACCCGGTTCGAGCGGAAGCGGGGCCGGGCCGGTCTCCTCGGGGGGCTCGGCGGCCTCGATGTCGATACGGGGCAGCGCGGCGAGCGCACCCGGGAGGGCGGCGCCCGGCTCGGCCAGGACGAGCGAGGGCGCGCTGTCCGCCACGATGTGCGCCAGCTCGCTCTCGCCGATCTTCGGATTCACCGGGACGGCGGCCACCCCGGCGAGCAGCGCGGCCACCACGCCCACCGAGGTCTCCAAAGTCGGCGTGGCCCAGATCGCGATCCGGGTTTCCCCGGCGATCCGCTCGGCGAGTGCGCCCGCCACCGACGCCAACTGGCGATAGCTGAGGGCGCGGTCGCCGAAGCGCAGCGCGGGTGCGGGCGAACCGTCGCGCAGTGCGGGGAAGAGCACGTTCACCGGATCTCCTTCGTCCTCGTCGGCGCCCGGCACCGAGCGGCCGGGCCGTCCCGCTCCGGCACCTGCGCGGTGCGCGGCGGGCTGACTACCCCACTCTCGCAGAGACCACCGACAACGCGATCACCGCGCGGCCGGCACCGCGCGGTCCACCGCCGCCCGCGCGCCCTCACCTGGGGATCTTGCGGAAGTCCCAGGACGCGACGGACTCCGGCGTCAGCCGCAGCCAGGCGTGCCGGCCGTCATGCGGCATCCGGGCCGCCCCGAAGTACTTCTGCGCGAACAGCCGCTCCGGAACGTCCAGTTCGGGGCAGTTCTCACCGGTGCGCGGCGCCTCGCCCACGAACTGCCCGCGGCCCGACAGTTCGGCGCCGCGCAGTTCGCCGTACTCCTGTCCGTCGTCGACGACCACCGCGATCCGCGGGTCCCGGCGCAGCTGGGCCCACCGCCTGCTGCGGGTGATCGAGTACAGCCACAGCGCCGACCCGTCCCAGACGAACCACAACGCCCCGACATGCGGCGCCCCGTCGCCGCCTACCGTCGCGACCCGGCAGGTGCGCTGCTCGGTGAGGAACGCGTCCAGTTCGCCCCGCGTCATCATGATCCGGCGCCCGCGCCGCTGTGTGTCGGTCATCCGTCATCGCCTCCGCTGCGTACCGCTTGCCTGCCTGACCCCGACGACTTGCCGCAACACCCGGCTGCGCCGGCCGCGCCGACCGCCCTGACGGTGTGTCAGGAATCATGGGCGCTCTTCCTGGTGGGCGCAATGCCCGGTACCCTCGCCCGCCTCGGACCGGCACGCCGGCAGACCGGGCCCGCCAGGGCCCCACAGAGGGGAACGCGATGCCACCGGACACCGCACGGCTCAGCGAGCAACCGGACCCGGCCTCGACGGTGCTGCTCACCGTCGAATGCCAGCGCGGTGTGGTCGGCCCGGACAGCGCACTGCCCGAACTCGCCGACGCGGCCCGCACCTCAGGGGCGCTCACCAACATCGCCCGCCTGGTGGCGGCCGCGCACGACGCCGGCATCCAGGTGCTGCACGCGGTCGCCGAACGCCGCCCCGACGGCCGTGGCGCCAGCCGCAACGCCCGTCTGTTCAAGGCGGCCGAGCGGCTGCCCGTCCAGCAGATCATCGGGTCCACGGCGGTCCGCGTCGCGGACCCGATCCCGGTCTCGGAGGCCGACCTGGTGGTGCGCAGACTGCACGGCCTGTCACCGATAGCCGGCACCGACGTCGACGCGCTGCTGCGCAACCTCGGGTGCCGGACGCTCGTCATCACCGGGGTGTCGGCGAACGTCGCGATCCCCAATGCGGTGTTCGACGCCGTCAACCTCGGCTATGCGGCCGTGGTGCCGGCGGACGCCATCGCCGGGGTGCCGGCCGACTACACCCCCGCGATGGTCCGCAACACCCTCGCCCTGGTCGCCACCGTCACCACCACCCAGGACGTCCTGGCCGACTGGAAGCGACCACGCCGGGCCCGCTGACCGCGGCCGGGCCGATCGACCGCCAACGGAAGGGGCGGAATGTTCGGGCTGGGCCGCCCTCGGCGGGGACGTGCCGCGGTATCCACCGGCTGATAGACCACGTCCCCAGGAGTGATGATCAGCGGCCACACCGCCCCCTCGTCACCCATCACGAACTCCACGGCGGGGTCCCCGTTCGGGGCCCGGATGCGCCTGCACCGCCTCACTTCGGCGGCGTCGATGCGCACCGTGTCATCGATGGCGGGCACATACACGCAGACCCGGCCCGCCGTCACGACGGCCCGGGGCCCCGTAACCCCTCCAGGAGCTGGATGACGTCCGCAGCCTCCATCGATGCCCCCCCACGTCGACACTCTTTGCCCCTCTTCGCCGCTGTCCATCCTGGACCTCCGCGGCCGGCGTGTGCGCCCGGCGTTCTGATCGGGTGGTGATCGTGACCGTGGGGATCCTGTGGGGATCCTGTGGGGATTCGGCCATGCGGCGACTCGCCGAATCGCGCCGAAGTGCCGGGTGAGCGGGAGAGGGGACGTGGCCTGATGTGGAGAACGGGGGGTGGGCGGCCGTGCTCCGGCTTTACGGCCCGGCCCTTCCGCTGCCCTGTGTCCGCCACCGTCCGTGCCGGCCCCCTATCGGCGTCCCGGCGTACCCGTCTACTGACGTCCGGGTAGTGGCGGGAATTCCCGGATCTTTGTCCTGGCCCCCTGTGCCGTTTACGGACACGGCACAAGTGGTCTCATGGCTTGCTTGACTTCGGCTCGATCCTGCGGGAATACAAATCCCTTGAAAACCCAGAACGCCCGGGTCTGTGCCGCGTCCGGATTCCACCTTCCGGAGGGATATGGCCGGCCGTAGGTTGCTTTGCGAGGCACATGCCTCGGGGAAGTGCAAACACAGTGCACAGTCAACTTCTCGTGTGACGTGCAGACGTCACGAAGCCAGGAGGAGATCGTGGCAACTCGCAAGGCCATCACTGCCGTTCTGTCCGTATCGGCTCTGCTGGGCACGGGGCTGCTGACCAGCGGCAGTGCCCAAGCGGCGTCCCCCGCGACATTCCGTCCGGACGTGCGGTACACGTTCCAGAACGTCGGGAGCGATCAAAATCTCGACGCGTTTGGAAATGACACCATCAAGGCCTGGTCGGCGGACGCCTCCGGAACTCAGGACTTCTACCTTCGAGTCGGAAGATTCCAGGGTTACCAGCTGGAGAGCGCGCATCACGCCGGCCGGTGTGTGACGGCCAAGGGCATAGGGCAGCAGGTGGCGCTGGAGAACTGCAACACTGCCGTACAGGCGCAGTACTGGGACTATGCCAACAGGGACGAGGGTTCCACGTTCATCAGCCGTAAGTTCGCCCGGGGCTGCATTGCCGACGAAGGCGAGCGCAACAGCGTGGCGCTCGCGCCGTGCACCGGGGTCGACGCTCAGCGATGGATTCCGCTGATCGGATAGGCGGGAGAGCCCACGCGGCAAAGCGGAAACCAGCCGGACCCGCCGGCGGTGAACGCGCAAATGGGCAGGGGCAAGTGGCAAGTGGCAGTGAGCAGGGGCGGGCCCCGGGCCGGATTCGGCTCGGGGCCCGCCTCGTAATTGAGTCGACAGCGACCCGCCGTGCCCGGCAAGGTGGCGGGCCGTGACGAGCAGTGAGCTGTGGACACGTGCGACCGCCGACCGCTACGACGCCGAAGAGACCGAGATGTCCTCGGCCCCCGTTCTCCTACCGACCATCGCCTTCCTCGCCGAACTCGCCGGAGACGGCCCGGCGCTGGAGTTCGCCATCGGAACCGGACGCGTGGGCATCCCGCTCCGGGAACACGGCGTGCCGGTTGTGGGCATCGAACTGTCCACGCACATGGCAGCGGTCCTGCGCCGCAAGATCGACGAGGACAGGCTCCCGGTCGCCATCGGAGACATGGCCACGACCACCGTTCCCGGCGAGTTCACCTTGGTCTATCTCGTCTACAACACCATCACGAACCTGCTCACGCAGGACGAGCAGGTCGAGTGCTTCCACAACGCCGCACGTCACCTGGCGCCCGGCGGCCGATTCGTCATCGAGCTGGGCGTGCCGCCGCTGCGGTTCCTGCCGCCCGGGCAGGTCGCGGTGCCGTTCGACGTCTCCGAACGGCATCTCGGCTTCGACACCTTCGACCTGGTCGAGCAGATTCTCGTCTCGCACCACCTCACACGCGACGGCGAGGACGGTCGCTACCGCCGAGGTGCCTCCCGGCACCGGTACGCCTGGCCTGCGGAGCTCGACCTGATGGCACGGATCGCGGGGCTCGAACGGGAACGACGGGTCGCGGACTGGGACGGGGCGCCGTTCACCCAGGACTCCGCGAAGCACATCTCCGTGTGGCGCAAGCCGGCCTGAGGCGGCCCCTCGTCGCGCGGCGACCACCCGAACCAAGGGCGGCCGGGCCCTCATCCGAGGGTGACCGAGCCGCCCTTGACGTTCACCTTGGCGGGCGCCAGCGGCTTGGTGGCGGGACCGTCCTTCACACTGCCGTCGGTGATGTCGAACTTGCTGCCATGGCACATGCAGTTGATGGTGCCGCCGGTGACCTCGCCGACGATGCAGCCCGCGTGGGTGCAGACCGCGGAGAAGGCCTTGATCTCGCCGTCCTGCGGCTGGGTGACGACAACCTTCTCGGCCTTGAAGATCTTGCCGCCCCCCTTGGGGATCTCCGAGGTCTTGGCGAGCGCGCCGCCCGTGCCCGCACCCGCGCCCGCCGTACCGCTGCCGCCGGCACCCGGGTCCGCGGGATCGCCGCCGCCGGCGCCGGGGTCCGCCGCGCTGCCGCCGCTGGCCATGCCGCTGCCGCAGGCCGCGAGCGCCGCCGTCAGCCCGGCCGCTCCGACCGCCGCGACCACGTTCCGCCGGGTCGCCCCGCGCCCCGCCGTCTTCGGGGTGGCCGGCGCCGCGTCCGCCTCCTCCGCCGTCATCGCTTCGGTCCGGATCTGTCGTGATGCCGCGTGTCCAGCCATGGTGTGCCTCCGGTTCCTGGTGGGGCCTTCGGTGCGCGATGTGCTCCAAGGACGTTGCACAGATCCATACGGACGGGCGGCCGCGGGCGTTCAACGCCGTACGCGTTCCCTGCCTACGCGTTCCCTCCTACGCGGGCTCTCCCGCGCGCCCGCGCAACGCGTCGAGCAGGAAGTCCCGCTGGAAGTGGAGCAGCTGCTCGTTGACCGCGTCGTCGGCCGGAGCGTGGGTGGCGCCGGGCAGCGGCAGCACGCTGTGCGGCTTGCCCGCCGCGAGCAGCTCCGCCGAGAAGCGCAGGGTGTGTGCGGCCGCCACGTTGTCGTCCGCGAGCCCGTGGACGAGCAGCAGCGGACGGCTCAGCAGGTGGCCATGGCCGGCCAGAGACGAGCGCGCGTAGTTCTCCGGCCGTTCCTGCGGGTGGCCCAGGAACCGCTCCTTCCAGTGGGTGTCGTACAGCCGCTGATCGGTGGGCGGGGCGCCGGCGACCGCGGCATGGAAGACGTCCGGGCGGTGCAGCACCGCGGCCGCCGCCAGGAACCCGCCGAAGGACCAGCCGCGGATCGCCACCCGCGTCAGATCCAGGTCGGCGCACCGCTCCCCGGCCGCCTGAAGGGCGTCCACCTGGTCCTCCAGCGCCGGCGTGAGCTGGTCGCCGTGCACGGCCTTCTCCCAGACCGGACCCCGCCCGGGCGTCCCGCGTCCGTCCACCACCAGCACCGCGAAGCCCTGCTCGGCGAACCACTGCGACACGCAGGTGAACCACCCGCGGGCCCGCCCCACCAGCTGCATGCCGGGTCCGCCGTACGGATCGAGCAGCACCGGCAGCCTGCCCTTGCCCTGCTGGTGCCAGGACGGCAGGAACAGCGCACCGCGCAACTGCCGTTCGCCGAGGGTGAGATGGAGCGGTCGCGGGGTGAGGGCCGGTTCCTCGGCGAGCGAGGCGATCACCCCGTCCGGCGCGCCGTCGCCCGTCCCCGCACCCGCCACCGGATCCGCGTCCCGGACCACCCGCACCTCGTTGCCGTGTGGTGTCACGCCCTCCAGGACGACCGTGCCGCCCCGCGCCACGCCCGCGTACCTGCCGGGGCCCCGGCTCAGCCGCCGGACGCCGTGGCCGGGACCGTAGCGCCACACATGGGTCTCCAACGGGTCCTCGCTCGCGGTGAACAGCACCTGTTCGCCCTCGACCCCCAGGACCGCGCGCAGCTGCAGCCCGTCCGGGGTGACCCGCCGACCGCCGACGGTCAGGAACCGGGTGCCGCCGTCGTCCTCGGGGAGCACCGGCGCGCCGGAGGCGGTACGGGCGGGAGTGCCGGGCACCAGCTCCACCCATGCGGCATCGGTCCGCTCGTGCCGCACCTCGGTGGCCCCGGTCGCCGGGTCGACCGCGAGCGTCCGCAGGGTGCGCTGGTCGCGGCTCTGGACGGCGACGTACGGGCCGTGTGCGTCCCAGCCCGCGTCGACGAGGTACTCATGCGTCCCGCGGTCCCATGCCACCTCCACCCGCTCGCCCTCCAGGGAGAGCAGCTGCACGGTGACCTCCGCGTTGGGGGTGCCCGCCGCGGGATAGGCGATGACCTGCGGCGGCTTCGCCGGATCGGCGGGGTCGCCGAGGTAGCGCCGTGCCACGGGACCGGTGTCGACCCTGGCCACCAGGAGGTGGGCGCTGTCCGGCGACCACCAGTAGCCGCGCATCCGCTGCATGGATTCGGCCGCGACGTATTCGGCCAGCCCGTAGGAGATGTCCGGTCCCTCCGCGCGGGCCAGTTGGCGGTCGCCACCGGCGAGGCCGACGACGTGGAGGCAGCGGCCGCTCACATACGCGATGTGCCGGCCGTCGGGGGAGGGCCGGGGGTCGACCACCGGGCCGGCCGCGGGGACCGGGAACGGTGCACCGCCGTCCGTGCGCACCGCCCACAGGGCGCCGGACAGCGCGAACGCCACGAGACGGGCGGCGTCGTCGGCCGCGTACGACACCACCCCCGCCGAGCGCTCCCTGGCCCGTTCCCGGCGCAGCCGCTCCTCTTCGGGGACGGTGTCGGCCGCCGCTCCTATCAGGAGCCCCGGATCGGCCAACAGGCTTTCCGCGCCGTCCTCGTACTGCCACAGCCGGCCCACCGGGTCGGTGCCCGAGCCCGTACGGACGAACAGGACGCGGCGGCCGTCGGGGGAGACGGTGAAGTGCCGGGGCACCCCCAGGGAGAAGCGGCGAGTGCGGGCGAACTGCCGTGGAAACGCGGCAGAGTTGGGGGACTTCGAAGAGCCCGTGGAGTTCACGGGGGGTGCGGAGTTCACGGTGCTGGCGTCCAAGGTGCTGTCCTCCAAGGGAGTGGGATCCGGTTCTGCGGTACCGGTACCTGCGGTGTACCGGTACTGCGCTCCGACAGGCGCTCGCACCCGCGCTCGCCCGGGACAACGTAGGCACGGATCAGATCCCTGGAAAAGGGGGGATCCGATCCGTAGTCAGGTACGTGTACCGACGCCGGCGTCCTCCTTCTCCGCGACGCCGGCGCCCCCCTTCTCCATGGCGCCGACCTGCCGGTCCCCTCGCCGCCAGGACCGTACTTCGGTCTGCTCCTTATGGGAGCCGTGGCGCATCTCCTGGATTCCCTTTTCGATCCCGTTGCGCAACCAGTTGCCCACGGGTCGTTCCACCAGTCGGTTGACGGCATACGAGAGCAGCAGCATGAGGGTGACGATCGCCGTGAGCAGCACGGGAGCGGGCATCCGATCCCGCAGGAGGTCGATCAGCGTGAATCCGATGTACATATGCAGAAGGTAGAGCGGGTACGTCAGGGATCCGGCCGTGCTCAGCCAGCTCCAGCGCACCTTGTCGAACGCGCCGAGAGCGATGGCCGCCATGAGCGCGAAAGCGACGATGATTCCCAGGCGCGCCGGCCAGGTGTCCGTCACCGCGGCCTTGTCGCCCAGATTCATCACCAGGCGCCCCCGCACATAGTGCTGCGCCAGGAGGAACTCCACGGCGACGATCGCCCACAGCAGCAGGGTCGGCCGGAAGCGATGCATCAGGTAGAAGGCGATTCCCGCAATGAAGTAGGGGGAGTACGGGGCGACCGCCCACACGGACAAGAAGTTGCTTTCGGCCTTGAACGCGATGACGCCGGCCACGGTCCACAGGCCGCAGAAAAGTACGCATCTGCGGTAGGTGACCCCCTTGTACACGACAAGCGCGAAGAGGAGATAGAACTTCAGCTCGACGAAGAGCGACCAGTAGACGTCATCCACGTCGGACACTCCCACACCTTGCTGCAGCATGGTGAGGTTGGTCAGTACGGTCTCCAGGCTGTCCGCACTGCGCACGCGTGGCCACAACGTCAGGACGGTCGCCGTCATGAGGACGGCGACCCAGTACGCGGGATAGAGGCGGGCAACCCGTGACTTGACGAAATCGCCGAGCGGACGTCCCCATGCGCTCATGCAGATGACGAATCCGCTGATCAGGAAGAAGACCTCAACGCCCAGCCAGCCGAACTGCGCGACATGGTAGAGCTCCGGTGAGAAGGCCTTGGGATCTCGGCCCCAACCGTCGCGAAGCGCTATGTAGTGGTAGCACAGAACCATCAGTGACGCCACGAAGCGCAACCCGTCGAGCACATACAGTCTGGGCTGCCCCGGCCCCTTTCCCAAGGTGGCCGGAGAGGCGGGTGGCGCGACGAAGCGCATACTGCGATTCCTTGTTCTTTCTCAAAGCGTCTTCAGCAAGAAGGGACGCGTGCTGATGCCGTGATGGCGGGTCACGGCACGGCCGGCGAGACGGGAACTCGGGCACGAGTCCCGCTGCGTCCCCTTGGGGCGGTCAGCTCGGTATTCGCTCATGTGTCGCTCTGTCACAGGCGCTGACGGCTTGCCGCATCGTCACGCCCAACCGGCTGAGTTGCACGACGCAGGCCGGCTTCGCCAACCAGCCGTTCCCAGGCTGACAGGCATGGTGAATTCTTGACCCTACGGCATATCCCTGCGACTTCAGGTAGGCGGCGCAGGGTTTGGCGGCGGCTTCCGCCGGGCTGGCTACGAGTATCGGCATCGCGGCCGCCAGTGTGGTGAGGACTGCGGCGACGCTCACACGTCGAAACGCTCGGTGCATCGGGCTACCTTTGGTGGGGGGTTGACGCGGAGTCATGTGGCGCAGAACGTGGGGAATTCCCTCGCCGTGGGGGCGGTCCGGCAGCGCCGACAGGGGTACCCGCTGTGGTGCGTTCGGGCGCGTACATGCGGTTCGTCAGGTCAGGTGATTCATCGGTTTCGGTTGCCGCGTGGGAAGACGGGAAGCCCAGGCGTTCGGTTCAGTCCGGGGAGGGTTTTTCGATTCCCGGCCGCGCGCCGCGACCACCGGAATTTACGGCTGCGCCGTTCCCGTAATCGTCACCCGGGACCGGGGGAGCGCGCCGTGGCGCCCTACTCCTGCGACTGCCGCTCGGCCGTCAGGCGGAGGGTGGCGACCGCGCCGCCGCCGGGGGCGTTGGAGAAGCAGAGGGTGGCGCCGAGCACCCGGGCCTGGCCGCCGGCGATGGTCAGACCCAGGCCGTGGCCGGACTTGCGGCTGCCGCCCGAGCGGGTCTTGAACCGCTGGGGGCCGTGGTCGAGGAGGTCGTCCGGGTAGCCGTCGCCGTGGTCCCGCACGGTGACGACCGGGCCGTCGACGGTCAGCACCACCGGCGGGCGGCCGTGCTTGTGGGCGTTGGTGATCAGATTGCCCAGGACGCGTTCGAGCCGGCGCTGGTCGGTCTCCACGCGGGCGTCCCGGATGACGTCGACATCCGCCGCCAGCCTCGTGGCCCGCACCGCGCGCTCGACCAGCGGGCCCAGCTGGTGGATGTCGAGGTCGGCGCGTTCTACCTGGGCGTCGAGCCGGGAGATCTCCAGCAGATCCTCGGTCAGCCGGCGCATGGTCTGGATGCGCTCCTGCACCATCTCCGTCGGACGGCCGGGAGGGAGCAGCTCGGCGGCCGCGTGCAGTCCGGTGAGCGGGGTGCGCAGCTCGTGGGACACGTCGGCGGTGAAGCGCTGTTCGCTGTGCAGCTTGTTCTGCAGGGTGGCGGCCATCGCATCGAGCGCGGCCGCCACCGCGGCGGCCTCGTCCTGGGCGAGGTCGGGCCGCAGGGCGCGGGGGTCGCCCACCCGTGCGTCGAGGTCGCCGGTACTGATCCGGCGGGCGACCCGCGCGGTGCGGTGCAGCCGACGGGTGATTCGGGAGACGCCGAACAGCCCGACGAGCAGGGTGACACCGATCGCGGCGGCGGAGGAGCCGATGATGGCCCGGTCCAGTCCGCGGATGGCGGCGGCCCGGTCGCCGTAGTCCAGGCGTACCGCCAGCGCCCGGCCGCCGTCGACGGGGGCGACGGCCCACATCGCCGGCCGGCCCTGGTGGTCCGCGAGCTGCGTGCCGCGCTCCTTGTGGTGTACGGCCATCTCGCGGAGGTGGTGGGGGAGGTCCGGCGGATCCACCGCGGCATTGCGGCCGAGGGGCTCCCCGGCGACGTAGGTGGCCACCGCGCCGTCCAGTTCGTCCAGGGCGGCGCCGCGGGCCTGGCTCTCGGTCTGCTGGCCGACCAGGACGTGCACCAGGATGCCGAGCAGCGCGGCGAGGGTGCAGCACATGACGGTGATGAAGACGGCGAACTTCCAGTAGAGGGTCGCCGTCCAGGAAGGCAGCCGCGGTGCGGCCCGCCGCCGGGCGGTGTTCACGGCGTACGCCTCGGCACGGGGGAGGAGACCGCCCGGTCGAACTCCATCGCCCGGATCTCCATGGTCTGCTGCTTGTCGTCCCAGGAGTGGACGGTGCGCATCTCGTACCCGGACGAGCTGGTCGGCTCCCGCATGATCAGGTCGCCGTCCGACACCTCCACCGACAGCGGTGTGCCGGCGGTGTCCAGGATCCGGTTCACCACCCCGCCCCGGATCATGTAGGCCCATACCGCGACCGTGTGCTCGCCCCCCTCGATGCCGACGATCAGCTCGTCCTTCCCGTCGTGCGTCAGGTCCTGGTATTCGGCGGCCCGCACGGGACAGCGCTTCGGCTCGGCGGCGCACCGGGCGATCCTGCGCTCGGTGGCCTTGTCGAAGGCCGGCGTCTGCCGGCGGGCGTCCTCGGTGATCTGCGCCTTGACGACGTCGATCGCGCCCAGCGTACGGATGTTGCCGGAAGGGAGGTGGGGCAGCCCGGGGAGGGGTGACGGTCCGTCCTGGCCGCTCTTGTCGGGCGGCGGCGGAGGCGCGGGCGGCCGGTCGGGCCACAGCCGGGCGGGAGCCGAGGCGATCGGGGTCTGCCCCGCGCTCTTCGGCTGCCCGGTCCCCGCACACCCCGCGACCAGCAGCGTCGCCGCGCCCGCCGCCGAAAGAGCGAACCAGGCGGGCCGTACCCGGCGGGGGAACGGCAGGGAGCGGAGCAGGGGCACGGGACTTCCAGACAGCGCGGGGCGGCAGTGCACGGGGACGATGATGTTCCCTGCCCCGCATTACGGCAATCCGGCGGTTGCGTAACGGTTGCCCGTAGATGGGCACACAGTGCCGTTGCCGATTCGGCCATTCGTTCGGGTCGCGTACCCCTGGAGGGCTCGCGGCCGGGCGGGTGCACGGGGCACCGAGAGTGAAACCCTGGCCATTGGTCATGTCATGATCGCGGGCGGGATAACCCCTCTCCGACAGGACCCGTTCCATGCGAACCATCAGCGTCATCACCGCCGTACACGAAGGCGGCCACCACTTCATCGGTGACACCTATGAATCCCTGCGCGAACAGAAGCTCCCTGACGACTGGGAATGGGAGTGGTGCGTGCAGGAGGACGGCACCTCGGGTATCCCTGCGAGCAGCCTGCCCAGTGACCCCAGGATCAGATTCGGTACAGGACTGCGGGCGCGCATAGCGGTGACGCGCACACACGCCCTCGCGCGTGCCACCGGAGACCTCATACGGACGTTGGACGCGGACGACGTACTGCTGCCGGGGGCGCTGGAGCGGGACATCGAGACCCTGGAACGCGTCCCATGGTGCGTGTCCGCCTGTATCGACCTCCACGAAGACGGGAGCACGGCACCAGGTCCCTGCGACCCTCCGGACGGCCCCTTGGAGCCCGCCCGCCTCTATCGCGAGATGCTGGAGCGGCGTCTGTCCGTTCAGGCGACCACCTTCGCCGCGCACCGCCGCCTGGTGGTGGCGCTGGGCGGCTGGCAGGCGCTGTCCGGAGCCGAGACGGTCGCTCTGCTCCTGGCCGCGGAGGCGGTGGCACCGGGTGAGTTCATAGCGGAGCCGAGCGTCTTCTATCGCAAGCATCCCCACCAGACGACCGCGTCCGATCGCTACTGGGAGCCGACCGAAGCGGCCACTCGGATCGAAGCGCTCCTGCAACGCGCCCGCGCCCTGCGGGAGTCAGGCTGGAAGTGGCAGTAGCAACACCGCCGCCGGCGCGCGCCCGCGGCCAACCGGTCGTACGCGGCGAAGGACTGGTCGGCCGCGGTGCGCAGGCGTTCGTCGCGGCCGGCCTGGAGGTAGAGCTCGGTGAGGCGCCGGGTCTCGCCGCCAGGCGGCGAGTCGCTCAGGAGCGATCCTGGCGTGGTGGCGGGTTCGGCGGGTTCAGTGGACTCACCGGGAGAGTCCGGGTGGCGGACAACGGTGCGGATGCCGTGTCCTCCCGGGCGGCTGAGGAGGCGGGGGCGGTCGTGTCGTCGCCGGCGGCCGCCCGGGAATCCCCCGAGAGGCCGAGGCGCAGCAGGACCAGATGGGCGATGTCGGTGATGGTGCCGCCGCTGCGCAGGAGTTCCATGGGCGGGATGTCGATGTCGAAGCGTCTGCGGACGGAGACCAGCAGCTCGGCGACCATGAGCGAGTCCAGGCCGTACTCGTCCAGCCGCCGGTGGTGATCGAGATCCTCGGCGTCCATGTGCAGGACCTCGGCCAGGAGTTGCGCGAGCACATCGGCCACGGCGCGCGACGCGTCCTGGACGGACATCGCCGCGAGCGCCCGCAGGATCTCCTCCCGGGTGTGGTCGGCTTCCTTCAGGTGTTCGGGGAACAGCAGGGAGAGCCGGGGTGCCGCGAGAGCGGGCAGCAGCCGGCGCATGCGCCCCCAGTTGTAACGGCCCACACCTGCCACTTCCAGGCCACTGCCCGTCAGCAGGTCGGCAGCGGTGAAGGCCTCGTGGAGCGATACGGATTCGATCCCGGCGGAGGCGAGTGTCTGCGTCAGCTCGTTGCGGGCGACATAGCCGGCTTCGCCGATGGCTCCCCAGGCGATCGCCTGCCCGGTGGCCCCGCGGTCGCGGCGCCGGCGGACCAGGGCTTCCAGCCAGAGGTTGGCCGCGGCGTAGTTGGCCTGGCGGATGTTGCCGAGGACGGTCGTGCCCGACGAGTACGTCAGGAACATCTCCAGCTCGCGTCCGGCGAGGAGGTGGTCCAGCACCATGGCACCCGCCGCCTTCGGGGACAGCGCGGCCGCGAACCGTTCGTCGGTGAGTTCGGTCAGCAGATCGTCCTCCAGCTGCATCGCGCAGTGGACGACGCCGCGCAGCGGGTGACCGCCCGCGTCGATGTCCTCGACGACGCGCCGCATGGCCGGGAGGTCGGTCACATCGGCGGCGTACGCGGTGGCCCGTACGCCGCGCGCCGCGAGTGCGGCCAGCACGGCCGGGGCCTCGGGTGCCTGATCGCCGCGGCGGCAGACCAGTGCGAGGTGGCGCACGCCCCGCTCGGCGAGCCAGCCCGCGCTCGCGGCGCCGAAGCCGCCGAGGCCCCCGGTGACCAGATACGTACCCCGAGGGTCCAGGCGCGGCGCCGGCACGCGCCGTTCGACGGGGACGGGTTCGTCCAGCGGGTCGAAGGCGACGACGACCTTGCCCACATGGCGGGAGTGCTGCAGGAGCTGGAATGCCTCGGCCACGCGTGCGGCGGGATACACACTGTGCGGAAGCGGGCGGTACGACCCGGCGCGTACGCGTTCGGTGACGGCCGCGAACAGCGCGGCACCGTGGACGGGGTCGAAGGCGAGGGCGCTGAGGTCGACGCCGAAGAAGGCGATGTTGTTGCGGAAGGGGCGCAGGAGCAGCGGTTTGTTCTCGTAGATGTCGCGCTTGCCCAACTCGACGAAGCGGCCGCCGGGGCGCAGCAGTTCCAGGCTGCGCGTGATCGCCTCGCCCGCGAGGGAGTTGACGACGACATCGACCCCCCGCCCGCCGGTGGCGGCCATGACTCCGGGAACGAACTGAAGGCTGCGTGAGTCCAGGACGTGCTCGACGCCCAGGTGCCGCAGCAGTTCCCGCTTCGCGGGAGTGCCCGCGGTGGCGATCACGCGGGCCCCGCACGTGTGCGCGTACTGGAGGGCGGCGAGTCCGACTCCGCCCGCGCCACCATGCAGCAGTACCGTCTCCCCGGCTCCGAGCCGGGCCAGTTGGTCGAGGCTGTAGTGCACCGTGGCGAACGCGACGGGCAGGGTGGCGGCCTCGGTGAAGCCCATCCCTTCGGGGATGTGCCCGAGTGCCTGGTGGACGGTGACGGTGTGCGAAGCGAGGGCGGCGGGCGCCAGTCCGTACACGCGGTCGCCGGGCCGGAAGCCGGTGACGTCCGGGCCGACGGCGGTGACGATGCCGGCGCACTCCAGGCCGAGGCCCGTTTCGCTGTACGTCCCTTCGAGCGCCTCGGTCGGCAGCAGTCCCACCGCCTGCATCATGTCCCGGTAGTTCAGGGCGGCCGCCCGTACGGTGACGGCCACCTGGCCGGGGCCCGGCGTGACGGGTGTGTTCTCCACCCATGCCAGCTGGTAGGAGAGCCCTGGGGAGCGCACGTCCAGCGTGAAGGCGTCCGCGACCGGTGCGGCCGCCCTCGTCGGGCCGGCGGCGGGCATCGCCAGCTCACGGGGCACGAATCTGCCGCCACTCGCGGTGATCACGATTTCGGTCTCGACGTGGTCCGAGAGGAGCTCGCGGGCGACACGACGGGCGTTGGTGGTGAGGGTTTCGCCGCCGCGGTCCAGTGAGACGGCGCGGACGCACAGCCGCGGTTCCTCGTTGGCCAGGGCCCGTGCGATGCCCCACACGGCGGCGTCCTGGGGCGAGCGGGCACGCTCGGGCGGGGGCAGCGCGCCACTGGGGCGGGTCACCATGGTCAGCGAGGCATGGCTGCCGTCCGCGAGGTGGGCACAGGCAGCCGTGACCGCACGCATGAGGGCGGCGCGCCGGGTTGCCTGTTCCACCGCCCGGACGGGGTCCGGCTGGGCGGCCTCGCCGAGGAGGACGCAGACATCCGCACCGTCCTCCCCGAACTCCGCCGCCCAGTCGACGGGGCCTTCCTCCAGCAGGCGCACCGGTGTGGCGCCGCCGCCGTCCGGGGGCGGCACAAGGGCTGCGAGGCTCCGTGCGAAGCCGAGCTCCGCGGCCGTCTCCGCGGCGACGACCCACCGGCGGCCCGGCCGGTCCGCCGGGAGCGGCGGCGCCACGACCGTGCGCCTGGGGGCGGCGGCCAGGAGGACGGAGAAGTCCTCGCGGCAGGGGGCCGCGTCGTCGCCGGTGCGGATGATGTCCGTGAAGCCGCACCGCTCCAGCAGAGTGGGCCACCGGTCCGCGGGCAACAGCGGGGAATCCGGGCGCTCTTCGAGGTCGGCGCGGTCCCAGAAACTGTCCAGGGTGCCGAAGTAGGGCGCCAGCAGGTACGGATCGTGGCTCTCGACCCCCAGCAGCAGTCCGCCGGACGCCAGCAGGGTCGCGACGCGGCGCACCGCTGAGGCGAGGTGCTTCGCGGTGTGCAGGGCGTTGGCGGCGATCACGAGGTCGAAGCCCGCCTCGCACAGCCCCTGGCCGGCCGGGTCGGCATCGAGGTCGAAGGGCCGGTAGGTGACGAAGTCGTATGCGGCGAAGCGGCGTTCGGCGCGTGCCAGGAAGGCCGGTGAGACATCGGTGTACACGTACTGGGTACGCTCCGCCGGCAGCAGTGGAAGCAGGGCCGCGGTCATGCCGCCGGTGCCCGCCCCCACCTCCAGGACGCGCAGCGGCCGGTCGGCGGGCCACCTCCGTACCGTCTCCCGCAGGAGGGCTTGTGCGACCCGGTTGTGGAAACGAAGGGTGACGGCCGTGTCGTAGAGCTGCTCCGCGTCGGCGAGGCTGCCGTCGGACACCAGGATCTCGACGGGGTCCCGGCCGTCGCCGGTGAGCACTTCCCGCAGGCTGCTGATGGCCAGCCGGCTCTCGACGGACGCCTGCGGGAAGTCCAGGGTCAGCCGGCGCAGCAGCTCCCGGTCGTCGAAGGCCGACCGGGTGAGCCTGAGCCGTTCGCCGTCCTGTTCCAGCAGTCCGTGCCGGACGAGTTCGGGGATCATGCACATGAGGTAGGGCGTGCGCCCTGGGGCCATGCCCGCGGCGATGAGGTCGGCCACCTCGAAGGGGGCGGCGACGTCCGTGAGCAGGTCCGCGACGGCGGCCGCGTGGCGATGGGCGGCGGCCTCTTTGAACAGGGCCACGAACCGTGCATAGCCGCTCTCGCACGCGTGCTCGCGGGGGGACCGGTGGATCTCGTGCCAGTCCGCGCGGAGCGCGGCGATACGGTCGGCGGCGGCCGCCGCGAGGTCCGAAGGGGCCGCGGGCGGCTCGCCCACGGCCGGTTCGCAGCCGCCGGGCAGGGCGCGCAACTCCGTGTGATGCGTGGTCAGCATCGTGCGGGCGGCCGCAGCGAACCTGCGCTGCCGGCAGCGCCGCAGTTCGACACTGACCGTTCCGTCCTGGTCGGTGACGACGATGTCCCAGCCCGCTTCGCCCGCCGAGAACGCGCGCTGCCGCACATGGATCCACCCGCTCGCAGCCGGCGTGCGCCACACGCGGACGGCTCCGATGGCGGCCGGCAGATACACCGTGCCGGCCGCCACCTCCGCTGCGATCAGCGGCGCGCCCGCCTGCAGTGCCCCGTCCAGCAGGGCGGGGTGCGCCACGTACTCCTCGCCGGGCGCCTCGTGCCGGTAGGCCGCCAGTACCTCGCCGTCGCCCACGTGCAGTGCGTCCAGCACCTGGAACGCGGGTCCGTAGTGGAGACCGGCGCGCTCCACCGCCTCGTAGTGTTCCGCCCCGCTCACCGGGCGCGGGCAGCGTGCTCGTACGCCGGGGATGTCGAGGTCCGCCGGCGGCCGACCGATCAGGGCGCGGACCCGTGCGCGTACGTGCTGGCGCGGCCGTCGGGCCTGTGCTTCGGTGCTGGTGATGCTCACCAGTCCGTCGTCCGGGGTGATGGCCAGCTGGACGTGGACACTGCAGGCCTCCGCCCAGGGCACGACCAGGGGGCGGGTGATCTCCAGACAGTCCACTTCCGCCGCCGTGTCGAGGGTGAGGCGGCCGGCGGCCATCGCCATCTCCAGGTAGGCCGTCGCGGGGAACACGACCGAGCCCGCCAGCTTGTGGTCGGCCAGCCACGGCGCCAGCGCGGGTTCGATGGCCCCCTGCCAGGTCGGTACGGGGGACGGCAGCCGCTCGCCCAGCAGCGGGTGATCCAACTCGCCCGAGCCACTGGTCCGCAACCAGGTCTGCGGGGTGCCACTCCAATGCCGCTCGCGCTGCCACGGGTACGCCGGCAGTCGCGCCACCCGGCCCCGCTTCGGGAAGTACCCGCTCCAGTCCAGCCGGGCGCCTTCGGCCATGAGCGTGGTCACGGCGTGGTGCATCGCGTCCCGCCCGTCGAGACCGCGCCGCAGTGTGGGCGTCACCGCGATCACCGTCCGGGGACGGGAGTGGGCGATCCGACGCAGATACGACCTCAGGACGGGGTGCGGCCCGATCTCCACGAGGACATCCGCGCCGTCGTCGAGCACCCCTTCCACCGCTGAGGCGAACCGAACCGGCTCCCGGACGTTGCGCCACCAGTAGTCCGCGCCGAGGTCGAGGCCCGCTATCCGGCCACCGGTCACGGTCGAGACCATCGCGACCCTCGTGGCCGCGGGCCGCAGGCCGGTCAGCCCACGGCGCAGCGGCTCCTCGACCCGGTCCATCGCCGCGCTGTGGAAGGCGTAGTCCAGGTCGAGTTCCTTGCAGACCACGCCGCGCCGCGTCAGCCTCTCGGTGAATTCCCGTACGGCGGCCGCCGGACCGGCGACCGTCACATCGCGGCCGCTGTTCACCGCCGCCACCTCCACCCCGGGGAAGGCGGCCACCGCCTCCTCGGCCTCCGCCGGCGGCAGCGCGACGGCAGCCATCCGGCCGCTGCCCGCGGTGGCCGCCTGGCAGTGGCTGCGCTCGGCGATCACCTGGGCGGCCTGCCGCAGGTCGAGCGCCCCGGCGACATGGGCGGCGGCGACCTCCCCGACACTGTGCCCCAGCACGCTGTGCGGGCAGATGCCCTGTTCCTCCAGCATCCGCACCACGCCGACCTGCACGGCGAACAGCAGCGGCTGGGCGATCTCCGTGCGCCCCAGACGCGCCCGGTCCGCCGGCACGGTGAGCTCCTCGGTGACCGACCAGCCCAGCAGCGGGGCCAGGGCGGCGTCGACCGCCGTCAGGGCCTCGCGGAAGGTCGCACTGCCCGCGAGGAGATCGGCCGCCATGCCCGCCCACTGTGAGCCGTTGCCGGAGAAGACGAAGGCGATCCGCCCATGGCGGACGGCCCGGACGGTCGTCCCGATCGAGCAGTCGCGCTCGTGCTCGCGGTCGCGGTCGCGTGGGGCAGGGGCGAGCGCGCGCCGTCCCGGCTCGCCCGTCGTGGGCGGGGCGTTTGTCGCGGGTGAGGCATCCGTCGCTTCGTCGGGGCCGGGCTGAGGCCCGGCCAGAGCGCGCAGCCGCTCGGCGGCGACGCGGCGAGGGGCCAGTACGGCCGCGCGGTGCGGGTGCATGCCGCGGCGCCGGCAGGTGGTGTAGGCGATGTCGTAGAACTCCCGCTCGGTGACGGTTTGCAGCCGTTCGGCGAGCAGCGAGGCGGCCTCGACCAGGGCCTTCGGCGTGCGTGCGGAGACGATCACCGGGTACGCCGGTTCCGCGTGCCCCGCCGCCCCCTCGGCACCGGAACTCTCCGGTGGGGCGGGCGGCAGTGCCGGCGAAGAGGTGAGCACGGCATGGGCGTTGGAGCCGCCGAAGCCGAAGGAGTTGACTCCGACGACCGGCCGGTCGACAGCGTCCACGGGCCGGCAGCGGGTGACGGGCGCGAGGTTGAGCCCCGCGAAGTCGATGTCGGGGTTGGGCGGACAGGCGTGGAGAGAGGGCGGGATCATCCCGTGCCGGAGCACGAGCAGCGCCTTGAGCAGCCCCGCCATTCCGGAAGCGGGCTCCAGGTGCCCGACGTTGCTCTTGACCGTGCCGATCGCCAGTGCCCCGCCGACTCGTCGGCTGCCCAGCGCACGGCCGATGGCCCGGCATTCCATCGGGTCGCCCACCAGGGTGCCGGTGCCGTGGGCCTCCAGGTAGACCAATTCGTCCGGCGCCACGCCCGCCTGCGCGTACACCGAGCGCAGCAGGTCCTCCTGTGCGTCCGCGTTGGGCAGCGCCAGTCCCATGGTCCTGCCGTCGCTGTTGGACGCGGTGCCCAGGATGACCCCGTGGATCCGGTCGCCGTCGGCCACGGCGTCCGCCAGCTTCTTCAGGACGACCAGGCCACCGCCCTCGGCACGTACGAACCCGTCGGCGTTCGCGGAGAACGCGGCGCATCGGCCGGTCGGCGACAGCATGGCCGCCTGCGAGAACCCCACGTAGTGGTACGGGCTGAGCAGCGCGTTGACACCGGCCGAGAGCGCCACCCGGCTGCTGCCGTCGAGCAGGGTGCGACAGGCCCGGTCCAGAGCCACCAGGGACGAGGAACAGGCGGTGTCCACCGCCATGCTGGGACCGTGCAGATCGAAGAAGTGCGACAGCCGGTTCGCGGCGATCGAGGACGCGCCACCGGACATCGTGTACGCGTTGACGGCCTCCGGCGTCCCCATCTGCAGGGCCCCGTAAGAGGTGTCGGACACCCCCACATACACCGCCGCATCAGAACCCGCCAGTCGTTCGGCGGCGATACCGGCGTCGTCCAGTGCTTCGACGGCCAGTTCCAGCAGCAGCCGGTGCTGGGGATCCATGTGAGCGGCCTCCTTCGGCGAAATACCGAAGTAGGCCGCGTCGAAACCGGCGATGTCGGCGAGGAAACCGCCCGCGGCCGTGTAGCTCTTGCCGGCGCGCGGCATCGACGTGTCGACGAACCGGCGGGCCTCGAAGCGGTCCGCCGGCACTTCGCCGACCACATCACGGCCCTCCTCCAGAGCAGCCCACAATCCGTCGAGATCATGGATACCGCCCGGCAGGCGGCATGCCGCCCCGACGACCGCGATCGCCCGGTCCGGTGGCACTCTCCTGTTGTCAGGCATGAACTACCCACTTTCCTACAGGGAGACCAGCGGCCTGCGGTCACCATGGCTGAGGAACTTGGTGTAGAAATTCGGTGAGATTGAGATCGCGTATTGCGCGTCCATACTTGCGGGCACTCGTCGGGTGAGCCGGTGCGGTGGTCCCGGCATGGAAGAGGCGCCAAGAAAACCCGTCACCTCATGAAGTCACACCTTCGGCACTCCGTCAACGGCTCGTGCCCATTTCGCTGAGAACAGATCGAAATCCGGGCGCCAGCGCCCTTTTCACGCACGCCCATGCCTACTTGAACAAATGCGCTGCGTCAATTCATTCGAATCCTTATCGCCCTGCGGATCCTCATCGCCCTGCGGTTCCTTGCGGGCTCCTGCTGGCCGAAAGGCCCACACGACCGCCCCGGCCCACTCATGCACCACGACCGCCCGCCCACCACTACGCGCCCCATCTGCACCGCTGAGAAACTCTCACCCAATCCGTTGGGGAACTCTGCTTGGGCTACCCGAAAACCAGCAACCCCCGCTATTGGTCGTATACCACTCGTAAGTCGACTGTCCTACGCTGGTATTCGTCCCGGTGCTTTATGGCGTGGTGGGCATTCCAGCGGCTTCAAGGGACTGGAAAGGCGGCGAGCCATGGCGGAGCTGGCGGGTGAGCACGTACACGTGGCGGTGATCGGATCCGGATTCGGCGGCCTGGGCGCGGCCGTACGGCTCCGCCGCGAGGGCATCACCGACTTCGTCGTGCTGGAGCGGTCCGGCTCCGTCGGCGGCACCTGGCGGGACAACGCCTATCCCGGCTGCGCCTGCGATGTGCCCTCGCACCTGTACGCGTTCTCCTTCGCCCCCAACTCCCGGTGGCCGCGCACCTTCTCCGGGCAGCGGCACATCCGCGCCTACCTGGAGCACGTCACCGACACCTTCGGGTTGCGCCCGCACATCCGCTTCGACTGCGAGGTCCACGCCCTGCGCTGGGACCCCGTCGCACTGCACTGGGAGATCGACACCGCCCAGGGGAGGCTGACCGCCGACATGACCGTCTCCGCCACCGGCCCGCTGTCCGCCCCCAAGGTCCCGGATACTCCAGGGCTGGAGACGTTCCCCGGCAAGGTCTTTCACTCCGCCCGCTGGGACCACGACTACGACCTGCGCGGCAAGCGTGTGGCGGTGATCGGCACCGGTGCCTCCGCCGTCCAGATCGTGCCGTCCATCCAGCCCCAGGTGCGGCGGCTCACGCTCTTCCAGCGCACTCCGCCGTGGGTACTGCCGCGTCTGGATCGCAGGATCGGCGGTGTGGAGCAGTGGCTGCAGGAGAAGGTCCCGGCGGCGGGGGCGCTGCGGCGGGCGGTGCTGTGGGGTGTACGGGAGCTCCAGGTCGGCGCGTTCACCAAGCGGCCGCGCGAACTGGGCATGATGGAGCGGGTCGCCCTGTGGCATCTGCGCCGGGCCGTCAAGGACCCGGCGCTGCGGGCCGTGCTGAGGCCCGACTACCGCATCGGCTGCAAGCGCATCCTGTTGTCCAACACCTACTATCCGGCGCTCGCCCGCCCCAACGTCGGCATCGTCGCCTCAGGGCTGCGCGCGGTGCACGGCTCCACGCTCACCGCGGTCGACGGCGAGCGGGCCGAGGTCGACGCGATCATCTTCGCCACCGGCTTCCACGTCACCGACACACCGATCGCTCGGCGCACCACCGGAGCCAGGGGCACCACGCTCGCGGAGGAGTGGCAGGACGGTATGGCCGCACTGCGCGGCGCCAGCGCGGCGGGCTTCCCGAACTTCATGACGATCGTCGGCCCCAACACCAACCTGGGCAACAGCTCGATGATTCTCATGATCGAGTCCCAGCTCAACTACCTGGCCGACTACCTCCGGCAGCTCGATCTGCACAACGACGGGCCAGGTGACGGGCAAGGAAAGGCCGCGCTGGACGCCCGTCCCTCCGCGGTGCGCGCCTACAACGACCGGCTCCAGGAACGCATGCGGCGCACCGTGTGGAACACCGGAGGCTGCGACAGCTGGTACCTGGACGCCGCGGGCCGCAACACCACGGTCTGGCCCGGCACCACCGTCGAGTTCCGCAAGGCCACCCGGCGGGTGAACCCAGCCGAGTACGAGGTGCTGCGCATCCCGGCCGCGCCCGGCCCATGACGAGCAGGGCCGGCTCTTTGGCCACGTGCCGGCTGACCAGGCCGCCGTGCCGTGAGGAGCCGGGGCCATTGCGGGGCGCGCCCCGGTCAGAGTCCCCCATCGACGCCCGCGCAGAATAGGGCGGTACGGCGCTGGAGCCCGAGCGCAGCGCACCAACGGGGAGTTGACATGCAGAGTACGCACAGCGAGGCCGCCCTCGTCCTAGTCGTGGTGGTCGTGGGGCTGGTGGTGCGACGGCAACTGCGCACCCGTCCGGTGCGGCGCATCGGCTCGCTGATCGCCCCCGTGCTCCTGGGGTGCCTGGGCGTCGCAGGGATCGCCTTCGGAATCCTCTCCGTCACCGAGGACCACCCGCTGACCGCGCTGCCCGTCATCCTCCTGGCGGCGAGCCTTGCCGTCGCGGCGGGGTTCGGGGCGGCCAGGGCGCGGACCGTCCGGGTCTGGCGCGACCCGCACGGCGTGGTGCTGCGCAAGGGAACGTCGGCCACTACGGGACTGTGGCTGGCTTCGGTGTGCGCGCACCTCGGCCTGGGACTGTGGATCGACCATGAGGCCGGGGCCGGGGTGCTGGGGACCGTGTCCCTGTACGCGTATCTGGCGATCGGCCTGGGCACGCAGAACCTCTTGGTACGTGGGCAGGCCGCTGCGCTGTGAACGGGGGCGCCGACGCGCGCCCGACAGCCGGCACACCGAGCCGCTGCGACGAGTGCTTCGTCAGGCGCCTCCAGCCGCGCGGACTTCCCCAACTCCCTTCGCCGTGCCACGGTTTGACCGCAGAATGACACGGCCGCGTAGATCGCACGTGGCGCATGCGGACAACAGCACAGACGGGGGACGCGCATGGGGAGTGACGCCGCATGGCCGGAATGAAGCTCTACTCACTCGAATCCAACGACCCGCGGCGGCTCGGCCCCTACCGGCTGCTGCGGAGGATCGCCACGGGCGGCATGGGCCGCATCTACCTCGCCCGTCAGGAGGCGCCGGGCACACCCGCCAGCGCGGCCGGGCCCACCGGAACGGTGGTGGACCACGGGCTCGTCGCGGTCAAGACGCTCCTCGCCGAGGGGATCGTGAGCAGGCCGGACCGGGCGCGGTTCGCCCGCGAGGTGGAGCTGGCGGGGCGGGTCGACAGTGCGTACACCGCCACGGTCCTCGACGCCAACGCGAAGGCGGAGCGCCCATGGCTCGCCATCGAGTTCATACCGGCTCCCAACCTGGCCGAACTCGTCGTCAGTGCCGGGACGTTGCCCGTCGACGCGGTGCGCAGGGTCGCGGCCGGGGCCGCCCGGGCGCTGGTCGAGCTGCACGGCCTGGGGGTCGTCCACCGGGACGTCAAACCGCTGAACATCCTGCTGCCCCATGACGGCCCCCGCCTGATCGACTTCGGCATCTCGCACGCCCACGACCACACCAGCTCGACGACGACCATCGGCACCTTCGCGTTCACGTCGCCGGAGCAGGCGTGCGGCAAGAGGTCCACCGCCGCGTCCGACATGTACTCCCTGGGTGCCACGCTCTTCTTCCTCGCGGTCGGCCGCCCGCCGTACGAGCAGACCGACCGCTCCATCGGGGTCCTCGCCCTCGTCCAGCGCGGCGAGCTCGACACGAGCGGGCTGCCGCCGGAACTGGAACCGCTGATCCTGCCGCTGCTGGAGGTCGACCCCGGGAGGCGTCCCGCGCCGTCCGACGTGTTGCGGGACCTCCTCGCCGACCTCGACCGGGTGGCGGCGGACGGGGGCGCCGAGCGGTGGCTGCCGGCGGCGTGGACCGCGCTGATCGAGGAGTACGCCGAGCAGGGGCGCCAACTGCGCGACGGGACCGTGGACTTCGCGGCGTCCGAAGCGCCGACGGAGCTGAAGCCCGACGGCGTCCCGGAGGGTTCGGACGAGGCGATCAGCGAGATGCGCGAGCAACTGGAGGCGCTGCGCAAGCAGCGGGACGCCTTGGTGCGGGCGCAGGCCGAGGAGCAGGCGGAGGCGGAGGCGCGGGAGCTGGCGCGCCGGGAAGAGGAGGAGCGGAGGCGCAGGGAGCAAGCGCGGAAGGTAGCGGCAGAACGCAGCGAGCGGGAGCGCAAGGAACAAGAGAGGAAGAACAAGGAGCAGAAGGAAGAGGAACAGAAGGCACGCGCGCAGAGGGAAAGGGAACGGAAGGCACGCGAGCAGAGGGAAAGGGAGCAGAAGGAACGCGAGCGTAAGGAGAGGCAGCGCAAGGAACGCGAGCGCATAGCGCGCGAGAAGACCGAAACCTCCACCAAGAACAAGAGCACCGGCACGAGACCGAAACCCACGACCCCGCCGAAGTCCGGAGCGACCAAGAAACCCACCACGACACCGAGTTCCTCGGAAGGCTGGGGCGGCGGCCTGCTCCTGGTCGTCCTCGTCATCGGGGTCCTGATCTGGCACCCCTGGGACAAGAAGAGCGACGACACCCCGACAAGCAGCCCCACCCCGCGGTTCACCCTGTCCAGCAGCGGCGGCAGCACCAGCGGCCTCGGTGGCAGCGACCCACTCGGTGACCGCAACACCGACACCTCCTCCAGTTCCGGCACCTCCTCCAGTTCCTCCGGCTCCTCCAGCGGCGGCTCCGATGACACCGCGACCGAACCCGAACCCGAGCCCGAGACCAGCTCCCCCGAGCCCGACCCCACCGAAGACGCCTTCAAGGCCGTCTCGGCCGGGGACTGTCTGGACGTCGTCGACACCGGGTACGGCGGCCTCAGCAGGTACGACTGGAGTGAGAAGGAACCGAACACGACGTCCTGCGGCTACGGGACGCGCGTGAAAGTCACCGGCACCGCCGACAACTGCGCGTCCGGGGTGGGCAAGGCGACCTGGTCGTACTACTCCACCAGCAGCGGTGAGCGGACGGCGCTCTGCCTCACCGGCCAGTACCGCCAGGGCGACTGTCTGCTCGCCAAGCACGACGGCAACTACGTCGGCAGCATCGCGATGCTGTCGTCCCCGAACTGCACGGACCGCAGGGTTCCCGCCGCGTACAACGAGATCCTCGTCGTCACGGACGTCTACCGGGCGACGGCGGGGACCGGCACCGAGGTCTGCCGCCACGGGCAGTACGACCCCAACACGTACTGGTCCACGAAGGTGGACGACGGCGCGACGCTGCTGTGCCTGAAGGCGTACGACTGAGCGTCCGGCCCTCGGTCGGCCCCCCGCCGGCGCAGTCATCGCCGTTTCAGCGCGATTTCAACGGCTGTGGTTAGCGTCAACGCCGTTCGAAGCAGTCACATCTCCATCCAGGGGGATTGCCGGGAAATGGCGAAGATGAGCAGGCTGACACGGGTGGTGGGGACCGCCGCCATGACGGGGGCAATGGTGGCCGGCACCGCAGTCGTGGCACCCACCGTCGCGCAGGCCGACGACGTCCACCACTACTACCTCGAGGTGGGTGGCACGGGCGCCGCGGCGGACGCGCCCGGATGCACCACGACCTACGGATTCGCGAACCAGCACCTGGACGAGGGCGACGAGGTCGTTCCGGTCTGCTACCCGGCGAGCGCCGGACCGTGGGTGGGCAGCAAGACGTTCCAACCGGACCCGAGCGCACCGAGCTACGACGCCAGCGTGAACGAGGGGTACAGGAATCTGCTGGAGGCAGCCGAGGAGACGCACCGCCGCGACCCGAGCGCACGCCTGACGATCGTCGGCTACTCCCAAGGCGCACAGGTCGCGGACGTGGTGCTCCAGAAGATCGCCAACAATGCGACCGCCATCCCGCGTTCGCAGGTCAACGGCATGCTCTACGCCGACCCGATGCAGCCCGGCACCGGCATCGCGGCCCGCGTGCCGAAGGGCTGGAGCGCGCTCGGATTCACCTCCCCCGGCGCCGGGCCTGAGGAGTTCCCGGGCGTTCCGGTCGAACGCTTCTGCATCCGCGGCGACGGGGTGTGCGACGCGACATCCGTCGATTCCGTCCTCGGCTACTTCACCAAGCATGGGAACTACCCCAAGGACGGCAACGCCATGACCCAGACCATCGCCAACGACGGCGGCCACGGGATCACCTGGCTGGACTCCTAACCCTCCGATCAACCCTCCGATATCCACCGCCGCGGCCCGGGGAAGGCGGCGGCGGACCCATCGGCCCGGCCGCCCGCGAGGGCGCGCCGGGCCGATCTTTTCCCTGGTCAGCAGCGCTGATTGGACATTCCGCCGATGGAGTTCAACATCCATGGTGGGGAAAGCGCCTTGTGTACAGGGGTGTTGACGGTTTGGATCGTCAAGATCACTGCCGCCCCGCCCCCCGTCACCACGTAACACGACCCGCACGGCCTCCGGGTCGGAAACTGGTACAGAAGGACGTTCATGACATCCATGCTCGACGGCTGCACGCCCTGGCCCGAGGAGTTCGTCGACCGCTACTGGACGGCCGGGCACTGGCGTGGCAACACGCTGGACAACCTGCTGCGCGGCTGGGCCCTGCAGTACGGACCGCGGACAGCGCTCGTGCACGGCGGCACCCGCATCACGTACGCGAACCTGAACCGGCGCGTGGACCGCATGGCCGCCGGGTTCCGGCTGCGCGGCCTCCGGTCCGGGCAACGGGTCGTCGTCCAGCTGCCGAACGTTCCCGAGTTCGTCATCACCGCGTTCGCACTGATGCGCGCGGGCACGGTCCCCGTGCTCTGCCCGATGTCGTACCGCGCGTCCGAGGTCTCCCACCTCGTGCGGGTCACCGAAGCGGTCGGATACGTCGGTCCCTCGACGTACGAGGGCTTCGACCACACGGCGATGGCCGCGGACATCGCGGCCCGATGGCCCTTCCTGCGGCGGGTGTTCACCTATGAGGCGCCAGGTGCCTCGTCCCAGTACGGCGGCATGACGACCGACCCGGCAGGCTGCCAGTACTATCCGCTGGGCTCCACCGACGCTCCGCCCGGGCCGGCGCTTGAACAGAGCGCCGGCCAGGTGGCGTTCTTCCTGCTCTCCGGCGGTACCACCGCGGCGCCCAGGCTCATTCCTCGTACCCACAACGACTACGCCTACCAGGCCCGGGCCGCCGCCGAGCTGGTGTCGCTCACCGAGAACGACGTATATCTCGCCGCGCTGCCCGCCGAGTCCAACTTCGCCTTCGGCTGCCCCGGCATCGTCGGCACGCTCTCCGTCGGCGGCACCGTCGTCCTGGCCGCGACCCCGGAACCCGCCGAATGCCTTCCAGCCATCGGACGAGAGCGGGTCACCATCACCTCGCTGGAGCCCGCCGCCGCCCAGCGCTGGCTCGACGTACTTCCCACGGTCCAGGCGGATGTGAGCAGTCTGCACCTCGTGCAGATCGGTGGCGCGCCCTTGCACCGGGCGATCGCCGAACGGATAGGCCCCGAGTGGGGCTGTCGTCTGCAACAGGTCTTCGGCATGGCCGAGGGGCTGCTCACGCTCACCCGGCCCGACGATCCGGACGAGACCGTGCTCACCACGCAGGGCCGCCCGCTCTCGCCCGACGACGAGATCCGCATCGTCGACGTCGACGGCAAGGACGTGCCCGACGAGGAGCCCGGCGAACTCCTCGCCCGAGGTCCGTACACCCCGCGAGGCTTCTACCGGGCGCCCGACGACAACGCACGCTCCTTCACCACCGGCGGCTACTTCCGCACCGGCGACCTCGTGCGGCGCACCTCGGACGGCAACCTGGTGGTGACCGGCCGGCACGGGCCATCCCTGTAGGAAAGCCATGTCTTACGGGCCATCCCTGAAGAAAGCCATGTCGTTGAGGATCCCTTGGAGGACGTGGTCACTGCTGGCCGAGTCGGCGGCGGGGGCATGCTCGGTGATCCCCATGCCGGCGACGTTGAAGCGCTGGGTCAGCGCGCACAGGGCGGCGCGCAGCTGGTCGGGGTGCAGGCCACCTGGCTCGGGGCAGGACAGGCTGGTGAAGTGCTCGGGGTCCAGCACGTCCAGGTCCAGGTGCAGGTAGATGTGCGTGGCCCCTGTCCCTGCCACCGCGGAAACCAATTGGTCCGGTGCCTGAAGAGCCTGAACGGACAGGGCTCGGATGCCCTCGGACTCGATGAAGTCCCGCTCGGCGGGATCGAGGGCACGCGCGCCCGCGAGCACGATCTGCCGGGGGGAAAGGCGCTCCGTCGGCCCGGGGGACAGTGGTGACGGCCCCTGGCCGAGCAGGGTGCGCAGCACCATTCCGTGAAAGCCCCCGCAGGGAGATGTCTCGGGGGTGTTGAGGTCCGCGTGGGCATCGATCCAGACGACTGCCAGGCCGTCGCCATGGCGAGCCACGGCGCGGGCGACAGGCGCGAGCTCGATGCCGCAGTCCCCGCCCACGGCAAGCAGTGGCTCATCGCCGATCCGGCCCAGTGCGGCCCTGGTCGCTTCCCACGAGCGGGTCAGCACATCGAGGTGGCGTACGCCCTCCAGGTCCCGTCCGGGTCGGGGGTCGACGTCGACGACCGTGCGTCGCATTGCGGGAAGCAGCGCGCTCAGCCGGTGCGCCCCCTCAGCCAGCCGTTGCGGATCGCGGGCAGCCGACCCTTGCCACTGGGGAATCACCAGAACGGGGTGAGATCCGTTGCCACCGTCGAGCCCGGTCATGTCGTGTAGTCCGCGTTGACGCGGATGTAGTCGGCGGACAGGTCGCAGCCGTAGACCGTGGCTTCGGCCCGCCCGAGGCCGAGTGCGATGACGATGTCGACCTCGTCCCGGCGCATGAGGTCGACGAGTGTGTCGAGGGTGTCGGCCTTGGGCTCTTCGGGGTACACCTCGATGCCGCCGAATCTCACGGTGACGTTGCTCGGCGTGATGTCGGTGTCGTCGGTGTTCTTGCCGATGGCCATCAGTACTCGACCCCAGTTGGGGTCGGCGCCGTGGACGGCGGTCTTGACCAGAGGAGAGTTCACCACGCTCTTGGCGATGCGTTTGGCCTGTCCGTAGTCGCCGGCCCGGGCGACCGTGACGCGCAAGAGCTTGGTGGCACCTTCGCCGTCACCGGCCATCTGCTGGGTGAGATCCAGGCACAGGTCGGCGAGGGCATCGGCAAACTCCGCCGCATCGACGGGGCCTGCCGCCCCGTTGGCGATCACCGCCACCGTGTCGGAGGTGGAGGTGTCGGTGTCGACACTCAGGCAGTTGAACGTGCGATCCACCGCTGTGCGCAACGCGCTGTCGAGATCGGCCGGGGAGACATCCGCGTCGGTGAACACATAGGCCAGCATCGTGGCCATATTGGGCTCCAGCATGCCAACACCTTTGGCGATGCCCACGATGCGGGCCTGCCCGACGGTCCGTATGGCGGTCTTCGGGCGGGTGTCGGTGGTCATCATCGCGCGGGCCACATCCAGGGGGCCGGCCGTGAACGCCGCGAGGCCGCGCTCGGCAGCCTCGTCGAAGTGCGTACGGAGGGTGCCCATCGGCAGCGGGCGTCCGATGACGCCCGTGGAGCCGATGAGTACCTCGTCCTCCGGGATGCCCAGAATCCCGGCGACTCGGCGGACGACCTCGGCGGCGTTCGCTGCGCCCTGGCGCCCGGTGGCGACATTCGCGTTCTGCGCAAGTGTCGTCACGGCACGCAGGTTCTGTGCCGCGGCGTGCGCACGGCTGAGGACTACGGCCGGACCTGCGAAGAGGCTCTGGGTGAACATCGCGGCGCTGATGGCCGGCCGGTCCGACGCGACGATGGAGACGTCGTCGCCGTGCTCGCGCAGTCCGCCGTGCCCTGTGTACGCGCGGAATCCTGCCGGCCACGCCATGGGGGAAGAATCTTGAGTCAATGCATGATCATGCGGCATGAGGCATATATTTGCACCCCGGGTACGGGCTGTCCATCCGCTTTCGAGCGCCCGTCACGAGCCAACTCCATCGGGACACGGCGATGCCGCGTCAGACAACGTTCGCCCGCGCCTCGTCCTCTGATGCCGGGGTGGCCGTGGTCAGTCGGTCGGTGATCTCTGCGGCGGTCAGCGTAGAACGCCGCGTCATCACGTCTCTGGGAGTCATTCCGCCGGCTGACGTGCGTTCCCCCCTGCGGGGGAGGGGAAGCCCTGCCGTGGGCCGACGATCATTCACCGGAGATCGCGAAGACTGGCGGGCATGACGGCGAACGATCTCGGACGCCGTGTGACGTCTTTGCAGGGGCATTGGCGCTGCTCTGCTTCGGCCTGGTGCGAGGCTGGGGCGAGGTGGCGCCCCGTTGGCTGCCGGTTGTCGGGGGAAGGCGCATTCCGCCCTTCGCGGCCATCGTCCCCGCCGCGCTCGGCGGCCTGGGCGCGACAGCCTTCTGGGCGCCCACGCTGCTGCACTGGCTCCACGTCCCCGGCTTCGAGGGACTTGGGTTCTCCAACATCCGGTGGGAAATACTGGCGAAGGTCTGCATCGCCCCGGGCATGTTGTGGGGCCCGCTGGTGCTGGCACTGACCTACGCCTACTACGTACGCCGCTGCCGCCCCGCACGCTGACGACACCTTGAGCCACCCGGCCCGGCGAGCCGGCGGGTCGGCCACTGCGGCAGCACATGGTCGACCCGCCTCGGAGAACGCCTTCTCACCTCAGTCCTGCGGCATGGATGAGGAGTTCTTCGCAGACCTCCGGTCCGCGGTCCTTGTCGATGACCGGCGAGCCGACGCCGAAGTCACCGTTGACCCAGTGGGCCTGGACACCGGGGTTGGCGCTGTTGGTCCCGTCGTGAAGGAAGACGTGCGGGCTGCAGTTGACCCGTCCGTCGCACGCCGCGCGGTACTGGTCCATCACGGCCGCGCGGGCCGACCCGGTATCGAGCGCGTCGGCCAGCGCCGTCACGTCCACCACACCGGTCTGCCCCGCGACTTCGAGGATGACGTGCCGGAGCGAGATACAGCGCCCCTGCGCCCAGAAGGCCCGGCGCAGCGCCCGGTCGAGCTGTTCGCTGGCGTGCCAGCCCTGTGCCTTGGCCGCGTGGACGGCTTCGAGGGCCGGGAGGGTGGTGACGGGGTAGGTCCAGTCCGGGCCCTGCCAGAGCCGCCAGCCCGCTTCGGGTTCGACGGCGCCGAGCACCGAGATCTCGGAGTCGACGCCGGGCCGGGCGTTGACCTCGCGGTTGAACAGCTCCAGCGGGAAGGCGCGGAAGTCGAACCACAGCTGCCCTTCCAGGCCCAGCCGTTTGCGGGTCTCGTGCAGGCGGTGCACGGCGACGTGGGCGAAGGAGCAGTTCAGGTCGGTGAAGACGGCGACGGTGTCCGGGGTGGCCGGGAGCCGGGGGTCCTTGGCACCGGGTGTGGCGTCGACTGCTTCCTTTTGGGTCACGGCTTCTCCTGTACTCGGATCAGGCCCCACCATCCCTCGCTGACCCCCCAGTGCAGGTTGCCGGTGCGGTAGGCGTAGTCGCCGGGATGGTTGGCACGGAAACGGACGGTGCGGGTGCTGGCGGAAGCCAGGGCGCCGATCGTGGAGACGAAGGCGCCGCGGCCGGTCTCGGAAGCGTCCCAGACCTGGCCGTGCACGGTGAAGCATTGGTTGCGCATCCGCGCGGCGCCGATGGCGAGATGGATGGCCACCTGGTCGCCGGGGCGGCAGTGCAGCAGCGGGGTCGGTGGCTCGGGGTCGGCCAGGTCCGGAGCCAGGGGGTGCAGGGCGGCGGTGCGGTAGTTGTACGCCTTCTGGCCGGAGTCGTCGGGGCTGTCGGAGAAGAGGTCGGTCACCGGCTGGGTGAGATCGCCGCCGTGGTAGAGCCGCAGGCCGTCCTGGGTGATCAGGACCAGCTCGCGCACCGATTCGGCGTCGGGGCGACGGACCACGGCCTGCTCCCCGGTCCAGCGTTCGTGGCCGGTGGCCGGGTCGTACGGGGTGGCATCCGGCTCCTCGACGACCAGTGCGCCGACCAGGCCGCGGCGCATATGGGAGACCACGTCGGCGTGCGAGCGCAGCAGGACGACGCCCGGCTCGTCGGCGTACCAGTGGTAGGTGCGGGAGCCGCCGGGTTTGACCGTGCTGTCCTCGTTGTGGCCGACGTGGGCACCGTCGTCGGTGCGTACGTCGTACGAGAGGAGGGTGGGGTGCAGGGAGACCCGGCCGGAGACGGTGCGGGTGCCGGGGTCCTCGTCGCCCATCAGCCTGGGGTCGAACGGGCTGGCCGGGGGCGGCCCGCCGAGCTCGTTGATCAGGGTGACCTCGATCCATTCGCCGGCCCGGGCGCGCAGGACCAGGGGCCCTTCGCCGTCCTCGCCGTCGACCGCGTAGACCAGGCCGTACGGGTCGGTGCGCCGGTCGTTGTAGTCCAGGGTGCGGGAGCGGGCGCGGACCGTGTAGCGGCGGGTGGGGCCGGGTCCGGGCGGGGCGGGTGGGGTCTGCGCGCCGGGGAGCGCCGGCAGGTCCCGCTGCCTGCGCCCGTGCATCCGCAGCAGGCCCCAGCAGCCGAGCCACAGCTCGCTGCCGGAGGTGAAGGACCACAGGTGGTCGCCGGCGCCCAGGGTGGGGGCCAGGGCGAGCTGGGCCACTTGGGAGATGCCGAGGGTCTGCTGGTTGCGCCAGGCGGTGTCGGGGCGGCGGGGCCATTCGCGCCAGCGGGCGCCGCTGAGGGTGAAGCTGTGCTGGAGGTCGTGCGAGCCCTGCAGGACGTGCAGGCGCAGGTCTTCGCCGGGGTAGGCGCGCAGCAGCGGGGTGCCGGGGTCGCCGTGGACGCCGCTGGAGAACCAGTGGGCCGGGTCGCCCTGCCGGCTTCCGAGCGGTTCGCAGCGGTAGTTGACGCCCATGCCGCCCTGGTCGTCGGGGGCGCCGGGGAACGGCGGCGGGTTGACGGGTTCGCCGTGCGGCTGTCCGGTGTGCCGTTCCAGGGGGACGAAGTCGCCGAGGGCCAGGACCATTTCGCGGTACGCGTGGCCGTTGGGCAGCTGGATGACGGCCTGGCTGCCGCGGCGCAGTTCGGTGGAGTGGTCGGTGGGGGAGACCCACGTGGCACCCTCCGGCTCGGCCATCAGCGCGCCGAACAGTCCGTGCCGCTGGCGGTAGTTGGCGAGCAGGTGGTCGTGGAAGAAGACCGTGCCGAACTCCTCGTCGAGGTACCAGCGGTAGGTCCACGAGTTGTACTGTCCGTACGCCTCCCGGCCCTGGTCGGTGGTGGTCGTCGCGGAGAGGTAGTTCCAGCCGATGGCGGAGCCGTCGGAGACCAGCGGGTCGTACTTCACCAGGTGGGTGTGGAGACCGACCTCGGGCTGGAACGGCAGCGGCGGGTCGAAGACGGACGCCTTCTGCGGGCCGGGCGGCAGGGCGTTGGTGAGGGTCATCTCCAGGATCTCGCCCTTGTTTGCGCGGATCACCAGCGGCTCCAACCTCCTTTCTCCCTTGGCGAGTTGGCTCTTGAAGGCGTCGAGCCCGCCGGCCTCCTCCACCTCCTCGGCGAGGACGTAGAAAATGCCGTTGTGGTCGTGCCAGGTCTCGGCGTGCGGCTTCGTCGGGTCGCCGTGGTAGACGAGCACGCCGTTGGTGACCACGAGGTGGTAGCGGCGCACCGGTGCGTCCGGCGGCCCGATCTTGGTGAACGCCTCGCCGGGCTGCGGGTTCACGCAGTACGCCAGCGCCTCCAGCGCGGTGGGCTCGCGCCCCATGCCCGGTGGCTGCAGCGGCGTCCGCGGCGGCCGGGGGTTCTTCTGCGGGTAGGTCGCCGACTGGGCGAGGAAGCCGGGGAAGCCGGGGCGTCCGGTGGTGGGCAGCGGCGGGGCGTCGCGGTGCGGCAGCGGGACCAGTGGCTGGATCCGGCTGCCGTCCGGGTAGCGTCCGGTGCCGTTCTGGAGGGTGTCGAAGATCCGGAACATGCCCCACATGCCCATGTGGAAGTGCACGTACATATGGCAGTGCCACAGGGAGTCGCCGGCCGCGTGCTGGGTGGAGCCCAGGCCGCCGATCAGCTCCAGGGTCATGCCCTCCTGCGGGCTGATGCTGACCGAGTCCACGATCGGGGAGTGCTCGTCGTCGGGGTCGCGCCGCCACTGGTGGAGGTGGGTGTGGAAGACATGGGTGTCGCGCATGCCGCCGTGGACGAGCCGGATGACGGCGGGGTCGCCCGCGTAGCCCCGGAGGACCGGGGTGGAGGGGTCGCCGAACATCCAGGAGCTGTGGTGCATCTCCTCGCCGTAGGTGGCATCGCGCTCCGCGTCGAGCACCCCGTCCTTGACCATCTTCTGGTAGCGGTACATCCGCCATTCCATCGGCTCGATGCGGAGGTTGACCGGGAGCATCGCGACGTTGGGCGGGGTGAGGTCGGCCAGGCTGTCGGACTCCTCGGACTGCTCGGCCGGCGCGGGCTTCCCGGGCTTGGCGAGCTGGTCGGCACGGGGGATGCGCAGCGTTCGCGTCAGGTCGGACGCCGGGGCGGCCGTATCGCCCATGCCACCGTGATCGTGCCCGCCGTCGTGTCCCCCGTCGTGCCCGCCGCCGTGCCCGTGCCCCGACATGGGCGGCGGGGTGGCGGGGTTGGCATTGCTCGGGTACTCCATCATGAAGACCACGAACTCGCGGAAGCTCCGCCCGGGCAGGTGCACATCCGCGTAGAGCCCGGTCGCCAGCGGGCTGCCGGACTCCGGGTCGGTCCAGGTGGCTCCCGGGGCCTCGACGACCAGCGCGCCGACCATCCCGTGGCTCTGGGTCCCCTCACCCCGGGCGTCGGACATGTCGCCGAAGTGGAAGACGCCTTCGTGCTCGCACACCCACTCGTAGACCCGTGCCTCGCCCGGCGGCACCCTGCTGTCGGGGTTGGCGCCGATCGCCGCCCCGTCCATGGTGCGGGCGTCGTAGCGCACGCCCTGCATGGTGATCCCGGCCGGGCGGGACAGCTCGTTGCTCAGCCGTACCCGCAGCCGCTCGCCCTTGCGTACGCGCAGTACCAGCGGCCGGGCGAGCGGATGCGGGCGCGGTACCAGCTCGGGCTCCTCCAGGTAGCTGGGGAAGGGCTCGGGCCAGGTGGCCGCCACCTCACGCAGCTCGTGGGCGTCGCGGGCCAGCGTGTACAGCGCGCCGTCGCGGTCGTGATCGCCGTACTCGTTGTAGGCGATCGGAACTTGGAGCGCGACCACGTCGTACGTCCTGATGGGACGGCCGTCGCGGGTCCGCTCGCCTGGTGTGAATGCGGTGCTCATGGTGTGCTCCCCCGTTTACTGATCGTGCTTGTGTCCCGTTGTGCTCAGGGTTGTCGGCGTTCTCCCGTCGACGGTGTGCCGTGCGGGCGGGTGCTGTGCGAGAAGCGGGCGAGGGTGGTGTCGCCGGAGAGCACCCGCCCCTCCCAGCGGTAGCGCTGCCCGAAGGAGTCGTCCGCTCCGGCGTCCCGGCTGAAGGTCAGCGCGATCCGGTCGCCGCGCCGTACGGGTACCGCGTCGGCGACCGGCAGATAGCAGTGCTTCCAGCTGTCGGAGGTCGTACGGGCCCGGTCCGCGCCGCCGGTGTCGTCACCGGAGATGTCCAGGGCGACGGAGTCCGACAGGGTCGCCACGAAGTAGCCCTTGAATCCGGTGAACAGGCCGTCCCGGCGGACGGTGTAGACCAGCGGCAGCCGGTAGTCGGTGTCCGCCGCCCCGTCGCCCAGGAGGTCGTACGCCCTGGCCAGCCGGGGCGCCGCGAGGTAGGCGCCCACCGGGAGGACCGCGTCGTAGTAGAGGTCGAACGGGCTCCGGGCCCCGCGTCGGCGCAACAGCGCGGCGAAGTCGGCGGCGCTTCCCGCGTCCTCGGGCACCCCTCTGGCCACCTGGGCATGGGCCCGCTCGGCGGCCACCGGGACGAGGTAGCTCTCCACCCGGCGCGGCAGCATGGTGCCGCCGGGCTTGAGGAAGCGGCGCCGGGCATCGGCGAGGATCGCGGCGAAGTTCTCGTTGTCGGCGAGGTTGCCCATGATCTCGGAGATGACCAGGTCCACCCGCTCGGGCAGCTCCAGCCCGAAGGAGAGCCCGGCGAGGGGGCGGAAGCGGTCGCCGAATCCGGCGGCGGTGAGCCGGTCCGCGGCCGTGTCGAGGATCTTCTCGTTGAGGTCGATGCCGTAGACCCGGGCGGCGCCGGCCTCCAGGGCCCAGCGGGCCAGGATGCCGGTGCCGGTGCCGAGGTCGAGGACCGTGTCCCCGGGGTGTACGGCCTCGAAGACAGCGGCCCGGAACGCCGCCATCCGTACGTCGTCGCCCAGCATCAGGTCGTGGAATCCGTCGTCCCACTCCAGCAGTTGCTCGGACGCCGGGAGCCAGATCTGCTCGGGCTGGTAGTCCTGCCCGAGGACACCGGCCCGGTGGACGGTGAGCGCATCGGTGGCGGGCCCGGCCACCGGGCAGCCGGTGGCCAGGTCGAAGCCGGTGCGGTGCAGCGGGCAGGTGATCCGCAGCGTGCGCGGGTTGACAAAGCCGTGGACGAGCCGGCCCTTGCGGTGCGGGCAGGACCCGTCGATGACGAACTCCCGCCCGGCGACCCGTACGCGGACCCGGTCGCCCGGCAGCTCTTCGAGGACCGCGTCCGTCATACCGCCTCCCTCGCCCGCTGTACGGCGGCGTCGAAGGCGTCCCCGATCAGGCCGGAGAGCAGCTGGGCGCCGATCCACACCTTGGTGGGGTCGAGGCCGTGCACGGCTTCGTACTCCTTGATGGCCTGCTGCATCTCCTTCATGTGGAAGGTGTCGATGTGCAGGTGCTCGGTGTAGTACACGCCGTTGACGATGCCGAGACGGGCGCAGGCGCGGGCCTGGACCTGGAAGGCGTCGGGGATGCTGGCTTCCAGGTAGGCCAGTCCGCCGAGGAAGTACTCGACGTCCGGGGCGCGTTGGGTGAGCCAGTAGAAGACGTTGAGGAACTGGAAGGTCTCGTCGCCGGTGGTGTCGAGGAAGGGCTCCATCTCCTGCGGGAGGCCCAGCTCGGCGAGGAGGTTGCGGTAGAGCTGCGAGTGCGCCTGCTGGAGGTTGCCGCAGCCGAACTCGTCGATGAGCACCCGCATCACGGCCATCTGCGCCCTGATGGGGAGGCGGGGTACCGCGGGGAAGAAGTTCTGCGCCTCGGTCAGACCGTCGAGGGCGAACTCCCTTACCACAGAGGCGAATTCCTCCCGAGTGGCCTCTTCGGCGAGG
Organism: Streptomyces sp. NPDC033270; assembly: GCF_055576575.1. Classification (NCBI taxonomy): domain Bacteria; kingdom Bacillati; phylum Actinomycetota; class Actinomycetes; order Kitasatosporales; family Streptomycetaceae; genus Streptomyces; species Streptomyces sp. NPDC033270. The sequence continues at coordinate 55,272 of NZ_JBVIRA010000021.1, forward strand.
TACTTTCCGGCCGGGCTGCCGGCGCGCTCCTCGGCGAGCAGGGCGTCCAGGTGCGCGATCCACTGGGCGCGGGAGGCGAGCGGCTCCGAGCGGGCGGTGAGCTCGGCGATCCGTGGCACGATCCAGCCCTCCTCCAGCGCCTCGATCTCCGCGAGGACCTCGGAGGTGACGCGCGAGCGGTTGAGGACGAACAGGCGTCGGTGTGGGCTGCCTGTCTTCTGCGGGGTCGGTGTCCGTGTCGGTGTCGTGATGCTCATGACGGGATCTCTCCGGTATCGACGGCCGGGTCGGCATCGGCCGTACGGTCGGTCTCCAGTACGCCGCGCCGGCACAGCTCGGTCTTGAGCGCGCGGTACCAGTCGTCGCGCTCAAGGCCGAACCGCGCGCAGGCCGCGGTGAGTTCGGCGGCCCGGTCCGCCGTCGGATCGTCGAACAGGGCCGCACACAGGGCGGGTTCGGCATTGGCCAGTGCCAGGACGTACCCGTCGACGGGCCCGGACTCCAGCAGCAGATGTTCCAGGCCCTGGAGGACGGGCACGCCGGGACGGGCGGCGACCAGCTGCCGGGTGAACCGGCCGTTGCCCGCCGAGTCCTTGACGCCGGCCACGGCGGGCAGCGCGCAGATCCTCAGCAGGGTGCCGAGTTCGAGGGCATTTCCGGAGACCGCGGACTCGTGGTAGACGACCAGGGGCAGCCGGGTCGCCCGTGTCAGTTGCTCGTAGTGCCGGTACATCTCCTCCTGGGTGACCCCGGGCCCGTACGGGGTGGTCACCGCCACGGCGCGGGCGCCCAACTGCTCGGCGGTCCGCGCGCGGGCGGCGACCTCGGCCGTGGTGGGCCGCAGGACGCCCGCCACCACCGGCAGCCCGTCGGCGTGCCGGAGGGTGGCGGACACCATCGCCTCCCACTGATGGGCCGTCAAACTGCCGCCCTCGCCGGTGCTGAGGGTCGGCAGCAGGGCGCTGACATGCGGGCGTACCGAGGCGACCAGGCGCGCGACGGCGGGCTCGGATACCTCTCCGGCGGCCGTGAGCGGCGTCACCAGCGCGACGGTCACTCCTGGGAACACGCCGCGTTCGCCCCCTTCGATACGGGCTTCCGTATGGTCGTCACGGGCTTTCCACCGGTATGCGCAGGGCCAGGGACTGCTGGTACAGCTTCTCCAGCGGCTCGGGGAAGGACGGCTCGGGGCCGGTGACCGAGGCCGGGGCCTCGACGGGCAGCCCGCCGCGGGCGCCGTGGTCCAGCAGCCGGGCGCTGGCCGAGTGCAGCCGTCCGTGCCGGTTGAGGACCATGCCCAGCAGTAGCCGCTCGTGCACGGGCAGCGTGCTGGGCGGCTCCCCGTCGAGTCCGCGGCGTACATCGGCCTCGTCGTACGGCGGGCGGGCGATGTCCATGACGGTGTGCAGGTTGTCCATGAACGGGTAGTAGGCGTCCTGGAGTTCGCGGTCGAACCGCCAGATGACGTCGTCGCAGCGGCCGACCTGTTCCTGGCTCATCACCACCCGGCCGTTCAGCCGGGCGGTGAAGAACGCCTTGCAGGCGCGCCGGAGCCGGTCGTCGGCGCTGTTCATCCCGAGGAACAGCGCGGCGTCGGCGTAGGTGTCCGACGTGGCGTCAGCGGCCATAGCGGTCGAGCACCTCACGCATCCGCACCATGGCGTCGGCGAACAGTTCGGGCTCCCGGGCCAGCGCCAGGCGCACATGGGACTCGCCCTTGCCCGGCTGGCTCCAGAAGAAGTACCGGCCCGGCAGGACGTACACCTGCTCGGCGCTCAGTAGCCGCTGCAGTTCGGTGGCGGTCAGCTCCGGGTGGTCGATCCGGGCCCAGGCGACGCTGACCTTGGCGACCGGTTCCTGGTATTCGAGGATCGAGCCGTCCAGCGCCTTGCGCACCGCGTCGCGGTTGGCGGTGAGCACCTCGCGGACCGAGGCGAGCTGGTCGGCGGCGGAGTCCTCGATGTACTGGGTGAGCATGTTCAGTACGAACGGCGAGACGTTGAGCAGGACGCTGGTGTGGAGGTTGTAGATGTCCTCGCGGATGTCGTCGCTGGCCGTGACCATCGCGGCCTTGGCGTCCTGGACGGGCCAGGTCTTTCCGGTGTCCTCGATGGCCAGGTACGACACCCCGGAGGACTCCAGCAGCTCGTAGATGTCGAACCGCGCCAGCTCGGCGTCGAAGAGGGTGAAGGACGCGAAGCAGAAGTCGATGACCAGCAGCTTGTGGTGGTCCTTGCAGAAGCGGACGACCTCCTCGAAGCCCTTGCGGCCGTGCTGGAGCAGGCTGAAGCCGGTCGGGTTGTTGGGGTCGACGAGGAAGAGCGCGTCGGTTCGGACCCGGCGCTTGAGCTCGGAGTAGATCCGGTCCGGGTCGTGCAGCGCGGCCTCGTCGAGGGGGTAGAGCGGTACGTCCATGTTGGCGAGGACGTCGTAGAGGTTGTCGAAGCAGGGCTCGACGAGCGTGACGGCCATCCGCCGCCGCTTGAGGTACATCCCCACGACCATGGTCGAGATCGACGCGGCGTAGGAGAGCAGGGTCTTGTTCTTGGCCAGGGCGGTGGGTTGCCGGTGCAACCGGAAGAACGCCTCGGTGAACCTCTGCTCGAAGGTGGCCTGCAGGCCCTCCTCGGCCTCGTACCACAGCTCGGGCAGCCGGCCGACGATCCGGTGCTGGCTCGCGGACTGCCGCTGGTGGGTATGGGCGTCGCCGAGGTTGAACTTGGCGCGCAGCGCCTGGATCTCGTGTTGCGTCAGGTCGAGCAGTTCCTGCTGCGGTTCGGTGGTGGTGCGCATGGTGCCGTGCGGGTTCATGCTTCCTCCAGTCACACACGGTGCTCTTGGGCGCGGCGGCGCGGCGCATGCAGGTACGTCAGCGCCCCGTCGGACGTGGGAGGTTCATCGGTGTGGCCCGCGCCGTCGGCCGGCGTGCGCCGGCTGGTGGCATGGCGTGGTGCGGGCCCGGATCTGCCGGCGTACGTCGTCAGCCGACGCTTCGACCGTGAAAGGGCCCGGGCAACAGACTGAAGCGGCATAGGGCCGCCGGATGCGCGATGCGGGCGCGGTCGGTCAATCCAGTCACGATTTCCCCCCGTAAACGGACTGCAGTCCGATTGGCGACTCTAGTCATACCGGACACCGAACGACAATCGATTTCCGGCCGTGGGGGAGTGGGTAGACTTTCCGCATCCTTTACGCGCGACCGGCGCTTTCCGCCGGTGACCGTGGCGAACGGAGGTCCCACGTGCACAAACGGTCGACCGGCGAACTGGCCGATTTGTCCGCCCGTCCGCCTCAGGAACGCGCGGACGCCGCCCGCAACCGCAATCGCATCCTCACCGCCGCCGCCCAACTCTTTGCCGAGCGCGGGGTGGACGGGGTCTCTCTGGACGCCATCGCGGCGCGGGCCCAGGTCGGCAAGGGCACGCTCTTCCGCAGATTCGGCAGCAAGGCCGGGCTGGCCGCCGCCCTGCTGGACGACGAGGACCGGGACCTCCAGGAGCGCATCCTCTTCGGCCCGCCCCCGCTCGGCCCGGGCGCCGCGCCCGCCACCCGCATCACGGCTTTCTTCGACGCCTACCTCGACCTGCTGGAAGTGAATCTCGAACTCGTCCGGCTCTCCGAGACCGCGGCTCCGGGCGCCCGCTACCGGGTCGGCTCGTACCGCTTCTGGCAGCACCATCTGTCGATCCTGCTGACCGAGGCCCGGCCCGAGCTGGATGCGGACTGCGCCGCTCATCTGCTGCTGGCGCCACTCGACGCCGACCTTCAACACTCCTTGCGGGAGCGGGGGTTCGCGGGCGGACGGACCCGGGCGGCGGTCGGCGGCCTGGTGCGCCAGGTGCTGGGCGTATGACGTCGTGACATGAGCGGGTCCAGGCATGGCGCCATGCCTGGACCCGCACCCCTCCCCTTCGGACCGGTCAGACCTCCCTGACCGCCTCCAGCTCCAGCGCCAGCTCGATCTCCTTGGAGACCAGGATGCCGCCGGTTTCCAGGGCCATGTTCCAGCTCAGGCCCCAGTGCTCACGATTGATCTTGCCGCGGGCCGAGAAGACCGTACGGTCGTTGTCCCACGGGTCGCGCGCATAGCCGAGGTAGTCGACGGCGAGGGTGACCGGGCGGGTCACGCCCTTGATGGTCAGCTCGCCGGTCAGCGTGCCGCTCGTGCCGTTCCAGGTCACCGAGGTCGAACTGAATTCGGCCTTCGGGTGGTTCGACACGTCGAAGAAGTCCTCCGAGCGGAGGTGGTCGTCGCGGGTCTGGTCCCCGCTGTCGACGCTCGCCATGTCGATCACGGCGCTCACCTTGCTGTCCTCGGGTCGCTCACCGATCTCCACGGTCGCGTCGACCTTGGTGAAGCGGCCGCGCACCTTGGTGAGCATGAAGTGCCGTCCCACAAAGCCGACTTCGGCGTGGCCGGGGTCGACCTTCCAGATCCCGGCGGCCGGCAGCTCGACGCCGCCGACCGTGCGGGTCGGACCGATTCCACTGGTCATTTCTCTCCTCCCCCTCCCGTTACACGGATGCCCTTGAGCGGAGTCCGCTACAGGGTCTCCGTATCCGGTTTCCGTATCCGGATGTCGCTACCTGGATCAGGCGCCGGTCTCGGTCGGCAGCCCGGCCTCGATCCAGTCGTCCTTGCCCTCTTCGTACTCGTGGACCTGGGCATAACCCAGTTCGACCAGCCGCTCGGCGGCGATTCGCGAGTTCGGGCAGGGCGTGTTGGCGCAGTAGACGATGACCTCGGCCTGCTTGTCCGGCAGAAGGCCCGGAGCCAGCTTGTCGACCGCGTCGTGCGGCAGGTTCAGCGCACCGGGCAGGTGCGCCTTGGTGTAGTACTCCGCGGGCAGCGCCTCGACCACCGTGGCGGCTCCCGCGTCGATCTTCTTCTTGACCTCGTCGCGCGTGATCTTCCGGACCATGTGCGTCACACCTCCATTGGATGACGGGCAGATGCCGCCACCGATCTGTGCGTACGCACACACATTAACAGGTGCGTGCGCCCGCACACAATGCCGGATACACTGGCCTGGTGAGCGACACAAAGAACCCGGGAAGGCACCGACTCGATGCCTGGCGCGCCCTGCTGCTGGCGCACAACGCGGCCGTACGCGCCATTGAGAGCGATGTGCAGCGGGACGGGCGCATCCCGCTCACGTGGTACGACGTACTGCTGGAGCTGAAGGACGCCGGCGAGCGCGGCCTGCGGATGCAGGAGGTCGCCAACCGCGTCGTGCTCAGTCGCACCCGAGTGAGCCGGCTGGTCGACGAGATGATCCGGGTCGGCCTGGTGACGAAACAGGCCGACCCCGCCGACAAGCGGGTGTCCTGGGCCGCCATCACCGAGGAAGGCGCCGCGGCACTCAAGGAGACCGCACCGGTCTACCTGCGCAGCATCCGGCGACACTTCTCGGCCCACCTGACGGACGAGGAGGCGGCGGTGATCACCGAAGCGCTGCTCAAGGTCGCCCAGGGCGGCGGCACCGAGATCCACTGGGGCTGATTCCTGGCTGCGCCCCCGTGGGGGAGAAGGCGTCGGTGGTCACGTAGGGCGTGATCCCGCGGCATGACTCCGCTTGACCTTGACACGGTGACAAGGTCTTCACTGCGGAGCAGCCAAGGAAGTGGTCCCGACGACCATGCCGGAACAGGACACGAACACGATGCAAGCTCTCCAGGGGCTGGAGAACAGCAGCTCGTCGGTGCGGCTGCAGGCAGCGCTCGCGGTCGGCACGACCCCGGACCCGCGGTTCGTCGACAAGCTCATCGAACGATGCGCGATCGAGCCCGAATTCTACGTACGGGAAATGCTCACCTGGGCACTCACCCGCCACTCGGCATCAATGACCGTCCCAGGGCTCGTCGATGAACTCCGCTCGGATCTCGCGCAGGCACGAAGCCAGGCGTTGCACACGCTGTCCAAGATCGGGGATCGGCAAGCATGGCCGGCGATCACAGGGGCGCTGCTGGCCGACGCCGACGACGAGGTGGCGCGAAGCGCCTGGCGGGCCGCAGTCGTTCTCGTACCCGAAGACGAAGGACCCGAGCTGGCCGCGGTGTTGGCGACACAGCTCGGGCGCGGCGAACGCGTCACGCAGCTGAGCCTCAGCCGGGCGCTGATCGCGCTCGGTGAGATGATCACGCCGATCCTGCGCGCCGCGATGACGGATCTCGACCCCCGCGTGTGCGCGCACGCAATCGCCACGGAGCGGCTGATGCGCGACCCGGATGCCGGATTCGAGTTCGCGATCGAGGAGGCGAAGCGCATCGTGGCCCTCGGCACGACCGGCCAGGAGAGGTGACAGCCAGTGTTGATCGGTGAGGTGGCGCGACGGTCCGGGGTCAGCGCCCGCATGCTCAGGCATTACGACACGCTCGGCCTGGTGCGGCCGACGGGCCGTACCGGCGCCGGCTATCGAGAGTATTCCCGCGAGGACATCCGGCGGATCTTCCATATCGAGAGCCTGCGGTCACTGGGGCTGTCGTTGCGTGACGTCAGACGCGCACTCGATGATCCCGGCTTCACACCCTCGGAGCTCGTCGACGACCTCATCCGCCAGACGCGAGAACGCATCGCAGCCGAGACGGAGCTGCTCACGCGACTCCGTCGGATCGGTGCCGCGGAACCCGCCGGCTGGGACGACGTCCTCCAGGCCGTTTCGCTCCTGAAGGCGTTGGGGTCGAAGAGCGCCGGGACGCGCCAGCGCGCGGCCTTGTCCTCGGTCGAGGAGGTTCCGGTGCCGGTGGAAGCACTGGTCGAGGCAGCGCTGAGCGAGACGGACCCGAACGTCGCCGGAGCCCTCCGATGGGCTTTGGCGCACTCCGGCGACGGCGGATCGGCGCTGCTGGCGGAGGGACTCGGCTCACCAGTGGCAGAGGTGCGCAAACGTGCCGTCCAGGCCATTGCCGAGTGTGCGAACGGCGCGGCGACCGCACTGCTGCGGGACTCCCTCGCGAACACCGACATCGTGGTCCGCAGGTACGCCGCTCTGGCGCTCGGGGCACGTGGAGTGGCCGACGCGATCCCGACGCTGATCGACATGATCGTCGAGGAGACGAACGACGTCGATGCGGCCGATGCGCTGAGCGCGCTGGCAAGCGATCCCGCGGTGGCGGATCAGATCGCCGGCAGGCTCGTCGACTGCCTCGCCCGCAGCTCCGTAGCATCGTCCGCACGTCGACGGCTGACTCAGGCGCTGGCGGATATCCCGGGAGACACGACGTCACGCGCCCTCGCAGATCTGTCACATGACGAAGACCGTGCCGTGGCGCTTACTGCGGCATACATTCTCGGGATACGCCACGCACGATGACGGGCGGGCAGCCGGCCGGCCATCTCCTTTCCTCCAGTCGATGCGGGTCCGCCCTACTTCGGCGCCTGGAAGCCACCAAGCCTCTGCTCGAGCAGTTCGGCCAGCCGCAGCGGGGTGCGGTCCTCGAACATCGGGCCGATGAGCTGCACTCCCACCGGCAGGCCCGCGGGGGACCGGTCCGCTGGTATGGCGGTGGCGGGCAGGCCGGTCATGGTGGCCAGACCGGCCCAGACGAGCTGGTCGAAGTACGGGTACTCGACGCCGTCGATGTCGATCCGGCGTTCCCTCGGATCGGGGTTGTGGTCGTGCGGGAACGCGGGAGTCGGCGTGATCGGACACACCACGGCATCGAACTCGGCGAAGAGCTGCCGCCAGCCGTGACGGTGGAGCTCGCGACGGCTGTTCGCCTCGATCCAGTCGCGGTGGCTCAACACCATCCCGCGCAGTAGCGCCGCATCCAGACTCTGGTCGTCTGCGCTCAGTCCGGCGGCGCGGGTCCGCAGCTGTTCGTAGGAGTCGACGGGAAAACGGGGGGCGGAGCCCGAAAACAGAAACTGCCTGTAAAGCATGGCGGCTTCGGTCAGATCGGGCAGCAGCGGACTGTGCCGTTCGACGCGGGCGCCGCCGTCGACAAGCGCGTCGGCCACCCGGTTCACGCCCGCCCGCACGGCGGACCCGGTCGGAATGAGCGGATGCTCCTCGAGCACCAGGACTCGGAAGTCGCCGAGCCGCTCGTGGCGCGCGGGCGGCAGCGTCACGTCGTACGCCAGACCGTGCGTCAGCGGGTCCGGTCCGGCCATGACGTCGAGCAGGAGCGTGAGGTCGCGGGCGGTGCGCGCCATCGGACCGACGACGGCGAGGTCGAGGTCGACCGGCAACGGCGGTTCCGGCGGCGCGACCATGCCGCGGGTCGCCGCCAGCCCGAGTGTCGGCTTGTGCGCGTAGACCCCGCAGAAATGCGCGGGGGTGCGCAACGAGCCGGCGAGGTCGGAGCCGATGGACAGCGCGCCGAACCCGGACGCCAGGGCCGCCGCTGATCCGCCGGAGGATCCGCCCGACGTGCGGCCGTGGTCCCACGGGTTGTTGGTGGTGCCGTAGATCTCGTTGAAGCTCTGGATATCTTGCAGCCCCAAGGGCACATTGGTCTTGCCGAGCACCACCGCGCCGGCGGCCTTGAGCCGCGACACCTGGACCGCGTCCTCGGCCGGCACATAGTCCCGGTGTTGCGGCATGCCCCAGGTCGTGGGCAGTCCGGCGATGTTGTAGGACTCCTTGACCGTCACCGGAAGGCCGAGCAGCGGCCGATCCTCACCGCGGGCGCGGGCCTGGTCGGCACCGCGCGCGGCGGCCCGCGCACGGTCGAAGTCCGGCACACAGATCGCGTTGATCGCCTTGTCGTCCCGCTCGATACGGGCGATCGCCTCGTCGGTCAGTTCCACCGAGGTCACTTCACCGGCGCGCAGGGCAGCCACGAGTTCTTCGGCCGTTTGAAAATTTCGTTCCATGAATCGGGACCGTAACGGCCTCTGGATCAAGCCACGAAATGCCGCTTCGCGCAACAGGATGGATGTCTCCATACTGGTCAGACGGCTGCGTGGAACGCGTGGTGTCGAGCCGCGGCAACAGCGGCATGCGGAGACGGGCTTCGATCCGCGGGCCCCGCAGGTGCTCAGGAATCAGGTCAGCGGTCGTGCTGAAGGCGGTGCAGTTCCGCGAACAGCCCGTTGGTTTTGAGGAGTTGGCCGTAGCTGCCCTGTTCCACGATCTGTCCGTGGTCGAGGACGATGATGCGGTCGGCGGACGCGACGTTGGTGAGCCGGTGTGTGATCAGGAGGATTCCGCGGGTCTGGGCGAGGTCGCGCAGGCCGGCGAACACGCCGTGTTCGGCACGGGCGTCGAGTGCGGCGGTGGGTTCGTCCATGACCAGCAGGTCGGCCTGCCGGTAGAAGGCGCGGGCGAGGGCGATGCGCTGCCACTGGCCGCCGGAGAGTTCCTGCCCGCCCCACCATTGGGAGGCCAGGAGGGTGTCGAGGCCGGAGCGGAGTTCTTCGATGACCTGGTCGGCGCCGGAGGCCTTCGACGCGGTCTGGAGGCCATGCGGGTCGTCCTCGCGGGGCTGGCCGAGGTTGATGTTCTCGCGGGCCGTGAGGGGCCACTGGGCGTACTCCTGCGGGACGTGGGCGACCTGCCGCCACAGTTGTTCGGGGTCGATGTCGCCCAGGTCGATCCCGTCCCAGGTGATGGAGCCCTTGTCGGGGAGGTAGAGGCCGGTGATGAGCCTGGCGAGGGTGGTCTTCCCGGATCCGTTCTCGCCGACCAGGGCGACGATTTCCCCTCGGCCGACGGACAGGGAGACGCCGTTGACGGCCGGGGCCTGGCCGCCGGGGTAGGTGAAGACGATGTCCTCGGCGGTGAACACCCGCGGCCTCGCCGGCGGGGTTTTGGGGCCGCGCTTCATCTGATGTCCCCCGGCCTCCTTGAGGAACGACGACCAGTCGTCCATGTACATGCCGGTGCGGAAGAGGCGGGCCCAGGCGGAGATGAGGGCCGACATGGCGGTGGACACGGTCCTCATCGCGAGGACGACGGTTCCGGCTTTGGCGACGGAAATCTGGCCCGAGGTCAGCAGGAGAGCGAGCGCGCCCCAGATGATCCCGGAGGACAGGCCGGAGATGACGGCGCCGGCGAGGCTGATGCGTGCGGCCCGCCAGGCGGCGGCCTGCATGCGCTGCTGCACCTTGGCCGAGGTGGTGCGGTAGCGGCCGAAGAGGAACCGGAACATCGTGCCGGACCGGATCTGGTCGGCGAAGCGCTTGTCGATGATCCTCGAGCGCAGCATCGACAGCAGGCGCCGCTCGTTCGCGGTACGGCGGGACTCGATGTACTCCACCCGTGCCGCACGGATCGCCGAGACCGTACGCGGCAGCGCACCGAGGGAGAGCAGCGGCAGCAGCAGCGGATGCATGACGGTGATGACGGTTGTCGCGCCGAGGAACGACATGATCGCGGAGATGACCTGACGGGCTTCGAAGACGATGTCGCGGGAGACATCGGCGCCTCGGTCGGCGGCGTCCCAACGTTCGTTGTAGCCGGGGTGGTCGTAGGCGACCAGCTCAGCCTTCGTGCCGGCGGTCAGCAGATCGATTTCGGCTTCGCGGGCCACCAGCGGGGCGATGCGGTCGGCGAGCCAGTTCGCCGTGAGCCGGCACAGCGTCCGTAGCCCCACCGCGATGACCAGGAGGAGCAGGGCGGGGGCGGACTCCCGGAGGCGGGCGGCGATGTCGCCCGAGGTGATCAGTGAGGTGATGACGCTGGTGGTCGCCAGCAAACCGAACGCGTCCATGGCGCCGGCGGCGACATCGCACACGATCATGCCGGCCACGGACTTCTTGTGGGTGCGCCAGCCGAGCGCCATGGCCTGCCGCATGAGCCGCGGCAGGCGTTTGGCCATGGCTAATGTGGTGACGCTCCCGAAGTCCGTTGCGACACCGAGGCGTCGGACGACGAGTTCCTCTGCCGGCGGCGCGGCCTGTGGGGGGATGGCATGCGTTCTCACGCCGGGTCGGGTGTCGCTGCTGGCGTCTTTGGACATAGGCGCACTCCTGTAGAGGCAGGAAGACGGAAGAGGGCAGCAACAGATGGTAGTCGTGTAGTAGCAGAGCGTGCACATGATTTATGGGCGGGCATCACGCCGCCCGGGATCCGGCCGGCACCAGAACCGCTTCGCCGACGGGTCACCCCGAACGGGCAACCGGAACTACCGCGCCTGCGGATGATCCAGGGCCTCAGAATGGTGCGATGGACCATCACTTCGTCGGCATCCCGGAGTTGACCGGCGTTCCCCGTGTTGCGGTCGTCATCGACGTCATGCGCGCCTTCACCGTGGCCGCCTGGGCCTTTTCGCGTGGCGTCGAGAGGATCGTGCTGGCCTCAACGGAGAGTGAGGCACTTGCCCTGAAGGAGAGCCGCTCGGGTTGGCTGGCTCTGAAGGACGGGGCTCCGGCAGCGGGCTTCGACGCGGTGAACTCACCCGGCTTGCTCAGGTCATGCGATTTCGCTGGGCGCACGCTGGTGCAGAAGACGACGGCAGGAACCGTGGGCGCGCTGGCCGTCGCGAACGCGCCGCTGGTCCTGTGCGCGAGCTTTGTAGTGGCCGGCCCGACCGCGCGGTTCCTGCAGACCCGGGATTCCGGTCCGGTGACGTTCGTGGTCACCGGCGAGGACGGCCAGGCCGACGAGGACCTGGCCTGCGCTGAATACATTGGCCAATGTATGGCCGGAGGCGAGGTCGAGGCGGCCCCGTATCTCCACCGCGCGAGGACTTCTCGTGCCGCGGCAGACCTCGCCGGTGGGCTGCGGAGCGGATACCACCCGGACGATGTCGATCTCTGCTTGGAAATCGACAGGTTCCCGTTCGCGATGATGGCTCGCCAGGAAGAGTCGCTAACGGTGCTCCGTCCCGTTGCGGTGCCTGACATCCCGCCCAGTCTCCGCTGACCTGCTGGAACTTTGGCCTCTCAGGCCGGCAGAGCCCACCCGATCAGAGCGTGGGGGAGGGGCCTCGTTGGGCGGTTTCTCCTTGCGTGACGCGTGCGGCGCCTAGAATCCCGGTTGAACTTTGTCACGGTGCGGCGGCAAGGGGGCATGGTGCGGGCAGTCAAAAACGTCGGAACCGTGTTCTTGTGTCTGCTTCTCGGCCTTCCGGCAGCCTGTGCCGAGCATGCGGGTGACCGCGAAGGGCGGCCCGCCCGCTCCTCTACGGGGGCGCCCAAGACGCTGTTCGGCAAGGAACAAGTGCGTGCGGCAATACCTGACTTGGAGGATCTGCCCCCGGGCTGGAAAGAAGGCGAAGAGGGCCTGTTCGGGCGCCGGAAGGGGTATCCCACGGTGGCGGAGGCGTATCACCGGTTCCGCGCCCCGGAGTTTCACGGTGGGCTGGTCGACTTTCGTGTGATGGCGTACGAGAGCCGGGCGGAGGCCGCCCAGGAGTACACCAAGCTGAAGTCGAAGGAAAAGCCGGGTTCCGTTCACCTGCCGAGGGCGGACGCGGCGTACATGTCGTGGGGTTGTTACAGCCACGAGGCCTGCTTTGCCTCGATCAGGGCACGCGTCGGCTCGGCCCTCATCACGGTGAATCTCACCAACAGAGGCCCGAAGCCGGATGATCCTCGGCTGCTGAACCCGTCGGCCCGGATGCTCGTCGAGCGCGTTCGTCAGGCCCAGCACGGGCAGCGCCCCAGAGCCGGGACTGGGTAGGCCACTGCCGGCGCGGCCTGGCCGGACTCCCCGCGCCCGCTTGTGACCGCGTGGTGCTCATGGCGGCCCCGCGGGTCACCTGACCGCCTCGGCTGTGCTCAGTCCGTAGAGAGGGCTTCAAGCAGGTCTCCGACCTGGGGGTCGGGCAGATCGCGGGCGACATCGGCAAGCGCGACTATGCCGACCAGGTCACCTCTGTCGAGGACCGGCAACCTGCGCACTTTGTGCGAGGACATGGCGCGCAGGATCTGGTGCGTATCGTCATCCACGTCGACGGTCACGACCTCTCCCTGAGCGAGTTCACCCGCCTTCGTCGTTCTGGCATCGAGCTCTCTGGCCAACACCTTGATGACGATGTCGCGGTCGGTCAGCATTCCCTTGAGCTTGTTGTCACTGCCGCAGATGGGCAGGGCCCCCACGCCCAGCTGGGCCATTCTCTTGGCCGCCAGCACGACGCTCTCGTCCGCGCCGACGCACTCAGCGCCCTCCGTCATGATTTCCCGCGCGCTTGTCATGACTGCCTCCGATTTTCTGAACAGAAGGGCTTCCCGCCACCACGCGCTGCGCGCTGATCTCTTCGTACGCCGCGTTGTCAGCGGGCCACAGCCTCATGTCCTGAGACGACACGACCGTGCGATTGCCGCATCCGCGTAGCCTGCCGGCTCCGCGGGCAGCGGCCTTGTCGTCCCACAGCGACGGGTATGGGGCCAGGGCCGCACGGGCGGGCGCTCACGCGTTGTCGGTGAGTGCGGTGTGGCCCTGGACGCGTGCGCAGTGGGCGCAACAGTAGAACTTGCCATCGGTCTGGTGGCCGTGGCCGAGGATGCGGCAGCCACAGTTGTCGCAGATGGGCGCGAGTTTGTGTGCCGCGCATTCGAGGCTGTCGAAGGTGTGGACCGCGCCGGCCGCGCGGACCTCGAAGGCCATTTCGTAGTCGTTTCCGCAGACCTCGCAGGCTGCCATGGTGCTCTCCTCCAAGACTGGCTTGGTCAGGCCCGCGGGTCGCCGGCCTTCCGTTGCCGGCCGAGAGGACGGGGCCGGCTGAACCAGGACCTCACGGATTCGGGCGCTCAGCGCGCCACAGAGGCCAGATGGCGCAGTGTGCCCACGGAAGCGGGTGGAGCTCTCCTTCGCCGCGGTGGCACCTTCGCCGTGGTGGCGCTCCCTGGGTTTCCCACCCGGCGTTCGAACATTCCCCGGGCGTGCTCACCGGCGCCGACCGCTGTTTGGTGCCAGTGGCCGGCCGGTGGTCAGTCCCCGGACAGGGAGGCGAGGAGCTCTCCGACCTGGGGCGCGGGCAGCGCGTGGGCGACATCGGCGAGGGCGATCATGCCGACGAGGCGGTTGCCGTCGACGACTGGCAGGCGGCGGATCCTGTGGCGGGCCATGGTCTCGAATATCTGGTCCGCACCGTCGTCGGCGCCGATGGTGATGGCTTCGCCCTGCGCGAGGTCACCGGCACAGGTCTGCTGCGGGTCCCGACCCTCGCCCAGCACCTTGATCACGATGTCGCGGTCCGTGAGGACGCCTTTGAGGGCGTTGTCCCTGTCGCAGATCGGGAGGGCTCCGACCCCGAGCTCGGTCATTTTGCAGGCAGCGTCCAGGATGCTGTCCTCCGTCCCTATGAATTCGGCTCCACAGGTCATGATGTCGCGTGCCACGGGCATCTCTCCCGCCTTTCTTCAGAGGGGCTTCGATTCCGAGGGGCTTCGATCAGTTGGTGACGGGGCGGCCGCGGCTCGCGACGTAGTCGCGCACGCGGTCGACCAGCCCCAGCCCGGGGGCCGGGAGCCTGTTCAGGGGCGGGATGCAGGGCGCCTGGGGTTGCGGGCGGGCGAGGGTGGCCTGCTTCGCCTCGCGGACCTTCCTCCCGAGGCCTTTGAGGACGGGGGGCGGGACGCCGGTGCGCACCTGGCGGAAGAGATGACGTTCCTCTTCCTCCACGTGCGAAGCGACCTCGGTGCGCAGTTCTCGTACGAGCCGGTCGAGGTCACGGTCGTCGGCGTTGCGCCCTTCGAGGTCTTGGAGCCGTTCCTCGATGCTGCTGTGTTCGGCGATCTCGTTGTCCGCCCAGCGTCCGCCGTTCGGCAGGTGTTCGCGCACGGCGGGATAGAGATACATCTCTTCGGCGACCGCGTGGCGGACCAGCTCGATGGTCAGTACGTTCAGGAGCAGCTTGCGCTCGATGCATCCGGGGGCCCGCTCGTAGAACTGCTCGAAGAGCTCGTTCGCCGCGCGGTGGTCGGCGGTCAGCTCCTCGATGATGTCGGCGTCGTGCTCCATGGTCTGCCTGCCTTCCCGAGGCGCTGCGACAGCCGGTCCGGGCGCGCCAACGCGCAACGGCTTCGCGCTCGGCCCCCGGCCATACGCCGGGCAGGGGGACCACACCGGATGGGGTCCGCGGCCGTTCGGCTCCGGCCTGTTCGTCCGGGCTCTGCAACAGCGCCGGGCGAGGGTACGAGTTCCGGTCCGGCAGCAACTACGGCTCCACCACCACTGGGGCGGAGCCTCCTCTCCTCTCCAGCGTCGCACGCCTGCCTCACCGCAGCGCCCGCTGCCGCCTCCCCCCTTCCGGGCTCGGCCGGTGCCAGGTCGGAGGTTGCGTCTACTGCGGGGGCTCCGGCGGAGGTGTGTCGTCAAGCCGGAGGGTCGTCAAGCCGGAGGGTCGTCAAGCTGGAGACGTGCGGCGCAGCAACCCTGACACCGTTCTGATCAGCCAGTTTGCGCGGGTTGGTCCGCCGCGACCCGATGGCCCGAAGAAACGTTCGAAGCCGTCCCGTGCGGCAGGGCCCACGCTCCACCACGGGGGCAACGCTGCCGGCAGCACCGTCCCGAACGTGAAGACATCTGTGAATCCGACAGCCGCGGGCTCACCGGTCGGCCTCCGCGTTCCGCTCGCCGGACCGGTCGGACAGGTACGTCCTGGTGGCCCTGGTGTGCAGTTCATCCAGCGCCTCTGTCTGCTGCCGCGCTCCGTCCAGGAGTTCGTGGAGGCGTCGAGTGTCCAGGCGTGGCTCCCGGGGCGCCCAGTTGAGGAGAGTGCGCCAAAGGAGTGCCTTGCCCTCGACGCCGAGTCGCAGCGCCTCCAGCTCGACGACCGTGCTGAGACCGGAACGACGGAGGACGCGGCCATTGGGCTTCAGCCGCCTGATCTTCTCGCCCGCCCAGGCTCCGTAGACCTTGTACCGGCGGACAGGAACGCCGAGGGAGTTCATGAGACGGAGGAGTGCCTGCCGGTCGAGTGAGATCTCCGCGGCGAGGTTCTTCAAGTCACCGCCGAGGCTCGAACGCCGGTGAGCCCGGGCCATGCTTCGGCAGAGCTCGACACCGGCTGTCGCGCCGGCCACGTGATCATTGAGGTAGACCGCGACCATCCGAGATTCCGCGAGCGGACCGCCCATGACCGACCTCCCTAGCTGGGACCGGATGATCCCTCCTGCGGCTGAGTGGCCAGTTTCAGCCTATCCAACGGTGGCCGCCCGCGAAGCCGGCTCAGGCGCGGCGCCCGCCAGCTGCCTGCCCGCAGGGACGGACCGTGCCGGTTCCACCAGATCGCCTTACCGTGGCCTTGAGGGCAACCTGTGCCGTCGATGTGTCGGGCTGCCCGCAACTGAGCCGGGAGCGGCGCGGCGATGGGCAAGCGCCGGGTGGCCGGGCCGGGCGGCGCGTACAAGGAGCCCTACGGCGTGCTGGGGCGTGCAGAAGGCAGGTTTCGCGGTTATCCGTAGGGCATGGCACCGATGTGGCAGCGCAAGCGGGACGATCAGCACCGGGACCGTGCGAACCGGGTGGCTGGGCACAGGGCGGGCCGCGGGGAGGGAGGTGGCCGGCCTGGGCCGGACGAGCAGGTGGAGCGTAGAGCTCCGGATCAGCCCACCGAGTTGGCCAAGAAATCGTGGGTGGCTGTGCTGAAGCGGACGGCCGCGGAATTCAAGGACGACGAACTCGCCGACCGGGCCGCGGCCCTGACCTACTACGGGATTCTGGCCCTCTTCCCCGCTCTGCTGGTGCTGGTGTCCATGCTGGGCATCGCGGGGGAGTCGGCGACGAAGAGCCTCCTGGACGGCATCACCAAGCTGACCCCGGGCGCGGCCCGCGACATCATCACCAAAGCGGTGACGCAGTTGCAGTCCAGCAGCGGCACCGGATCGGTCCTGGCGATCATCGGCCTGCTCATGGCGCTGTGGTCGGCGTCGGGCTATGTGGCGGCGTTCATCCGCACCTCCAACGCCGTGTACGACGTACCTGAGGGGCGCTCGGTATGGAAGGTCACGCCCCTGCGGCTGGTTCTGACGCTGGTGCTGATGATCCTGGCCTGCGTCAGCGCGCTGATCGTGGTGTTCACCGGTGCCCTGGCCAGGCAGCTCGGCGCCGCCCTGGGGGTGGGGGAGACGGCTTTGACGGTGTGGTCGATCGCCAAGTGGCCCGTCCTGGTCCTGCTGGTCACCGTCATGATTGCGATCCTGTACTGGGCAGCGCCGAACGCGAGAGTGCGCGGATTCAGGTGGATCACTCCCGGCAGCTTCCTGGCCTTGGTGATCTGGATGATCACCTCGGCGGGCTTCGCGCTGTACGTGGCGAACTTCGGCTCCTACAACAAGACCTACGGCACCCTGGCCGGGGTGATCATTTTCCTGGTGTGGCTGTGGATCACGAACCTCGCGATCCTGCTGGGGCTGGAGTTCGATGCCGAACTGGCCCGGGAGCGCGCGATCGCGGGCGGCCACCCCGCTGAGGAGGAGCCCTACGTCGAGCCCCGGGACACCCGCACATGGAGCGACAAGGACCGCCGGGAGATGGGCGACAGGTGACCGGCCGCAGCGGACTGCACGACCCGGTGATGGGCCTCAGCATCAGCTGAGCCATCTCTCACACGGATACGCCATGACCGACCGGAGGCTCGTCCGTTCAACGCCCCGGCCAGATCTCGTGCCGGCAGCGGTTCTCACAGGTCACTTCTCTCACTCCTCGATGAGGAGGCCCTCGCGCAGTTTGTTGCACGTTCGGTTCAACAGGCGCGATATCTGCATCTGGGTGACACCGAGTTCCTCCCCGATCTCGGCCTGTGTCATCTCCGCTCCGAAACGCAGTCGCAGGAGCTTGCGTTCGCGGGCATCGAGCTGCGCCAAGTGCGGTTTGAGGGCCTGGACGTGCTCCGCGAGGTCCAGGGCCGGGTCGTTGTCGCCGACGAGATCGGCAACGAGCCCTCGCTGCTTGCTTCCCCCCGCCTGAAGGGGCCGGTCGATGGAGTCGGCGTCGTAGCCGTTGGAGGCGACGAGCCCTTCGAGGATCTCGTCCTCCGCCAGTCCCAGATGCGTGGCGAGTTCGGCGGTGGAGGGGGCATGGTTGCCCTCCGCGGCCAGTCGTTCGCGGGTGCGAGCGAGATCGGTACGGAGCTCCTGGAGCCGTCGCGGCACATGGACGGCCCAGGTCTGATCACGGAAGTGGCGCTTGATCTCACCCTGAATGTAAGGCACAGCCAGGGTGGTGAACTCGACCTGCCGGTACACGTCATAGCGATCGATCGCCTTGATCAGACCGACGGCTCCGACCTGCAGCACGTCCTCGACGCTTTCGCCTCGGTGCTTGAACCGCCGGGCGACGTAACGGACCAGGGAGAGGTTCATCTCGATGAGGGTGTTGCGCGCGTACTGGTACTCCGGGGCTCCCTCCTCAGTGGTGGCGAGGCGTTCGAGGAACAGCGGCGACAGGTCCCGTGCGTCGGCCGGGGCGACGCACCGTGGCTCTTCGATCAAGGGCAAAGGTTCCGCGGGCGCTGTGCGCAGGCTCTCCGTGGGACTACTCCCTGTGGATGCTCGTGCCGTCGCTGCCGTCGTGGTGCCGTTACTCGTCATGCCGTGGCTCCTGGCGATTGCTGTCGGCCCCGTCGTCGGCCCCTACCCGTTCCCCCACCTCCCATGTCAGGTCTCAGTCATGCAGGCCCTCTCTCCTGTCTCAATTCGACTGCTTGGCAAGGGAGTTGGAGTCAACGGCGCATGACTCTCGTGGTGACCGGCCCTGATGGCCGGAAGTCGCGGCGCGGGCTGGCGTGTCGGCGCTGCCGAGTATGGGACCGGCGGCCGCGTTCGGGTTGGTGTTGGTGAGGGTGGGGCGGACGCGGGTTTGCAGGAAGTCGAGAAAGCGGTCCGGGTGCTTGTAGGCGGCGAAGTGGCCTGCGTCCTCGATCAGGGCGAACTCCTTGACCGGTGCCTCGACGGCGTCGAAGAGGGAACGGGCACGGGCAGGCGTGTTGATCAGGTCGTCGCCGCCCTGGACGACGAAGAACGGAACATCGAAGCGGGTGCCGTCCGCCCAGTCGTCGAACGACGCCGTCCCGGGCAGCACCTCGGCGGACACCTTGAAGCCCTGGAAGAACGTGATCAGTTCACGCAGTGAGTACAGCGGCGAATACCAGAGCGACTTCATCACCACGGACTTCATGGCCCCAAGGGACTGCGGGTCGGTCGCGGAGGCGAACCGGCTGAAGTGGCTGTGCTGCTCGGCCGTCCAGGCGCGCGCATCTGGCCCCATCTTCCGTACGGCCGCCAACTCCTTCTTCTTGCCCGCCCGTTGGAGCCGGTCCAGCAGGGCGGCGTAGTCGGAAGTGTCCCGGCCGCCGTCGAAGACCTTCTGGTCGGTACCGACGTAGGCGGCGACCAGCTGCGGGTGACTGCGGGCAAGGCGCAGTCCGAGCGCACTGCCGAAGGAGTGCCCCAGCACGATGACCCGCTCTACGCCGAGCCGGGCCCGGACATGCTCGACCACTTCGACGGCGTCCGCCAGCATTCGCGCGAAGGTCAGTTCACCCTGGCCGTCGGCTCCGGAGCGCCGCAGGGTCTTGCCGGCGCCCCGCATGTCCCAGCGCACCAGGGTGAAGTGCCGCTCCCGGTCGCGGGTGCGGTTCATGAGGATCGAGTTCGCGGAGCCGGGGCCACCGTGCAGTTCCACGATGACGGGATTGGTGCGGTCCTCCCCGCGGACGGAGAGCCACTGGTCGATCCCGCGCCCGCTGCGGTATCGAGATCGCCGACGCGGAGGGTCTGGAGGCCCTCTCGATGCAGCGAGTGGCCGAGACGTTGCGGGTCACCACCATGGCCCTCTACCGCTACGTCCCCGGCAAACCCGACCTCATCGACCTCATGGTCGACACCGTGCTCAGCGATCCGCCCGACCTCACCCGCATCCTCGGCGGCTGGCCTCCCCGCCTCGAAGCCTGGGCGCGCGCCTGCTGGGACGTCTACCGCGCCCACCCCTGGATCCTGACCGCGACCGGAATGCGCCGGCAGGCCATGGGCCCCCACCAGGTGGCCTGGCTCGACGCCGCCCTGGCCGCTCTCGAGCCCTCCCGCCTCACCGCCCGTCAGCGGCACGATGCCGTGATCCTCGTCCTGGCTCACGTCCGTAGCCTCACTCAACAGATGATCGACTACGACGAGGAATCCAGCGCGGACTGGGACCGCCTCACCACCGACCAACTCGCCCGCCACGGCGAGCGGTTCCCAGCCCTCACCCGCGCCGTCGCCGAAGGCGCTTTCGCACCCAGCGACGAGGACCCACTCGACTTCGGCCTCACCTGCGTGCTCGACGGCATCGCAGCGCTTGCGGAGTCCGGCTGACAGGACACGCCTTCAAGGTCGATCACGGCAGCCGTGTCACCCTGCCCGCAGAGTGCCAAGTGTCAGCCGAGGCGGAGTGCGGCAGGGGTGGTGCCGGCCGTGGCGGAGGGCCTCTGGGTGAGCCCGGGTTCGGGGGTTGAAGTTGTCGCTGCGGCAGCTTCTACCGTCCTGAACAGGGCCGGACGGACCGGCCTGGTGAAGCGACTGTGGGGGAGACGGCGATGGACTGGTCGATCGCGGAGGTCGCCCGGATGTCGGGAGTGACAGCCCGGACCCTGCGGCACTACGACGAGATCGGCTTGCTGCCGCCCGCCCGGATCGGGGCCAATGGCCACCGCTACTACGCGGAGCACCAGCTCCTGCTGCTTCAGCAGATCCTCGTGCTGCGTGCGCTGGGCCTGGGGCTGCCAGAGATCGGCAGGGTCCTGGCCGATCAGGTCGACGAGGTGGAGGCCCTGCGCGGCCATCACCGACGGCTTCTCGCCGAACGGGACCGGATCGAGGCCCTGGCCCGCACTGTCTCCCGCACGATCGCCGAACTGAATCAGTCCAGGAAGGACGGCACACCCATGACCGCCATCAACCGACCGGAGAACCTGTTCGAGGGCGCCCGGCCCGCCCAATACGAGGAGAGCCTGCGTGACTTTCCCGAGCATGCCCAGGAGGTCGCCCGCAGGGTCGCCGCGATGACCCTGCAGGACGTCGAGGCCGGCCAGCGCGAACGTACGGTACAGATGATCCGGTTGGCCGAACTCATGGCGGCCGGCCACCCAGCCGACACCGAGCCTGTCCAGGCCGAGATCGACGCCCAGTACCGGACCTTGACCGAACTGCGAGCCGTCTCCACCGAGGAGTACCGCGCCATGGGACGCTCCTGCGTGGACAACGACGCCTGGCGCGCCGCGTACGAGGCAATCGCACCGGGCCTGGCCGCCTTTCAGCGGGACGCAATCGAAGCGTACGCCGCTACCCGGCTCAGCTGACCTGGGAACGGGCCGTCCACGGAACCGCCCGCCCAAAGCGGCCCTTGCCTGCCGCACCGACGATCTCACCTCGCCCGACCACACGAGTGCCGGGCGAGGTGCCCCCGGCGGCCTACCGCACTATCTGTCGTCCCTTGAATGGTGACGTGCGCCGTGCCACAAGGCCGTTACCCGGCTGAGCGCCTGGAGGAACGAGGAATGCCTGTGCGAGGAGATGAAGTCGAAGAGAACGCGACCAACGGCAGAAGCGGCAACGAGGATCGTGCCGCCCCACGTAATCCACTCTGCTGTCACGGCTTCGCCTCCAGTTCGCACAGGTATGTGCTTCTTCCGGCGCTCACCAATGTGACCGCAAGGATGATCAAGGACTGTAGCCCCACTCGTGTCGGGCTAACGCCATCTGCGCTGGACGTTGCCGCCAAGAGCGAAGTGAGGCCGAGGATGACGATGTTAAGACTGTTCCAGAAGTTGAGGGCGTTGCTGCGCTCGCGATCGAATGCCTGCGCGATGGCGGTTGCGGAGAGGCCCATGGAGACCACGAAGAGGTCAGCTTTAGCGGCCAGGACCAGGAGGCTGGGGCTGTCGTAGTCGGGGCGCTGTAGGCCGCCCAAGTGCTTCCCGAGTGTGGGCATGACCGCGAAAAAGACAGCGAACAAGAACCACGTTCGCAGCTTGCGGAGAGCCTGATGTTGTGCCGCCTTTTCAGTGGCGGCGCGGGCATTTGTTTCTCCCTGGCGTTGGGGGGAGCCTCCTTGGTCAGCCGGCGGATTCCCCAATGCGGCTGACGCTTCTGGGGCTTCGTCCCCATGCGACTGCGCTGACGCAGTGGTCATTCATGACTCCGGTCGCCATGTCCAGTTGATAGCTCCCCATGTCTACCGCAACTTGCAGGGAGGCATTTGCCCCTGATCGACGACGTCGCGTTTGTTGCGACCGGCGGGCGCATCTACATCGCAGACCCGGACACGACCAAGCCGACCGATATCAAGGACCCGTTGACCCCGACGAACGGCTGGGAGTCCTTCGGCCACACCAGCCTTGACGACCTGCCGGAGTTCGGCCGGGACGGCGACGACCCCGAGGCCGAAGGGTCATGACAGGATGCCAAGCTCCGAGCCACCACGTCGGACGTGACGTGCTCCGTCACCATCAAGCCCCTTCGCACCTGTCCAGCTTCCGGTCTACGCTCCGCGAACGCCTCCAGGGTGCGTACGCCGCGCGGCGTCAGGAGCGCCGAGGGTGCCGGACCGGTCCGGCACCTCCTCAAGCGTGGCCAGAACGGAGTCGTCCTCGGTTCGAGCCCCGGGCAGCTGGTGGCGGGCCGCGACCAGTGCGGCGTCGATGTCGCGGGTGCCGGTGGAGACGCACAGGGTGTAGGCGAGATCGTCCATCCGTCGGCGCACCGCGTCACTGGTCTGCTGTGCGTGCAGCAGTTCCTGGGCCTCGTACTTTTCCATGAGGTCCTGCAGCACGGCGGGGTGGGCCATGAGCATGTCCAGCTCTCCTTCCAGCGCGCGAATCACTGCACACCTCGGCTGCCCTGCCAAGCACCGCATACGCATGGAGTCGCCCGGCTTCAGCCGTGTGATCACCCTCGGCGAACAACGGGACAGTGGGCGGCGGAAGGCGGTGGGATGGGCGTCGCCGCAGGTCAAAACTCGGCGAGTGACGCAGTGAAACGCCATCTCCCCTGGGCCGAGGAGCGTAGATGAAGTGGGCCATGAGTCAGGACTACGTCGCCATCATGACGACGGTGATCATCGCTGAAGTCGCCGTCAGCAGCCTCCTGATGCATCAGTTCCTCAAGCCCTTCATGAGAGTGCGCCCCGCAGGGACGCCGGACTCCCCGGGACGGACGAGGAGGCGCGGCGCCGGCTTCTATGTCGTGACGTCGTTCGTTCTTGTGTGGATCGGTCTCGTCGGCAAGCTCACCGATGTAGAAGTCGACCTGTTGGCATGGTCCGGCACGGAACACCCTGAAGGGACCGGCGCAGACCCCGAACTGGCCAAGGAGGCTTTCCGTTGGGCCACAGCCTCCATGTGGGTGCTGGTGGGTCAGGGCCTTGTCCAAGCAGTCATGGAAGGCGTACGGGCGGCAATGTCTCATGCGGGAAACGAGGGCCCTTCTGGGAGCACCGACGGGGGCTCGACCTCACAGGCCCGCGGGGTGGACGGCCGTACTCCGAGCCGCTGAGCGACGCGGAGCGGCCGTTGCCGGTCTTGGATCTCCGTCCTCGGGGTGCCTGTGCCGGGATGTCCTGAGCAAGGAACGCGTCCCCGTTCGCCCACCTCGTGAATCCAGTGCTGCTCCCTGTGGACTTGCACCTGCACCGTGAGGACGCGGATCGGCTGTCGTGACGTGACTTCAGCGGGCTCATGCGTCCCCAGCCACCGTCGGTGAACGTCCGGGTGGCTTGGCCCGGAACGGATCCAGCCCCGCGGCACGTTCGTGATGCGGAACTGCACGCCTGCCATCACCACCGCGGACACACCGCGCTGAAAGGCCAACAATCCGCCGGCCGCGTCCTCAACCTCTCAGGGCACTACAACCAGGAACCTCTCACGGCACTACAGGCTGGGGCACCGTCAGTCCGCCGAGCGGTCGGCGTGCGGGCGGCGGCGCCGGGCCGGGTCGGTGAGCGAGACCGGCTGCCACGCCCCGTCCGGGTGGTACACGTTGGTGCCGGGCGGGACGATCTCGTCGATCCGGTCGAGCACCGCGTCGTCCAGGACCAGGTCCGCGCCCTTCAACGTGTCCTGCAACTGCTGCGGCGTCCGCGGGCCGATGATCACCGAGCTGACCGCCGGGTGCGCCAGCGGGAACGCGAGCGCCAGCTCGGGCAGCGTACGGCCAAGACCGTCCGCGACCTCGCTCAGCGCCTCGACCGCGTCCAGCTTGGCCGCGGTACCAGGCAGCGCCGGGTCGAACCGAGCCGGGGTGAGCGCGGCCCGCCCGCTGGTCAGGTCGATCGGCCGGCCTTTGCGGTAGCGGCCCGTCAAGAAGCCGGACGCCAGCGGACTCCAGGTAAGCGCCCCCATCCCGAGCCGCTGCACGACCGGCAGCACCTCCGCCTCCACCCCGCGGGCCAGCAGCGAGTACGGCGGCTGCTCGGACCGGAACCGCGGCAGGCCCCGGCGCTCGGCGACGTGGTACGCCTCGACGATGTCCGCGGCCGGGAACGTCGAGCAGCCGAATGTCCGGATCTTGCCCGCCCGGACCAGGTCGCCGAGCACCGACAGCGTCTCCTCGACGTCCGTCCGGTGGTCCGGCCGGTGCACCTGGTACAGGTCGATCCGATCGGTGCGCAGCCGCCGCAGGCTGTCCTCGACCGCCTGGACGATCCACCGCCGCGAGTTCCCGCCCCGGTTGGGCCCCGCCCCCATCGGAAAGTGCACCTTGGTCGCCAGCACCACGTCGTCCCGGCGGCCCTCCAGAGCCTTGCCGACGATGGTCTCCGACTCACCCGCCGAGTACATGTCGGCGGTGTCCACGAAGTTGATTCCCGCATCGAGCGCGGCGTGGATGATCCGCGCGCACTCGTCGTGGTCCGGGTTGCCGACCGCTCCGAACATCATCGTGCCCAGGCAGTGGGCACTCACCTCAATGCCGGTGCCGCCGAGAACGCGGTAACGCATGGCCATCTCCCCTGGTCATCAACCGGTCCGGTCTGGAACCGGTCGCCCTGATGTCCGCGACTCTAGGAACTAGAGTCGGCTCTAGATCAAGCACCGGACCGGGGGTCACGATGGTCGACAAAGTCACCGCACTCAGCATCGGCCAGGTCGCCGCACGCACCGGCCTGAGCGTGCACGCCCTGCGCTTCTACGAGCGCGAGGGCATCCTGCTCGCCGACCCGGTCCGCCGCGGCGGCCGCCGCGTGTACACCGAGGCCGACGTCGACTGGCTGAACCTCTGCATCATCCTGCGCTCCTCCGGCATGCCACTGCCCGCCATCCGCAGCTACACCGAACTCGCCCGCACCGGCGCCGGCACCGAGCCCGAACGCCTCGCCCTGCTCCGCGAACACGAGACCCGCGTCCACGAGCAGATCGCCGAACTCACCCGCTGCCTCGACCTGATCCGCTACAAGGTCGCCGTCTACGAGGACATCGTCGAAAACGACACCACCGACCACGACACCACCGACCACCTCTGCACCCCGCCGCCCGCCCTCACTGACGGGGCCGCCAAGGGCGTTCGAGCCGCGGACCTGTAGCACCCCGGGGTGTTTCAGCCCCTGGTCGAAGCCAACCCTCTACGTCGCAGGGTCCGCAGGCGACCTCCCTTGAGTTCCTGCACTCGGACTGAGCGCCCAACTGAGCTACACCCACGGCGCACTCCGGCGAACGATCACGGGCGCTCAGGAACCGTCGTCCCACGCCAACGATGCACCGACCGGCCCGGACCGACGATCGAATTGCTTGGGGGTGAAGAGGCCATGGCTGCCGCGCCCGCTCACCTCGAGTCGGCTGGTGGAGACCAGTCGGGCCACACCGCGTCAAGGAACTGGAGTGCGCGCTGCCTACGGGCTTCGCGCGCGAGGAACGTGACTCCCGAGACGACCGTCGCGGTGAACGACAGCACCACGGTGACCGGCCACCAGATGGTGTCGGCTCCCATCACGACCAGCCATATCGCTGCCAAGCCCGCCGCCAGGACCAGCAGCAACGTGACCCTGGCCCCACGTGGCAGCTTGCCGCTCGTCACGACGAAAACGTACCCGAGGACCGCGCCCGGCGCGACAGACACGACAAGACCGAAAGCCAGGAAGGCAAGGAGGGCAAAGATCATGTCAAGCCGATCTCCGGATCTCATGGCAACCGCTCACACGGACAGGCGGGTCCACATGGTCCATATGGCCCGCCACTCCGGAATGACACAGCGCCTCGACAGCAGTGAAGCGCGAGCGCGGCCAGGGTGGCCACCCCCCACAGGAGTCACCCTGGCCGCGATCGAGCACGGGACGACCAGCGCACCGCATGCAGTTCTGCGTCGCAAGGTGCTGCCGTGTTACTCGAACAGGCGATACGTCTGATACATAAGGACATATGCGCTCTTCCAGGCGACTGGTCGTGCGGGTGTGACAACCGATGAACCAGTGGCGCAGTGAGAAGTAGCCGACTGGTCATCGGCCCGTGCGAATCCGACGGTTCCCCCCCCGTGCCGGCGGATCGTGCACCCGGCGCGGGCGGCACTACCTCCCTCTGAGGCCCGCCCGCGCCGGCCCTATCCCGATGAGTAGTTGACGGTGCGACGGTGCGCGTTCCGGTGGTGGATGCCCTGAGCCGCCATAGAGGGCGTCGAACTCGACCGGTAAGTGCAGGCGCCTCTGCCTGCCGCTGAGCGGCCCCGACGTTTGCGATCACCGGCTAACCCCCACCCCGACAACTGCATCGAGGTCGCCGACAACACCCCGACCACTGTGCGCGTGAGGGACACGAAGCAGGACTGCCGGGGCCCGGTTCTCACCGTCAGCCCTGCTGCATGGTCATCGTCCTCGGCCTTCGCCAAGGAGACCGTGGTCCCACAAGCCCGAGCACGCAAAAAACGCCCCCTTCGCTACCAGGCCAGGGGGCGCACGTGTTCAGAGCAAGGTTTTGGTCGGTGGCCTGCATCGTGTCGGGAGCGGGAAGACCATGCGCTGGCCAGCGGATCGGGCAGCCAGGCCTACCTTCGGCGTATCAGCCCGTCTCCCCGCTGCGGCGATTGCCGTCCTGGCGTACGCGCAGGTCAAGAACGGGCCCCGGCGCCGCTCCTGTGGATCGGACGCCGGGGCCCGTTGTGCGTTACTTCTTGGCGCTGTTGTTGTTGACGGTGATGCTGCAGTTCATCGACGACCCGAGCGTGGTGGTCTGCGAACCCGAGTCCCCCTTGCCGCCGTGCACGTTGCCGTCCGTGCCGTTCGCGAAGCCAATCTCACCGTAGTAGTCGACGATCTTGTCCTCTGCCCCGCATGAGGTGCTCTGGCTGCCTCGCCAGCCGCCGCCCGACTGCTGCCGGTCGTACTCACGGTTCGTCTGCTGGCGGTCGTATTCACGGTTCGTCTGCTGGCGGTCGATGTCGTCGCGGTTCGACTGTTGCTGCTCGGAGTCACGGCTGGACGACTGTTGCTGGTCGTAGTCACGGCTGGACGACTCACGGCTGTAGTCGCCGCCCTCCGAACCGGTGTCGGCGTAGGCGGTGCCGGCGCCGAGAAGGCCGACACTGCCGAGGACGGCGACCACGACGGCTGCATTACGAAGCTTGCGCATGTCATCTCCGGTAGAACGAATGGATGCGATCAGTAGTTGATCGACTTCGTACGGTTACTAGAGGTTAATAGGAAGATCCATGGGCCGCTCGGTGACGCGCCGTTGCGAACCCGCAACGGCGGAACCCCGTCCGCTTCCCGGCCCTCAGGTCCCCGACGGGAAACGACCTGTATGGCCCTCTGCGGGGAATCGACCATCGACCTGCGCCAGCAGGAGGTCGTCGGTGCGACATGGGACGTCATCGAACAGGACGAAGCAGCCCGTTAGGAACTGAGACGTGTCCCGGCGGCCGGCAGCGAGCAGCATCACGCAGGGTGACAGGGCTCAGGCCACGGCGAGACGACGCTGAGGTGGCTCGGCATCGAAGGTTCGCTGATCGCGCATGAGAGCCCACAAGACATCGAGGCGTCGGCGGGCGAGGGTGAGGGCGAGGGTGAGGATTGCCTGTTTGTGGCTCTTGCCCTCGTTCCTCTTGCGGTCGTAGAAGGTCTTCGAGGGGGGCAGAAGCGGGCGGCGATCTGGGTTGAGAGGTAGAAGACGCGCAGGAGTCGGCGGTGGCGGCGGCGGTGTGGTCGGCGCATGTTGCCGCTGATCCGGCCTGAGTCCCGTGCGACCGGGGAGAGACGGGCGGCTCCGGCGAGGCGCCCCGTGCTGCCGAAGGCGTCCATGTCCCCTCCGGTGCAGGCGATGAACTCCGCTCCGAGCGGCGGGTTGAGCAGCGGGCCCATTCCGGGCATGCCGAGGATCACTTCGGCGTCGCGGTGCTCACGGAATCGGGCCGCGATCTTCAATCAGCCTGCCAGTCGGCTCGGGCTGGTTCGGCGTAGGGCTGCCGGCGTCTGGTGGCCGGTCAATCGTTCGGTACTCGGCGTGAGAGTGCCTTCGTCCCGTCCGTGTCGAGCACCGTGCAGTGGTGCGCGGCCTGGCGAGTCGAGCGCGACAGGTGGCGGCGCGTGGGCAGCACGCCGGATTCACACGAGCGTATTAGACAAGCGTCTTGTACGGGCGTATAGATCTACTCTATGGTGGAGCTATGGACACCGACATCATCGCCAAGCGCTCCGCGCTCACCGTCGACGGCCGCACCCTTTCCTACGTGGACTTCGGCGGCCCCGGACGGCCGCTGCTCGCCCTGCACGGGCACATGTCCGAGGGCCTGTCGTACGCCGAGCTCGCCGCCCGTCTCGCCCCGGAGTGGCGGGTCATAGCCCCCGATCAGCGCGGCCACGGCGAGTCCGACCGGGCGTCCGACTACAGCCGGGCGGGCTACCTCGCCGACCTGAAAGCCCTCATGGATCACCTGGGCCTGGACCGGGCGGCACTCCTCGGCCACTCGCTCGGCGCGATCAACGCCTACCAGTTCGCAGCCCGCCACCCCGAGCGCGTCACCGCGCTGATCAATGCCGAGGGGTGCGCCGAACTCGGCCTGGACGGCAGCAATCCGCTGGCGTTCGTCCTGAACCTGCCGGAGGGCAGCGCCCCCGACCGGGAGGCGTTCGTCGCGCAACTCGGCCCGTTCGCACCGCACTTCGAGTCAGCCGTCCGCGAGCGGCCGGACGGCACCTGGAGCCTGCCCTTCCACCCCCAGGACATCTACGACTCCGAGGACCAAGTACACGGCGACCACTGGGCCGACTGGACCGGCTCCACCTGCCCGGCGCTGCTGGTGCGTGGCGCCAAGGGCGGCGTGCTGCCGGCGGAACAGGCAGCACAGATGATCACCCGACGCCCCGGCACCCACCTCGCCGAGCTGGAGACCGACCACTTCGTATACGCCAACGACCCGGCCGGCTTCGCGGCTGCGGTCCACGGCTTCCTCGCCGCGGTCTGACGCAGATCCGCAGCCGTCCCCGCGGCCCAAGGCCGCCGAATACTGGGCGGCCTCTGGCTGGCCGCCGCTGATCAGCCCCCAAGCTGCCCATGTGGCCCCGGATGCGATCGCCTTCGGGTGGCCGCAACCTGCCCGCGAACGCGAATGCCCAGCCCCGCCAACTCAGGCACTCATCCGCCAAGTGAAACGCTCGGTCACACGACTGTGACCGAGTACTGGACCAGTCCAGTGAGCACTGGACTTGTCGTGCTGTGTGGTGAAGCCGGGTTCCGGCGCGGCGATGAGTTTGCGGGCACCCGCAGGTCTATCTCTTGACGGAGACAACCGACTCATCGGGAGTAAGCCATGGGCCTCATCCACATCGAGCTGTTCGCGACCCTCGACCTCGTCGGGCAGGCGCCCGGCGGCCCCGACGAGGACCCGGTGGGGTTCCCGTTCGGCGGGTGGCAGGCGCCCCTGCTGGACGAGGTCGCCGGGGCACAGGTCGGTTCCGCGTACGAAGGCACGGACGCCCTCTTGCTCGGCCGGCGGACGTACGACATCTTCGCCGCCTACTGGCCTCACCAGGAGGGCGGCCAGGACAACGAGATCGCCACGCTCTTCAACAGCGTCCCGAAGTACGTGGCCTCTCGCGGCCGGCCCGACCTCTCATGGGCCGGGTCCACGCAGCTCGGCCCGGACCTGGCCGGCGCGGTGCGTGAGATCCGTGACCGGCACGAGCACGTGAAGGTCGTCGGGAGTCTGAATCTCGTGCAGACCCTCCTGCGGGAGAAGCTCTTCGACCGTCTCGACCTCTGGCTGCACCCGATCGTGCTCGGTGTCGGGAAGAAGGTGTTCGACGACGGCGCGGTGCCGACCAACGTCACGCTCCTCGCACCCCCGGCGGCCAGCCCGAAGGGCATCGTGTACCTGCGGTACGGGCTCGCCGACGGCACGCCCGCCACGGGAGACATGAGCGCACCCGATCGCGGTGCCGGAAGCGGCCACTGAAGCCACCCCGCGCCTGGTGGGTCCGTATCGCTGCGACCAGGCAGGGTGATCTTGGGGGCCGTTCAATGGCGATGCCATACGAGTGTGTAGCGCCAGAACAGTCGACGGCGCAGTCGTGCGCCGGGCAGAGCGTCATGGGCCTCACTGATGATGTCGGGAAAGCTCATGTCCGCTGGTCGGGTCAGCGCGGTCATCGAGACCGGCCGGGGTGCCCTGCGGCCCTTGTTCTTGAGCCAGCCCGCGGCGGCATTCAGCGGGCTGGCGGCGGCGCCGAGCAGATAGTCTCCGGCAGTCTGCGCCCGGGAAAGGCCGACGACCACCAGGGTTCCTCCGGGGGCTAGGTGCTGACGGAAGACAGCGAGCGCTTCGGTGAAGGGCAGATGGTGGAGGGTGGCGATGCAGGTGATGACGTCGTAGGAACCGGCAGGGATTCCGGTCAGCGCGTCTGCGACCGTGAAGGTCACTGGAGTTGCCGGAGGAGTCTGCCGCTGCGCCCGGGAGATGATCAGCGGGTCGGAGTCGATTCCCTGGACCTCGTTGGCGTGTGTGGCCAACAGCCGGACCAGGTCGCCGCTGCCGCAGCCGACGTCCAGGGCACTGCCGAAGCGTTCGGGAAGTTGCCGCAGGATCCAGCGGTGGTAGTGGGCGTTGTGGTCCCAGGGGTGGGCGGCATTGAACTGGTCGAGAGCTCGGAGGACTCGGCGCGGCAGTGGCGTCATGCCGTCAGTCCACCAAGTTTCTGATTCCCGCGTCACCTCGATCGAGGAAGTGTCCGCGATCACCCGCAGGGGGAATCCGCTGAGACAGAAGACGCAACGACTGGGTTCGGTGAGTAAACGTCGTAAACGTCTCGGTTGGATGAGGGCAGTCATCGGATGCTTGGCTCTGGTCACGAGAAGGGTTGATGATCAGTGTGTTCGTGTCATCCAAGTTTGAGCGGCACGGGTTGGTGCCGCTGGGAGCCGCGAGAGTCATCCCCGCAGCCTCTCAGCGGCGTAAAGACCTGCAGGTCATCGGCTGGCAGTGAGGGCTCCGAAGAGCATCAGAGCATCAATCCCTCCAGGAGCAGCAGCAGGACAACTAGTGCCGCATCAAGTCAAGTTCGCCCTGTTGTCGGCTGTCGGCTGTCGGCTGTCGGTGTCAGTCCTTGCTGAGGGTTCGGGTTCACTCGGCTTCGAGCTGGTGGTCGGCCCAGACATAGCTTTCGGGTAGCAAGTCGGTGATGTGCACGGTTCGGATGCGGTCGTCCTTGCCGACGATGACCTTGAGGGCGGGGAAGTAGTCAAGAAGGACTTGTCGGCACCGGCCGCACGGGGGAACGACCCCTCGGTCGCGGTCGCCCACGGCGACGATTGTGTCCAGCTCGTAGGCGCCCTGGGCGGCTGCCGCGCCGATGAGGACCAGCTCGGCGCACGGTCCTCCCGTGAAGTGGTAGGCGTTCACCGCCGTGACGATCCGGCCGTCCCGGGCACGGGCCGCGGCTGCCATGGTGTGGTTGTCGCCTCGACAGCGAGTGCGAGCGACGTGCGCTGCGGCCTCGATGAGTTCGTGGTCGACGGGGTGGGTCTGCGTGGTCATCTTCTCTGCCTTCGTCAGGTGTCAGGCGACGTTGGCCTGCGTGACGATGGTGTGCAAGCGAATATCGCTTGCATCGCAGATGGCCGGCTACTGGCCGCAACCCCGGCTTGGCCCGGGCGCTGGTGGCCGAGTGCCGCCCCGACCGGCCGGTGCCGCCGATGGCCGGTGCCGCCGATGGCTGGTACCGCCGCGATCGGGCGGTTGTGCGTCTGCCGGTCACCGCTCATCGAGGAGGGCCGGGATCAGTACTCGATGAGCGGCATCCTGGCCGACACCGCACACCGTCAGCCGCCGGCCTGACGGCCCGGCCTCACTTCGGGGTAAGAGCCAGGGCCAGGCCGGGCTCAGCCCCAGGTCTGGCCGGCCGGTTCCTTGATGGTGCGGTTGATCCGGTTGAAGAAGTTGGTCAGCGCGATCTCCAGGTTGATTGCGCCGATCTCCTCCTCGGTGAAATGGGCGTTGGCCTCTTCCCAGATCTCGTCGGTGACTCCCTCCGCGCCATCCTGCAGCCGGGTGGCGGCCTCGGCCAGCGCCAGCGCCGCGCGCTCCGCATCGGTGTAGAGCGGCGCCTCACGCCACGCCGCCACGTTGTGCAGCCGCTCGTCGGTGTCACCGGCCTTCTTCCCCGCGGCGACACTGGCGTAGACGCACGCCGAGCAGCTGTTGATCTGGCTGACGCGCAGGTGGACCAGCGCGAGCAGCTTCGGGTCGACGCCCCCGTCCGCGATCGCCTTCTGGAAGTGCTGGATCGCGGTCCACGCATCGGGGTTGTTCGTGTTCTTGTTCTTGAGCCGGTTCTCCATGTGGGAGTGCTCTCCTTGATCGGGGTTACGTTCCGGGGCTTGTGCCCGTCACCCCTATGACGGAGCAGTTTCGAGGAAGGTAACAACATGCCCCACGCCCATCCCACGGACCCGATCGTCGGTGCCTTCGAGTCCCACCGCGACCGGCTCCGCGCCGTCGCCTACCGCATGCTCGGATCACACGCCGACGCGGAAGACGTGGTCCAGGAGGCGTGGCTGCGTCTCTCCCGCCAGGACACCGGCACCATCGACAACCTCGGCGGCTGGCTGACCACCGTGGTCGGCCGCATCAGCCTCGATGTCCTGCGGTCGGGCCGGGCCCGCCCAGAAGTCGCCCTCGACGACCAGCTGCCCGAATTCACCGTGACGCTCGACGACGCTCCTGCTCCGGAAGACCTCGTGGCGCTCGGGGAATCCGTCGGCCTCGCGCTCCTCACGGTCCTCGACTCGCTGCGCCCGGACGAACGACTGGCGTTCGTGCTGCACGACGTGTTCGCCGTGCCCCACGGGGAGATAGGCACGATTCTCGGCAAGTCCGCCGACGCGACCAAGATGCTCACCAGCCGCGCCCGCAGAAAGGTACAGGCCGCCCAGCAGCCGGCAAGCGCCGGACGACAGCAACGCGAGGTGGTCCAAGCCTTCCTGGCCGCGGCCCGCGACGGTCGGTTCGAGCAGCTGCTGCAGGTTCTGCACCCCGAAGTGAAGTTCACCGTCCACACCTCGGATGGTCGGTTCGTCACGCTCGGAGCCACCGAAGTCGCCACCCGCGCGCGAGTGGCCGGCGGCGCAGCCCGAGGACATGCGGCGATCGTCAACGGCCGCCCCGGCGTCATCGCCTGGAGCGAAGAGGGCACCCCACTCTCCCTCCTTGCCTTCGTCGTCGCCGACGGCCGCATCACCGAGATCACCGCTGTGGTCGACCCGGCCACACTCGTGCTCATGGACCTGCCGGACCCGGTGTGACTCCGTACCGGCGATGGCCTCTCAAGCAACGACGGCGACGACCGCTCCCACGTGGCCGGCCTGCTGGGCCGGTTGCACTCCGGGTCAACGGCTCTGCGCTCGCTGCCCATGCCCTCCGCGCGGGGGTGCGGAAGACTCGACGAGCCCCCTTGCGTCAGGACCCACCACGGAGGAACTGAGCGGTGCAGATCGTCTATGCCGATGGTGCTTCCGAACGGCATCTGGAACTGCGCATCGGTCGGCCGGACGCGACACTGGCCGATCTGGCAGCGGCTCTGGACCTCCCCGCGAGCGCCCTGAGCGTCGACGGTCGGGTGGCGCCGCCGGAGACCGGGCTGAACGAGTCCGGCCTCGTCAACGGCTCACGGGTGGCCCGGGCAGCCGGCTGGGGCTCCGCCGCGGGCCGGCGCGGGCCGGCTGCTGTCCTGCGGGTCGTCGGAGGGCTGGAGGCGGGGCGCGGCATTCCGCTGCCGGTGGGCAGGACGGTTGTCGGCCGGGGAGCCGAGGCCGACGTGCGAGTCGTGGCTACGGGGGTGTCACGACTGCACGCCGCACTGGAGGTGTCGGCGGACGGGGAGGTGCGGGTCACCGACCTGGGCTCGGCCAACGGCACCGACGTGAACGGGGAGAGGATCTCCGGGGCCGTCCTGGTGCACCCCGACGACCTGGTGTCACTGGGAGGTGAGGTGCCGCTGCGCGTCCTGCCACCGGACCGCCTCGGTCCGGTGCAACGCATCAACGCGATCCGTGAGGCGGGTCCCGGCGGCACCCTCCCCTTCAACCGCGCGCCGCGTGGCCGTGGGCCGGGCGACCCGCCGCGGATCCCCGCCCCCGAGCCGCTGTCGCGCGCTGACAAGGCCCCCTTCAGCATCTCCAGCATGCTCGGCCCGCTGGTGCTCGCCGGAGCGATCGTCGCGATGACCGGTGACATCCGCTACGCGGCCATCGCCGCGCTCACACCCCTGATGTTCGTGGCGAACTTCGCGGAAGAGCGGCTGCGGGGCAGGTTCTCCTTCCGTCGGGGCAAGCGGGAACACGCCGCCCGGATCGCGGAGTTCGAACAGGCCCTGGCAGCGAGCCACACCGCCGAGGTCCGTACCCGCCGCACCGCTCATCCCGACCCCGCGGAGGTGGTTCACCGGGCGACGGCACCGGGGCTCGCGCTGTGGGAGCGGCGCCCCGGAGCGCCGGACTTCCTCAAGGTGGTCGTCGGCTCCGCCGACCTGCTCTGGGCCCCGCCGCTGGACACAGGTTCCTCGGGGCCGGCACCGGAGGTGGCGCGGAGCGTGGCCGCGCGGAGCGTCCTGCCGCAGGTGCCGGTCGTGGTCGGTGTCGCGGCCGGTGAGGCGGTGGGGTTCGAGGGGGACCGGCGGGCCGCACTCGCCGTCGCGCGGTCCCTGCTGTGTCAGGCCGTGGTGGGCAGCGGACCGGCGGATGTGACGGTGGCGGTGTTCGCCGACCCCGACCGCCTCGCTGACTGGGACTGGACGAAGTGGCTGCCGCACGGCGCCGACGCCCGGTCGGGGACGACGCGGCTGGTGGCGGTCGGCCCGGAGCAGACCGACCGGCTGGCCCGGGGCCTGCTCGCCGCCGCGCCCGAGCGCGGGAAGGACGGCCATGGACCGGTACTCCTGGTCGTCGTGGACGGCGCCACGCTGCTGGAGGGGCGGCCCTGTCCGCTGCGCGACCTGCTCGCCGGCGGCTCCGCTGGCTCCGTACGATGCGGGGCGCTGGTGCTGACGACCAGGCTGCCCGCCCTGTGCACGTCGGTGGTCACCGCCTCTGCCCAGGGCACCGGTCGGGTGCGCGACGTGGCCACTGACGAGGTGGTGCCCGACGTGCTGCTGGACGGCATACCGGCCGCCGAGGCGCTCCGTACGGCCAGGGCGCTGGCCCGCTTCGAGGACCCCGAACTGCTTGTCGAGGGGGCGGGGCTGCCCGACCGGCTCCCGCTGCTGCCGCTGCTCGACCTGCCGAAGGTCACCGCGGCCGCGGTCCGCGACCGATGGGAGGAACGGGCTCCCGCCCTGCGGGTGGGCGCTGTGCTCGGCGTGAGCGAGCGGGATCTGTTCACCGTGGACCTGGACGACGACGGGCCGCATGCGCTGATCGCCGGAACCACGGGATCGGGCAAGAGCGAGCTGCTGCGCACCCTCATCGCGAGCATGGCCGTCGATGCCGACCCGGAGCATCTGACGTTCGCCCTGGTGGACTACAAGGGCGGTGGAGCCCTCGACGAGTGCGCCGAACTGCCGCACACCGTCGGCCTGGTCACCGACCTGGACGAGCAGCTCAGCGAACGCGCCCTGCGCTGCCTCGACGCCGAGCTGAGGCACCGCGAACGGTTGCTCCGCGAGGTGAGCCTGAGCCATATACGCGACTACCAGCGGCTGCGCGACACCGGGCGCCGCGACCTGGAGCCGATGCCCCGGCTGGTGGTGGTGATCGACGAGTTCGCCACGCTGGTCAAGGCGCTGCCGGACTTCGTGGACTCGCTGGTGAGCATCGCGCAGCGCGGACGCACCCTCGGCGTGCACCTGATCATGGCCACCCAGCGGCCCGCCGGCTCGGTCAGCGACGCCATCAAGAACAACGTCAAACTGCGCATCGCACTGCGCCTTGAGAGCACCGGGGACTCCCAGGACGTCATCGACAGCCCGGCCGCCGCCGGCATCGGCACCCGGCAGTGGGGCCGTGCCTACTACCGGCTCAGCGCGCGGGAGGTGCTGCCGGTGCAGACCGCGCTGTCCACCGGTGTCACTCCGGAGGCCGCGGTGACCGCCCCGGTGACGGTCGTTCCGTTCCGGCTGGGGCTGCCGGTCGCGGACCCGGCCGCAACCGACCCGGAGGGCGAAACCGATCTGCGACGGCTGGTCAGAACCGCCCGGGAGGCAGCCGAGCTCGCCGGATTCGCCGCTCCCCGGCGTCCCTGGCCCGATCCGCTGCCCGCCGTCGTACCTCGCTCCGGCCTCCCGTCTGCCGCCGAGCGGGGGCTGCACACCGAGGCCGACGGGTTGCCCTCCTGGGCACTCGCCGACGACCCCGACCAGCAGCGGCAGTACCCGGTCGGCCGGGACCCCGCCGCCGGAAACATCCTGGTCTACGGCGCGGGTGGCTCGGGGACGACCACTGCCCTGGCCACGCTCGCCCTGGCCGTCGCCGGCTCCCGTCCGCCCGACCGGCTCCACCTCTTCGCCCTCGATCTGGGCGCGGGCGACCTCGCCCCGCTGGCCGGGCTCCCGCACTCCGGCGCCCATATCGGGCCCGGCGAGCGCGAGCGGCAGATCCGGCTGATCAAGCTGCTGCGCCGTGAGCTGGACGATCGCAAGGCCGGTGGGGCGGCACACGCGCCGGACTGGCTGGTGCTGCTGGACAACCTCGGCTCCCTGCTCTCGGACTTCGACAAGGACGTCGCGGGGATGAACCTGATCGACGAGCTCACCAGGGTCTACACCGACGGCCCTACCGTGGGCATCGGCTTCGCGGTCAGTGCCGAGCGGTCCGGTGCCGTGCCGTCGGCGTGGTCGGCGCTGACGCAGACGAAGCTGCTGCTGCGCCTGGCGGACCCCGGTGAGTACGGCTACTTCGACGTGCCGCGCGGCGCGGTCCCCACGTACGTACCCGGCCGGGCACTCGTGACGGCCACCCGGCAGGTGATCCAGATCGGCTGGCCGGGCCAGGACCTGGCGGCGGCGGTGGCGGAGACCGCCGCGCGGTGGCCGGACGCGGTTCGTCGTGCGCCCGGAATCGGCCTGCTGCCCACGGATGTCTCCGCGTCGGAGCTGACGACACCGGCGTCCACGGAGGCCGACCCCTGGTGGCTCCCGTTCGGCTTGGACGCCGACACGCTCGGCTGCGCCGGGCTCCGGCTGTACGAGCACGAACACGCCCTGATCGCCGGGCCGCAGCGCTCCGGCCGCAGCACCGCCCTGTGCACCCTCGCCCGTGTGGTGACCGCGTCCGCCGACGCGCCGGTCTCGGTCGTCGCCTTCGCGCCGCGCCGCTCCCCGCTGCGGGACCTGCCGGGCGTGGATGCCCTGGCCACCACGTACGACGCCCTGGAAGAAGCCCTGTTGACGACGGCTCCGGGGGCCGCTGTCCTCCTCCTGGTCGACGACGCGGACACGGTGGAGGACGAGCGCGGGGTCCTGGAGCGATGGCTGTCCGCGTCCGGCCCCGCCGGCAGACACCTGATCGCGGCCGGCCGCGCCGACGCCCTGCGCCGCACCTACGGCCACTGGACCCAACGCGCCCGTGACAGCCGCTGCGGCATTCTGCTCTGCCCGGACCACGACCTCGACGGCGACCTGCTGGGCACCCAACTGCCGCGGTACGACCGGATGGAGCCGCTGCCGGGGCGGGGCTATGTGGTGGTGGACGGGGGCGCGAGTGGTGTGCAGACGGCCCGGTGACCAACGGCGCGGCGACTGCAGTGCCATGGCCCGTGCGCTGCGCGGAGCGCCAAGGAGATTGCGTTCACGGTCAATGACAGCAAGGGGCCACGACGCGAGAATTTTCGTGTGTTGCACATAGGGGGAGCGACTGATGTCACGCGAGAGAATTGTTGCCGCCGAGAACCTTCAGCAGGTAATGAATCAACTCGTAGCGAAGATAGAGGGTTTTGTCTCACTGCGCGATGCGCAGCGTAGGTCTCTTCTCGGAACTCCGCAGAGCGACAACTGGCGAGGCGCAAAACGTAACCAGTTCGAAGGCGAGTTCGCTCGTCACCAGGCGGCTCTCAAAGACCTCAGGGACGCGGCCCGCAAGTTCCAGGCACAAGCGGCCCGGGCGGCGGCTGATGCCCGGGCCGCCGAGAAGCCCAGACCGTAAGCGGGACCAGCATGAGTACGGTATCGGCGATTCCGATGAACTTGCACAAGTACACCGCCACCTGCAATCGGGGGGCGGTGGAGTTACAGATTTGGGCACGGACGGTTCTGGCGCCCGCGATGCGTGAATTTCGGAAGTACCACGGGTGCACCATGCAGGACTTTCTGGACGAGTCCCTCGCCAAGGAGGTACTCGCCACGTACTGTTCCGATCGGAATGTCGAAGTCGTCGCCCGTGCCTTCGAGTTGGCCGACTCGCGGGGCGAAGTCGACATGTCCGCGCCTGGCTTGGCAACCGTTCCTCTCCGGGCCGACGACCAGGCCGTGAACTCGGCCTTTGAACGACTGGAGAAGGAAGCGGCCCGTCAGCGGCGGGAGCAGGAAGAGCGCGAACGCCTTTTGGTGGGGCCCTACGCCATGCCCGTGACACGTCCCGCGGTTCTCGCCCCCGAGCTCAAGGACGCGGGAATGCTGCCTCTCCCCGCCGTGGATCCCGACGGCTCGCGCTTCTCTCCCGAAGAGGACTCGGTCCTGAGCTGGATGGAGGTGCACCGGGATGTGATCCTCCGGGAAGCGCGAGCGAGGAACATCGACCCGAAGGCCATTGTTGCCGCCATCGCGTGGGAGGCGTTGGAGAACAAGACTCTCCTCAGCCCGTTTCCCTATGGCCAGTTGCTTGGTCGGCAGTGGGTCGGACCCGGCAAAGTGCATGTCGACACCCTTGTCGTGAAGCAGATCGAGTCCGGGGATTACGGCTACTACCTCCCCCGTAAAAGCTCGGGGGAGCGTGCGGCCCTGCTCCGTACTCCTGAGGGGTCGATCAGGTACATAGCCGCGATCATGGGTGCCTTCGCTGATGCGACGGACAGGGACAGGAACCACGGAAGTATCCGTCACCACGTCCCGGTACTCGTCGACCTGTACCAGGGAAGAGACCTGAAGAGTTGGCAAGAACTCCTCCGAAACAAGCCCCCGGGTGAACCGTTCAGGACCGGCAACAGCATGGGCAAGTGGGCTGAAAGACACCGGAAGTTCCTGGACACCTGGGATGAGATGAGCCCCACGCCTCCGTGAGAGGGGGCGGTCCGATCAGGCAGGACGTTGAACTACCTGCCCATCGGAAATCACCTGACTCGCCATCGAAACAACACAGGGGAAACATCATGGCAGGCACAGTAAAGGTCGACGACGCCGCGCACGCCGCGAGCGGGAAGTTCCTCAACATCATCAACGGCGGTCTCGATCAGTCCATCAACCAGCTCTCGCAGGCCGGGACCACCCTGAGCGACCAGAGCCACTGGGACGGCAAGCACGCCGCCGAGTTCCGTGCCGCCTGGCACAGCGCCGAGGCCGACCTGAAGAAGATCAAGGATTCGCTGGCGCAGTTCCAGCAGAAGTTCAACAGGATCCTGCAGAACATCTCCCAGGCCGGCGGCAACGGCTGACCGGTTCCCCTGCCGTAGCCGGGAGCGCCGTAGCTGGGACTCCACGTCGTCGCCAGAACTCCACGAGGAATCACCCATGTCTGAGACAGATCCGGCCCACCCCTGGACGGGGGAGCTGACCACCGCGGACCTCGACCGGCTCGGCGCCGAGCCGCTGCGCCGGTCGGACCCGGTGGCCGTCGGCCCCTACCGGGTGCTCGCCCGGCTGGGCGGCGGGGGGATGGGCCGGCTCTATCTCGGCCGGGACGCGGAGGTGGACGCGGACGGGGCCGCCGCCTACGGGGCCCCGTCCCTGGTCGCCGTCAAAGTGATCCGGCCGGAGCACGCCGAGGACCCGCGGTTCCGGCGCCGCTTTGAGCGCGAGGTCGAGGCGGTACGGCGGGTCCACGGCAAGTACACCGCCCGGCTGCTCGGCTCCGGCTTCGACGATGAGGAGCGGCTGTGGATGGCGACCGCCTACGTCGCCGGGCCGGGTCTCGACGACGCCGTGGACCGATTCGGGCCGCTGCCGGCACCGGTCGTGTGGCGGCTCGCACAGGAGGTCGGCGAGGCGCTCGCCACGATCGCTGCCACGGGGATCGTCCACCGCGATCTCAAGCCGTCCAACGTCCTGCTGGCGGCGGACGGGGCGCGGGTCATCGACTTCGGGGTCGCCCACACCGCCGACGCCAGCGTCCTCACCATGACGGGTCAGCACGTGGGCACCCCGGCGTTCATGTCCCCCGAGCAGGCCGACGGGCGAAGAGTCACCACCGCGTCCGACGTCTTCTCACTCGGCTCGGTCCTGGTGCACGCGGCGACCGGCAGGGCGCCGTTCGGCGACGGTTCGACGGCCGACGTCATCCACCGCGTCATCTACTCGCCGCCGAGCGAGCAGGTCGTCGCCCAGGTCGCGGAGTCCGACGCGACACTGGCGGAACTCATCGGCCGGTGCCTGGAGAAGGACGCGGCCGACCGACCCAGCCCTCAGGACGTGGTCGACGCCGCTCGGCGGCAGGCCCCGGCACAGGAGTGGCCCGCACCCGTCGCGGAGCTGATCGGGGCGCGCGGCGAGTGGAGCGGCCGCGCCGCGGCCGTGTCCTCCACGGACCAGCTGACGGTCCTCCGCCGCGGTACGCCGAAGCGCACCGGCGGGCCGACGCCCCCACGGCGCCGTCGCCGCCTTGCCCTGGGTGCGGCGGCGGCCGTGGCCTGCACCGCGGTGGCCGGCGCCGTGTTCCTGTTCACCGCGCCAGGTTCGGACGGGTCGCCCTCGGACCACGCGAAGAGCGCCGCCTCCGCCGGCCACTCCCGGTCCGCCGCCCCCAAGAAGCCGGCGAGTCCGCGCCCCACGAAGTCGCCGGACGTGCCGCCCGCCAAGCCCGCCAAGCCCGCCAAGCCCGGCACCTCCGCGCCGCCCGCGGCCCCGCCTCCCGCCGATTCCCAGGCTCCCACCCCGCCCGACGACCCACCGGCGGCACACGGAGAGGGGGGCGAGGGCGGGGGCGACGTCGGTCCCTGGGACCCCGCGCAGCCCCCGCCCCCGCGCCCGCCCCGCGCGACGCAGCCACCACCGGCGAAGCCGTGGCAGACCTGCCAGTACTACTCCGGTGCCTCGCTCACCCAGTACGGCGACAAGGGGAAGCGCGTCCGCCAGGTGCAGTGCATCCTCAAGGCGCGCGGGTACGACATCGGCCCCCGCGGCGTGGACGGGGCTTTCGGCCCCGACACCCGCACGGCGGTCAAGAGCTTCCAGCGCGACCACCACCTCGACGCCGACGGCCAGGTGGGGGTGAAGACCTGGCCGGCGCTGCGCGGCTGACCGCCCACGCGCCCCTACGGATGCGTCCGCCGCCTGCGGTACTCGCCGGGGGTGACCCCGTACGCCTTCTTGAAGGCCCGGCTGAACACCGCCGCGTCCCTGAAGCCCCACCGCGCCCGGATCGCGCCCACGCTCTGCTCCGTGAGACACGGGTCGGTCAGGTCGGCCCGGCAGCGTTCCAGCCGCCGCGCGCGGACGAACCCGCCGACCGTCTGCTGCTCCTGCTGGAAGAGCAGATGCAGGTACCGAACCGAGATGTGATGGGCCGTGGCGATCACCGTCGGCGACAGCTCCGGGTCTCTCAGATGGCGTTCGATGTGTGTCTTGATCTCCCGTAGGAGCGCGGCCTGCCGCGGAAGCGGCGACGCGAGGTCCCCCACGTCCGTCAGGCCGGTGAGGAACGCGACCGCGAGGCCGACGGCCGCCCGGCCCAGCCAAGCCGCCTGCCGGGGCTCGACCGCGGTGGCATGTCCCCCGAGTTGCTCGACGAAGCGCGCGAGGAGAGCCGCCGGCCCGGCCCGCGACGACACGGGGCGCGCTTCCATGTCCCGCAGCGCAGGGCAGGGAAGCGGTAGAACACCCTCCGGTAGGTGCAGGACCATCGCCCGCGGCGTCGCCTCCTCTTCGGCCGACACCGCGTCGAAAGGCTCCGACGCGTCCCACAGGACCAGGTCGCCGGGCTCCAGGCGGATCAGCCGGCCGCCCCGACCCAGCGTCACCGGCCCGTCGGCCACCAGGACCAGCTGCCAGCTCCGCTGCTCGTGGCGCTGGACGGGCCGGCCGGTGCGGACCGAGGACGGTAGGGAGATCGGGGACGGTGCGGGGAGAGCGGGGAAGCGCAGTACGGACATCCGCACCGGCCCCAGCTCCAGCTCGGCCGGGCGGTCCGGCCGGTCGTGACCGACCGTCCGCAGGGCCCCTGACCGCGGTGAGGGCGTGAGCGATGGCAAGAGGTGCTGCCTTTCCCGGAACGCTCCGGCTGTCCGGAACGCTCGACTGTGGGTGGCTGAAGCCTCGGCACGCTGCCAGGAGCGTGCTCAGTAGACCTTGACGTGGAGTTCGAGGGCCGGGAAGCGCGGATCCAGGGTGTTCGCGGCGTCGGTCCGGACGGTGACCGCGTAGGGCTTCCCGGCTCCGTGGTCCTTGTCGTCCCCGATGACACACACGGTTTTCCCCGCGAGATTGCGCACGTCGAGAGCGAAGTCGGTGTCCCAGTCCTTGTTGCGGGCGGCTGCCGCGCATGCGCGGCCCGAAGCGGGGAGGGACTTCACCAGGCCCTTGGGGCCTTCAAGGTCGAGCTTCGCGGCGCCACTACAGGTGCCTCCGTAGCGCATCCGGCGCCGGTCGTGCGGGGGAGCGCCGGCCGAGGTCGTGCTGTCGGGATCGGCGACCACCACCTTGAGGTCTTCGGTGACCACGAAATCAACCCGCTCGCCGGTCTTGGGGTTCGTGCAGACAGGAGCCGGCATCTTCACCGTCCTGACCCCGGCAACTGCCGTGAGGCGAGAGGCGAAGGCAGGCGGCCTGCCGTGAATCTTCAGGGCTGAGCCGTCGCTGTCACAGGCCGTGAGAGCCACGAGGCCCACTGCGAGTAAGGGAAGGAGCTTGCGCATCGCGGTTGTTCCTCTGCGGTGTGCGTGCCTGACACTCGACACGCCGCGGCCGAAGGGGGAGTCGGGTTGCGGCCCGGGCCCGTGTGCGGCCCGGGCCGCTGTCTGGCGGATCAGCCGTTACGGAGCTTGGCCCACGTGTTGTCGCCGACCTTGCCGTCCTTGGACAGGCCGTGGCGTCCCTGGAAGGTCTTCACGGCATCCTCGGTCCGCTTCCCGAAATCACCGTCGACGCCGTCAGGACCGACGGAGATGTTGAACCAGTAGACGAGCAGGCACTGGATCTCCTTGACGTGGTTCCCCCGGTCGCCCCGGTCGGCGTACTTCGTCCCGTCGTGCCAACCGCAGTAGTTCCCGGCCACGGTCGACTCCGCGCGCGCCTGCGCCGGGACTGCTGCCGTAGCGGTCGCGGCAGCGCCGCCCAGGATGCCGGCGGCGAGGAAGCCGGACGCGAGCGCTGTGGTGAGCTTCTTACGACTAAGCACGGTTCTCCTTCTGAAGGTCCGTCACGGGTGCCTGTCGTGGCATCCGGGAACGACTACACCGGCTCGCGGATTTTTCATCACCCCTGCTCCGGGCCCTGAACAATCCCGTGGACGCGGTGGCCGGGGCGTCCGAGGACGGCTGGTTGGCCGAGAGGTCCCTGTTCGCGACCGGTGGCCGTCCGTAGGTTGATGCCGTAGATCATTTGGGGGAGGGGGACGGGTGGGGCGCAGGGAGAAGCCGGTGGATCCGGCCGCGGGACCGGTGCAGCGCTTCGCGTTCGAGCTGCGCAAACTGCGGCAGGAGGCCGGCGGGCTGTCGTACCGGGTGATGGCGGAGCGCACCCGGTACTCCATC
Organism: Streptomyces sp. NPDC033270; assembly: GCF_055576575.1. Taxonomy (NCBI): domain Bacteria; kingdom Bacillati; phylum Actinomycetota; class Actinomycetes; order Kitasatosporales; family Streptomycetaceae; genus Streptomyces; species Streptomyces sp. NPDC033270. The sequence goes on from NZ_JBVIRA010000021.1 coordinate 99,382, forward strand.
ACCGCCCTGTCACAGGCGGCGGCGGGGGAGAAGCTGCCCTCGCTCCCGGTCGTCCTGGCGTATGCGACGGCATGCGGGGGTGACCCCGCCTCGTGGGAACGGCGCTGGCACGAGGCCGTCCGCGAGGACGCCGAGCGGCTCTCCCCGGGGCCGGACGAGGAGGGGCCGGCGCCCTATCAGGGCCTGGCGCGCTTCGAGCCGGCCGACCACGAGCGCTTCTTCGGCCGGCAGCGGCTCGTCGACGAGGTGAGCGACGTCCTGCGCCGGCACAGGTGCGCCGCCCTCGTCGGCCCCTCCGGAAGCGGCAAGTCCTCCCTGTTGCGCGCCGGTGTGATCCCTCGCCTCCAACGGGAGCAGGATCCCGTCCTGCGCCCGGCGGCACTGCGGGTCCTCACACCCGGCGAGCACCCCCTGCGCACCCACCGCGAGGTTCTCGCGCCCGCCCCCGGGAACGGCGACACCTGGCTGGTCGTCGACCAGTTCGAGGAGGTCTTCACCCTCTGCCGGGACGCCGGGGAGCGCGCGGAGTTCATCGAGCTGCTGCTGACCGCCAACGCCTCCGACAGCCGGCTGCGCGTCGTCCTGGGCATCAGGGCCGACTTCTACGGCAGCTGCCTGGAGCACCCCGGGCTGGTCCCGGTGCTGCGCCGGGCGAGCGTGCCGATCGGCCCCATGACACCTGAAGAACTGCGGGAAGTCGTCATCAAACCCGCTGCCGCACGGGGCCTGATCGTGGAACGGGCGTTGACGACCCGGCTCGTCGAGGAGGTGGCCGACGAGCCCGGCGGCCTGCCGCTGCTGTCCCATGCCTTGCTGGAGACCTGGCGCCGACGGCGCGGCCGCACCCTGACGACGGGCGCCTACGAGGCCGCCGGGGGTCTGCACGGCGCCATCGCCCAGACCGCGGAGAACCTGTATGCCGCACTCTCACCGAACCAGCGCGTCATCGCCCGGAGGATCCTGCTGCGGCTCATCACCCCCGGTCAGGGGGCCCCGGACACGCGCTGCCCGGTGGACCGCTCAGCACTGGGGACTCCGCACACCGACGCGGGCGAGACCGGCGCGGTACTGGAGCGCCTGGCGCGGGCCCGGCTGATCACACTCGACGAGGACACCGCCGACCTCGCGCACGAAGCGCTGATCACCGCCTGGCCTCGGCTACACGGCTGGCTCGACGAAGACCGCGAGCGGCTGCTCCTGCACGACCGGCTCAGACAGGACGCGCGCACCTGGGAGGAACTGGACAAGGATTCCGGATCCCTCTACCGGGGCGTGCGTCTGGCAGAGGCCGAGGAGGCGTTCGGCCCCGGCGCGGCGGCGGACGAACTCACCGCGACGGAGGCCGCGTTCCTGGCCGCCGGCCGCACCGCGCGTACCCGTGAGCGCAGGCGCCGTCGCAGCCTGGCGGCCTCCCTGGCCGTCCTCGTCGTACTGTCCCTGATCGCGGGTGTGGTGGCCTGGCAGCAGAACCGCGCGGGCGACCAGCGGCATTCGGAGGCCACGTCACGCCGGATCGCCTCCATCGCGCAGAACATGTCCGCCACCGACCCTGTCACGGCGCTGCGGCTCGGTGTCGCCGCCTGGCGCATCAGCCCCACGACGGAGGCCAGGGCGGCACTCCTGGGGGCGGCGACGCAGCGGGAGCAGGGGGCGTTCTCCGTTCCGGTGACCGGAAGCGACGAAGTACGGCTGATCAGCGAGGACGGCCGGACGCTGGTCAGCATCGGCAACAACGGACCGTCGAGGGCCTGGGACGCGGTCACCCATGAGCGCATCGGGTCCTTCTCCCTGCCGGAGGGGGCCGGATTCACGGATCTTTCGCCGGACGGGCGGCGGATGCTTGTGGACACGGATGACGAGCTGCAACTGCGGCAGGTGACGAACGGGCGACCGCTCGGCCCACCCCTCCACGTGAGCGGGGGCACAGGGTTCTTCACCCCGAGCGGACGCCTGCTCCTTCTCCACGACACGGGCATCCGGCTGTGGGACATACAGCGACGGCGCACCATATTCCAGCGGCCCAACGTCGACCAACGGCAATCGGCCGTCAGCGCCGACGACCGACTCCTGGCCTTCTGCCCTGAGGCCGGATCGCTGGAGATATGGGATATCAAGGGACACCGGCGGCTCCCCGCCTTCCCCGCAGCCGCACAGCAGGCAGCATGCCCTGCGGGGGAATCCCTCGATGACGAGATGAGCTTCGATCCGACCGGCCGCCACCTCGTGGTCGCCGGCGGTAAGGGGGTCAGGAGATGGGACCTGGCCTCTCGGCGTGAACTTCCGTCGATCCACTGGTCCGGAGCGCAGATCTACTCGTTCAGCCCGGACGGCGGATTCCTGGTCGCCGCCGTCAACCAGGAGATCCTGCTGTGGCGCCTCTCCGCCCCCGACCACCCCGTCTTCCGCCACCGGCTGGTGACTCCGAACGTCAGCGCCCTACATGCCGATCCGCGCTCCGGAGTGATCCGCTACCTGGCAGGGTTCGACACGGCAGCGGTCTACACCCTGTGGGCGGGCCGCTTGTTCGAGCACGGCTGGCAGCAACAGGGCAGTGTGGCAGCGGTGTTCAGTCCGGATGGCAGCACCGTTGCCACCATGAGGAGACGGGGCCGCACCGCCCGCTTCACGGTGCGCTCGACGCGGGGCGGCGGAGCGGCAGACGACCTGCCGCCGTACGACTGCGGCTTCGCGCGCGACAGTGCGGACCCGTTTCGCGAGTGCGTGCCCTTGATGGCCTTCAGCCCCGACGGCCGGCGATTCGCCTATAGCGTCAGCGTTCAGGGGGAGGATGAGGATGCCGGGATGACGGGACCGGGCTCGATCACCCTGCGGGACGTGCGCGGGCGCACCCACACGACCCGGGTCGACGTCATCACCAAAGAGGACGAGACGCCGGTCGACGCGGTTGCCTTCACCGCCGACAGCCGGTCCCTTCTCACCTACCGTGGCAGCTCGCAGGTGCTGGACACCTGGGACCCGAAGAGCGGGAAGCGCCTTCGGCGGCAGTCGCCCGCGGAGGACTCCAACACCGGCTACACCAGGACGTTCTCCCTGCCCGGCGGGATGGCGGTACGTCCCGACGGGAGATTCCTCGCCGTTAGCTACGGCGCCCACTTCCCCCTTCCCGGTGGCCGCCCGGCGCTGCGCAGCCTGACATTGGAATCGGCCACCGCCATCACCTACAGCCGTGACGGCGAACACCTCGCCATTGGAGAGAGCTCCGGACGCGTCACCGTCTGGAACCGCGACGCCACCCGCCGCATCGCCGTACTCCCGCTGGACTCCGGCGGACCCGGCATCGAGGCCGTCACCGCCCTGGCCTACTCGCCGGACGGCACCATCCTGGCGACGGCGAACAAGGCCGGCACGGTGCGGCTCTGGGACGCGGCCTCCAGCCGCCCCCTGGGCGGGGCCCTGCCCACTCCCGGCGACCCGGTCCGTGCCCTCGCGTTCAGCGCGGACGGCGCAACCCTGCTCGTCGCCGGCCGGAACGTCCCCCTCCAGACGTACGCGGTCGATCCGGAGCGGATCGCCGCAGAGGTGTGCCGCCGCGCGCAGGGAGGTCTGAGCCGTACCGAGTGGGCCACGCACATCCCGGATCTCGATTACCGGCCGCAGTGCTGAGGGGTCCGCCGCGCCTTCAGTCGCCAGGACCGGTGCCCGGATCCGGCTGCTGCAGAACGGCCATCGAAATTCGGGCGAATCGTTGGTACAGGGTCAGGAAGCTTCCTCGCAGATCCGAGAGGTCCGGGATCACCGGATAGATCCGATGGAGATGCACGAGGAAGAACTTGAACGTGTCCCGTTCAAGGTCCGTCCCGCCGCCGCTCAGGAATCCGGGGAAGTTGGCGAGTGCGGTGTGGAACTCGCCGACGTATCTACCGAGCTGGGATTCGACGGCCGAGACGTCCGCACCGCCCGATGAGGCATAGACGAGTTCACGGGCCAGCAGTCGACTGCTCTCCGTGAGAACCTCCCGGGTCAGGTCGGCAGGCCAGTCCCGCTGGACGGAGGTGAAGAAGAGGACCAGGCTTGTGCTGTAGAACAGGAGCCAGCGGCGATCGATTTTCGATCGTTCCCTGCCCTGCATCCGAAGAGCCTCCGCGGAGCGGGCGGCAGAGGTGACGATATGGTCCTCGATGGCCGTGTTGATCCGCGCGCCGAGGCTTCTGGAGGCGTTCATGACCATTCTGGCCAGGCTCTCGGGTGACTCGGGACGCGTGACCAGCGGTTCCGTGATCGGCACATGGTGCTGTTCGACTTCGGACGCGGCCCGTTCGAAGTCGGCAACGAGGTCCGTGAACCCGGCATCCCCCCTGAAACTGGGTTCGACCCGCGTGAGGATCATGCGCAGCCCCGCCCCCCAGGGCCTCCGCTCGCTCGCCTCCAGCGCCACGTAGATCCGCACCGCCCGGCCGAGCCCCTCGAATGCTGCGGAGCGGTCACCCCCGTTGCCGTAGCCCACCGCTGACATGGTCCAGAGATTGATCCCCGCAGCCGCTGGACTCGTGAGTTCCGCGACCTGGGCGAACAGCCGGCCCGCTTCGAGCTGTAGCCCGGCCTGTGAGCCGGCTTCCATGACGTTGTCAAGACTCCCGCTCAGGGCATCGAGCCTTGAGGGGTCGAGGGCGAGGAGCGCCAGGATGCCGACGCGATAGCTGCCGAAGGCTTCGCGAGGGTGGCCTGCACGGAACTGGTTGGAGCCCAGGTTTACCTGGGCCGTCGCGTGTTCACGCGAGCCTTCGCCGAACAGCCGCTGCGCTGCTTCGACGACCCGCAACTGGCATGCGACCGCCTCCTCGTACCGGCCGGCCGCGACGATGTCGAAGGACTGCTGCAGCAGGGCCGCGTCTTCGGCGTGCTCGGTTGGCGGTGGCAGCAGCAGGCCCGGATGGAGATCGGCGTACAGGCGCCGACAGCCATCGAGAAAGAGATAACGGTCGGCGTGGGACACCCAGGCGGCGACCACGGGGTGGGTGAAGTCCCGGACCGCACCGGGCTCGCCGCGGAGCGTGTCGACGCGCTCGTCCAGAACACGGACGAAACTCTTGGCTTCCGCCTTCGACAGCTTTTCGTGGACGGCAGCCGCGAGGACCACGAGGATCCACAGGGCCTGCCCGCTGACGAGGAATCGGGTCTCCGACGCTTCGTCGCGGATGCCGAGCCCGTACGCTGCCGTGCGTACGAACGCGCTGAGGACTCGCCCTTCGGCGGTGGCGTCCGGCGGGACGGCTGACCGGTGCACTGCATCCGCCAGCGCGCGGACCTTTGCGGGGTCGCAGGCCTTCACAAGGTCGAGAATCTGCAGTGTTCTGAGGATCGCCCACAGTGCGGCGTCGCCCCTCGGAGCGAGATCCAGGCATCGGGTGAGCAGGTCGCATGCCTCGTCCGGGCGACCGCAGGCCATCAGGCTGGTGAAGTAGGCCATGGCGATCTCGGCCACCATGGGCTGCCCGAGGTTGCGGAACTCGCCGCAGCGCGCGAAGGCATCCTCGAACGTGGCCAGCGCCTCGTTCGACTCACCCATCTTGAACATGATCCAGCCGCAGGCCAGCGACGCCGACGCCAGCCGCAGGCTGTGCTCACCGTAGAACTGCCGGACCAGGGCGACGCTCCTGTTCGCAAACCCTCGCGCCTCATCCAGCACACCCTGGTCGGCGAGGACTCCTGCGATGGCCTGATAGGCCTCGCTGAGGGCCACCTGGTGGCCCGGTTCCGTCTCGTAGGAAGCGATAACGGTCCGCAGAAGAGGCTCGGCTTCGGCGTTCCGCCCCTGATACCACAACGCTGCTGCCAGGTTGGCCCGCAGCGGCCGCAGTGCGGGACCGGAGGGAGCGCCGAACGCCGCGATGGTGCCGACGCAGAGCTCCTCGGCCCGGCGGAAGTCCCCCGCCGACAGGTGTGCGTCGACGGCCTCCATCACGGCGGCCACCGTCAGCGGGTGCGTGGCGCCGAGATGAGCGCGTCTCAGCTCCACCGCCCTGTCCGCCAGCGCGCCCGCGAGCACGAACACGCCGAGCGCCCTCACCAGCACCGACAGGTCGAGCAGCCAGTGGCTGTGTTCCCGGGGGGCGAGTTCCGCAGTCGAGCGCTGTATCTCCGCGATGTGACGCAGCACCGCTTGCGCGGATCCGGTCCCGACAATCGCCTCCATCAGCGCATCACCGCCGTCGGCCGCGATGCTGGCCTTCATGAAGCCCGGTGACCTCACCAGTGTCCCCAGCGTCCGCGAGGCACCGTCGGCCGCGGCCAGCTCGGCGAGCAGCAGGGCCTCTCTCCCCGTTGCCCGATCGGCATCAGCGAGCAGATGCTCGATGAGCAGTGTCCGGCATCGCCGAAGCCACGACTCGTCGACAGTCGATCGGTAGGACGCCTGCAGACGTGCGGCGGGGACGCCCGTCATGCCGACGTCCTCCAGGAACGCGTCGAAGTGGTCACGGAGGCGGTACCAGATCAGCGGGGGTACCTCACCCATGAACGGCTGATGAGGAAAGTGCTCGACGAGTTCGGCGTAGACAGCCGGGTCGCGGCGGCAGACTCCGAGGAACTCCCGATCGGTCAGGCCGAAAGGACTCAGGGAGCACAGCCCCAGGAAAAGCCGGCAGATATCTTCCGCGAACGGTGCGGTTTCGCCGGCGCTCGCCACCGACACCGGTGCCGGTGGATCGTTTTGATCGTCGACCGGCACGATCGCGGCATCGGCCAGCGTCCCGGCGAACGGCTCGTCGCATGCCAACAACAGACGTGTCGGTACCGCGTTACGCCACAGCCACTCGGTGGCCGCGGGCCGTGCACCCTCCCGCACCAGGTCGAGTCCATCGATGACGACGAGCAGCGGCTCGTCATCTGCGGCCGCCGTGAGCCGGGCGACCATCCGCTCCAAAACGGCCGTGGTGCCCAAAGCGGCCACGGCCTTGATTTCCTCGTCGGTGATCGGCGCGCGGCTGCTCAGGCATGCCAGAGCGGTGGCGAAGGTCCGCAAGTTCTGGAGTTCGGGCGAGCGAGCGACATCGAGGTGGACGACAAGGGCAGCGGGCTCCTGTCGGCTCAGCACCTCGCGGGCATGCGCCAGGGCCGTCCTCCTCCCGGCGCCGGCCGGACCGACCACGGCCAGCACGTTCGCCTGTGCGGCGGCGGACCTCAGCGCGTCCTTCGTCTGCTCGGACGCCGGCATGCGCTCTGCGTCCTCGAGACGGCCGGTTGCCTGGAAGCACTGGAAGTAATGGCTGCGGGTTCCCCGTTGCTTGGCGAGGAGGACTCGCGCCGCCAGCAACTCCGTGCAGGTGGCGACGAAGGCCTCTGCCTCCGCAATGCACTCGCGGGCCCGGTCCCCGAACGCCCGGGCGACCCGCTCCCTCATCTCGAACTGGGAGCTCTCCGGCGCGCCGGCCGTGCGGATGACGGCCACGGCCCCTTCGTTCTGGTGCGGCCCGGCAAGGGTTGCCGACCGTAGGATCTCCTGGTGTGTGAGGCTGTGGCCGAGCTCCCGCCGCAGCGCCTCAGCAGTATCGCCAGTGCAGGTGAGCGCCCGCAGGAGAGCCCCGGCGCCGTCGCCCATCACCATGCGCGTGGCGCCGCTCACCGCGGGCGAGTCATCACGCAGGAGCAACCCCGGCCTCCCGCCCCTCGACGGGTACATCTCACCGAGCGCCTCGGCCAACACGTCGGCGTCTTCGGACCGTATCGACCTCAGGCTTGCCTGGATCTCGTGGAGGGCATCTGCCCGAACACGCGCGGGCGCGAGTCGGCTGCCGGCCCGGTCGGCCAGCAGCACGAGAAAGTTGAGCTCCGGTGAGACGTCGTGGCAGCGGTCGACCTCGCGAAGACAGATGTCGATGATCTTCTCCTGGGCCACGTCCAGCGGAGTCACGCCCCAGCGCAGATCGGAGAGCTCAAAGGCCAGACCGAAGTGCCGACACATCTCGTCGACCACCGGAGCAACCTGGCTGTGGAGGAGTTGGCGTTCGGTGGAGAACTCGGAGAACGTCGACGAGACAAACACCCTGACCTGGTTGCTCACCGGCACCGCCTCGACCGCGTCACGTTGAACCCTGTGTGTGTCACAGTGCCGTCCCCGCACAGGCGTCGGGCCTGCCAGAAGCCAGGGAGGCACGCTGCTCCCGTGGTGGATCAACGATCAACGCCGTGATGCACAGGATCGGAGAGGTCATCAGGAGGAGCACCTCCCCTGTACCAGGCCCCCGCATTGACCCGGTCGGCTGTCTTTCTGTGGCTCTCGCGGCGTCCAACCGATCGCATGGCGCCAAGCCAAGTCCCTATGGAGTAGGCGCCGTTGAGTGCGGGCGCGCCGTCGCTTCTCCACACTGTCCACGCGAACCAGTGTGAACCAGGACGAACCAGCTGTCTGCCCCTGATGGGCTACTGACGACTTTCCCGTTGAGTTCTCGGAGTCACTGAGCCCTTTCGGGCGCGGCCACTGATCGGGTGACGCACGTGCACCAGTGAGAGGTTGGGCAGCCGGCTGCCGGCGTCATCTCGTGGGCATGACGGTGGCAGGGAGATGAACCTCCAGCACGACTGCGGTGCCGGCCACGGTCCGGTCCTCGTGCATGCTGATCCGTTGGCCGACTTTGACGTCCGTCCAGTGAGAGGGGGTGAGGGGAACGAGGCGGACAGTGGCTCGGCCACCGGGCTCCAGAGTGGGCATGTCCTCGACCCAGAGCCCGGCGATGCTCACCGAAGCACTCCCGGTGGGTGAGAGGTTCCCGATATCCCACATGGGCCGCAGAACACCGTGACCGGAGACTGGTGTCCTGCGTCGCGCCTCTGTGGCTGGACGGAGTGTCAGATCCGCCCGGACCATTCCGTTTCGGATCTCGGAACACCGCCAGTGGCACCAAGCCGCACTCCGCTCAAGGCGGAGCTGCTCAGCCGCCTCGGCAAGCTGCTCCCAGAACGTCAACGGCAAGGGATGTCCGTCCCCGAGCTCCTCCAGCAGGCTCAGAGCGATCTGCCATTCGTCATGGGCGAGGTAGTCCCAGACGTCTCGCACCGTGATGTCGTTTTCGGTAGCGACCTCTTCCTGGACCAGGAGGGAAGCCGATTCGAGCAGCTCGGTGACATCCATACGGTCATTGTCGACCACGTTGTCAGGCTGCGTCGCCCCGCTCTCGTTCGACGGCGACGAGCCGGATCTTGAGCCGGTGGCCGAATCAACGGGCAGTCGCGGCTGATGGGGATTAATTCGGGCGCGCCGAAGTGCCACGCGGGGGAGCGTGCGTATCGGGGTGGGTGGGTATCGCAGCCTTTTCGACCGTAGTGGGTGAGGTTGGCGCGCTAAGCGCTGGAAGAGGTGCTTCGCGCTCAGGGGGCACTGGTCGCCCGTGCCCCCTGAGCTCGGCGGAAGCACTGTCAGAGGCGCCGCAGCCAGGCGGCCGCACCGTGTCCGACCCCGAGGTAGATCAGCGCGGGGAGGGCGTAGTTGAAGAAGACCCGCAGCCCTTCCGTGTCCATGATGAAGATGTCCTGCGACCAGCCGGCGAGCCAGTCGGCCACACCGTGCACGAAGTCGACGAAGGCATTCGCCTGATTCGCTTCGAGCAGATACAGCAGGATCCACAATCCGAGAAATGCCGCGGCGACATCCGCGAGGCTGTGAATGATCAAGGCGAGTCGACTCTTGTCGATGCCTCGCTGATTGCCGCGCGAACTCCTTCTGCTGTACGCGGCGTTCGGAACGTCGCCGTACGGGGCCGCTGGGGCGGAGCGGTGAGGAGAGGGTGAATTTCTGCCACGCGGGGCATGCGCTCCGTCAATAGGCAGTGGGGCCGTATCGCCGACGTCCTGCGCGTGTCCGCAGTCATCAAGGCGCCGTGCGGCCGATACGCAGTCGGCACTACCTACAGCGGCGCGTGGGGCGAGAGTGCACTGCTTCCCTGTCGGGGGTCCCGGTGCAGGCGGAGTAGGCCACACCGCCAGTGCGGGGCTGGGGCTGGCGCCCGTCAGCGGCTCGCGCTCAGCGGTTCGCGCTCGGCGGTCACCCGGCCGACGGCGACCCCTCGGATTCCGGCCGCTCCGTCGTCGGCCCGGTGGTCGTCGGCCTGGTGGTCGTCGGTCCGGTGGTCGTCGGTCCGGTGGTCGCCGTGCGCGCCGGACGTACGAAGAGGAAGAGCACCGGTGCGAGGTAGAGCGCCCAGACGAGGGATTGCAGCACGCTGGGGTTCGGCTGGAAGTTGAAGATGCCCTTCAGCAGGGTGCCGTACCAGCTCTCCGGCGGAATCGTCGCGCTGATGTCGAACAGGCGGTTGTCCAGGCCGGGCAGGATGTCTGCCTCCTGCAGGTCGTGGACGCCGTACGCGAGGACGCCGGCCGCGACGACGACCAGCAGGACGCCGGTCCAGATGAAGAACTTGGCGAGGTTGATCCGCAGCGCGCCGCGGTAGAACAGCCAGCCGAGTGCGACGGCGGTGAGGAGGCCGAGGACGGCTCCGGCCAGCGGGCGGGCTCCGTCGTCCGTGGCCTGGACCGCGGACCAGACGAACAACGCGGTCTCGATGCCCTCGCGGCCTACGGCGAGGAAGGCGGTGACCACCAGCGCGCCGGTGCCGACGGCCAGGGCCTGGTCCAGCTTCCCGTGCAGCTCGGCCTTCAGATGCCGGGCGGTGCGGCGCATCCAGAAGACCATCCAGGTCACCAGGGTCACGGCGAGGATGGACAGGCCGCCGCCGAGCATCTCCTGGGCCTCGAAGGTCAGCTGGGAGGAGCCGAACTGCAGCACCGCCCCCACGCCCAGGCTGAGCGCGATCGCGATCCCCACGCCGAGCCAGATGGGCGGCAGTTTGCGCTGGTTGCCGGTCTTGACCAGGTAGGCGACGAGGATGCAGACGACGAGGCTGGCCTCAAGACCCTCGCGCAGGCCGATCAGGTAGTTCGCGAACACACGGTCTCCTTGGACGCGTTCGTGTGGTGTGCATTGCGGTCGGTCGTATTGCCGCCGTCGGTCGTATTGGCGCTGCCGGTCGTGTTGCCGCCGTCGGTCGTGTTGGCGCTGTCGGCGGTGCTGCTGCCGCCGTCGGTCGTGCTGCCGCCGTCGGTCAGGAGTGGCTGTTCAGGAAGCCGACCAGGCTGGCGCCCCACCAGCCGAGCTGGCTGACGGCGGTCGCGGCGCCCGCCTGAACGCGCAGGCGGCGCGGCACCCCGGTGGCTTTGTGCTGGTCGAGGCGCTGCCCGAGCCAGTGGGCGTAGAGGCAGTTGAGGGTGATGGCCAGCACGAGCCCGAGCTTGACCAGCGTCAGCGGTGCCGCCAGGTTCGGGCGGAGGAACGAGCCGGTGACGACCAGCCCGGCCAGCCCGAGCCAGATGGGGACCTGCAGGGTGCAGGCGGTGTTCAGAACGTCGGACAGCCGGCGCCGTCCGAGCATCCACAGGACGCCGAACCAGTCGACGGCGAGCACAGCGCCCAGCCCGACGATGAGCGCGACGAGATGCAGAAAGCGGGCCGCGGCCTGCAGCGGCGGGTCGGCGTGCAGGTGGCCGGACGCCCAACAGGCACCCGCCAGTGCGGCGGTACTCAGGACGCCCAGCGCGGCGAGCGCCCAGACCGGTGTCGCCGGGTGGGCGTTTCCGCCGCCGCTCTCGGGAGGCTCGGCCCACCCCGGCACCCGGGCGGACCCGGTAACCGGGACGGGCAGCATTCTGTCGGACATCTGGGACACCGGTCAGTTCTCCGGCTTGAGCTTCACGTTGCGGAAGGTGGCGGTGGTCTTCTCGCCCAGCGCGGGCTTCTCACCGCTGGCGCCGTGACGCAGGAACGTCGGCCGATCCAGCGTGGCACGCAGCGTGTACGTGCCGGCCTTGGGGATCGAGAAGTTGGTGGCGTAGTGGAAGAACTCGGCGTAGTAGAAGTTCAGCTTCTGCGCCTGGACGACCTTGCCCTTGCCGTCGAGGACTTCGAGGCGGATGGGGACATCCGGGACGATACGGCCGGTCTTGGCCTCCATCGGGATGATCTCGATGTGGTGGGTCTCGTTCTTGGTCGGCTCGCGGTGGACCAGCTTTCCGTGCTCGCCGTGCTCACCGTGGAACCACGGCTCGGCCGCCTCGACGATGTACCCCACGCGGTACTCGCCGGCGCGGGTCTCGCCACCCTTGGCCTTGATCTCCGCCTCCAGGATGGTGTGCTGATGCGCCACACCGGCCGGCGCGGTCTCCTTCGCCTGGCCCTTGGCCGGGCTGTTCGCGTCCTTGCCGGAATCGGCGCCGCCGCAGGCGGTGAGGGCGAGGGCGAGCGGGACGGCCAGAGAGAGTGAACGAAGCGGGAGTCTGATCCCTGACATGACTGAAAACCTTCGATCGGAAGTAAGGTGAGGCGAACCTAAGTGTCTGCCGTGCGCCCGTCAACTCATCCCGCAATGCGAACATGAGGTGCATAACGGGCGCCAAGAGGAGGCTTTCCGCTGGTCCAAGGGAAGTTGAGTTGCCATCAGTAGGCGCTGAGGTTCAGAAAGTAGCCGTCCGGTGGTCGGTATCTGGACAGGTGGGCGGCCCCCACGCCTACACTGCGCGCGCTTTCGTCCCCCGTCCCCGTATCGCACCAGGAGCCGTCATGCCCCCTCGCCTGCCCCGGCTTGCCACCGTTCCCCTGCTCGCCGTCGTCCCCTTCACCTTTCTGACCGCCTGCGCCGAGAAGAGCGACGGCGGCGACGCGAAGTCGGGAGCCATCACGGTCCAGGCAGCCGATGACACCTGCAAACTCTCCCGGACGTCCGCACCCGCCGGATCCATCGCCTTCAAGATCGCCAACGAGGGCAGCAAGATCACCGAGTTCTACCTCTACAGCCCGGACGGCAAGGTGGTCAGCGAGGTCGAGGGCATCGGCCCCGGCACGTCCCGCACGATGACCGTGAAGATCGACAAGGCCGGCTCGTACACCAGCGCCTGCAAGCCCGGAATGGTCGGCGACGGCATCCGGGGCGACTTCACCGTGACGGCGAAGAAGCAGCACGGCTGACTGCTCCTCGCTTCCTCGCTGAATACGTGTCCCCCCGGCGGGGACCCGGCGGCTACGGCCTGCGGCACGCAGATTTCGCCCCATGCGGAGCGATCGCCCGCCTGCTGCTGACCCACGCCGCCGGAGTCTCCCTGGGGCCCAGCTGAAGAACCTCATGCTCCGGGTACGGGATGTGCGGCAAGGCGGCGGTGGCCGCGGGCGTACCGACGTGCTTCACGATGGCGTGGACGCGGCTGAGTGCCTGACCTTGCGCGCTTTCCGAACCATCCGTCGACTGAGCAGTTTTGGATAAGTTTTCGTCCGGAGTCCCCAGTAGCGTGATGCACATGTTCACCGCAATCACGCATTCAGCGATTTACGTCCTGGACCAGGACGAAGCACTCGATTTCTACGTCGGCAAGCTCGGCCTGGAGGTCAGCGCGGACGTCGACATGGGCTTCATGCGCTGGCTGACCGTCAGCGTCCCCGGCCACCCCGAGCGCCAGATCCTGCTGGAGAAGCCGGGCCCTCCGGCGATGTCCCCGGAGATGACAGAGCAGGTTCGCGATCTGGTGACCAAGGGCGCGATGAGCGGCTGGCTCATTCTCACCACGGACGACTGCCGCAAGACGTACGAGACGCTGCGGGGCCGGGGCGTCGAGTTCACCGAGGAACCCACCGACCGCCCGTACGGAACTGATTGCGGCCTCCGCGACCCCTTCGGCAACCGCATCCGCTTCACCCAGCCAAAAGTCTGAGGACTGTCGAACGGTTGATCACGAGTTTGTCGGCCTCTTCCGGGCCGACGCGATCTGGACGACCGGTCACGGCAAGCGCCTCACCGGTCGCGATGAGATCTCGGCCTTCACGCACCAGGTGCTGCCTGGTGCGATGAAGGACTCGACGGTCACCTACGAGGTGGAGCTGTTCATCCGCCCCGACGTCGCCGCCGTCAAGGCTCACGCGCAGTACTGGACGGGCCTTGGGCAATGAGCGGCAGAGTCAGTCGCCGTCCTGTCCCATGGCGCAGCGACGTGCCTCGCGCCGGCCCGCGTAGCGCTCCTTGCGGTTGCTGGTCTTGACCATCCCCTGCCATTCCTTGCGGCAGGAACGCACAGTGCACCCCGAGCAGCAGGTGTGGCCGAACAGCAGCATGCCGGGGTGTGCCCAACGGCAGCGGGTGTCCGCTTCCTCCTGCGTCGGGTGCGGCGGCAGATCGCAGGCACCGTAGCGGTGATCGTGAATCGGCCGGGGGTCGTGCTCCGCGTGGCGCACCCACAGTGGCTTCGTCTTGTCCGTACGGGACATCTCGTTCCTTCCGGAACCGCCGCCCTGGCTCCCGGACATTCCGGGTGGGCGGCTAGGTTCGCCACTTCACGGCGTCACGCTCCTTCCTGTGGCTTGTGGCTTGTGTCCTGTTGTCTTGCGTCCGGTGTCTTGCGTCGCCAGCGCCGGCGCTGTTCGGCCGCGCCCCGCAACTTCGAGGCGGGCGCTTGAGGTTGAGGCTATTGTTGCGCTTCGGCCTCGCCGGCAAGCCCGCGCGGGGCCGCCAGTAGGCCGGGGTGCGGGCGGAAGTCTGCGAACTCGGTGAGCAGTCGGTGCCTGTTGGTCAGCCCACGCGCCCGCTCCACCAGACGCTTTCGTCAGGTCCGCTCCACAAGGCCCTTCGGTCCGGGGGCAAGTTCAGGCTCACCTCTACCCCCATCCTTTTCGCTGCGCTCGGAGGCAGGGCGAATCCCTGCGTCATCACCTTCTTCATTCCGGGCGGCAGGAGCGTTTTGTCCAGTCCGCGGGAATGGTCTTCGCCTTCGAAGATGGCTTCGGCCACCCGCCCATTAGCGTCCTTGGCTCCAATGCCGAGGAACTCCTCAAGATCCACCATGTTGGTCGAGCCGTTGCGGATCGTGACCTCCACAGCCAGTGTTCGGTTGCCCGGTGTAAATCCGCTTTGCCAGTCTTCTTCCATCTTGCGGGGGGTATACGGCTTGGGTGCCGAGACCGTCACCTGCACCCCATTCTTGAAGCACCAGGTGGTGTCGAAACCCACCGGGCCATTACCAGGTGCCGCAGCGGTCTTCGGTTTCGGGGAGGGTGAAGTGCTGGCCTTGGCCCCCGATGAGGTCGTTGTTTGCCGCTGGTCGGCCTGGCACGAGACCTGGTGGAAAGGGTCGGTGGCGGCCACGGCGCCATTGGCGCACCACACGGTGGCCAGCCCCCCAAGGACCGCGCCGGTCAAGCACCTGCCCCGGGTGCCGGCGTAACCCTGCTTCGCCCGCCGGGCCCCGAGAATCCCCAGGGCCAGCGCGGTGGTGGTCAAGATCCCCGCCACCCAAAACAGGACCCGGGCAGGGCCGGTCGAGCCGACGACGCCGAGGGTCGCGAGGATGAGGAGGCCGAGGACGGCGAGGGTGAGGGCTGCGACGCCAAGACCGTTGCGGGGCGGCCCGGGACGGGGAGCAGGCGGTCCGGGGGAGTCCGGCTCGGCCGGGCCCCTGGGAGAGTCGGCACCTGTGTGAGACGGCGGTGATATGTCTCCGCAGGAGGGTCCCACCTGCGGCTTCGGGGAATCTGCCATAGCCACTCCGTTCTTGCGACGTCCGGCCACGTGCCTGCTCGGGCACCGTCGCCGGGCGGTTGCGACCTTTCAGGTGCATGCGTTGCCTGGGGAGAGGGGCAGGAGACGCGACGGGTTGCTTCTATCGGTTGGGCTAGGGACTGTTTGGTGGGTCGGTGACGAGACAACCGGCATTCCGTGGCGCGATCCGCCCCCGGTTCGGGAAGTGGCAGACGGCATACGACCGGCACCGTCGATGGTCGGCAGATGGCAGATGGCAGATGGCAGATGGCAGATGGCAGATGGCACGTGACACAGGGTCCTGCGGGCCGTCCAGACCGACGCCGACGCCGACACCGACGCCGAGGACCGTATCGCCGCCGTGCCTTTCACGCCCCGGCGGTTGGCCCGCTGGTTCCGGCGTGGGGGATCGTGTGCCGGACCCGGCCCGCCCTCGCCGCAGGCAGCGCGTGTCGGCCCGAAGAGGGCCTCGATCCGTTCTCAGGAAGTGCCCCACGAGGCGGGGTGCCGGGCTGCCGGGGCGCCGGGGCCGCCACGGCAGCCGGCGCCACGACTGCTGGGCGCTACTGCACGTCGACGTAGTCGCCGGTCGCCTTGACGGCCGGTGTCGTCGAGGTGCCTGCGAAGTTCCAGCGCCAGTAGCCGTCCACGGACGCGGTGGCCGTGGCCTTCAGGTCACCGGTGCTGGAGGTGTTCACCGTCTGCAGGGTGGAGTAGGTGCTGGTGCCCGCCTTGCGGAACTGGAGCTTGACCGGCTGGGCGGTGTAGCCCGCGTAGATGTCGGTGTCCCAGTTGGCGCGGGTCAGCCTCCCGGTGACCGTGAGGGGTTTGCCGGCGGATATCGGCTCCGGGCCCGCGTTGACGGTCAGCTTGGAGAAGCGCTGGAGTCGGACGGTGGTGTAGGTGTCCCGCACCGCCCGGCTGTCGTCGTTCGCCCACACCTCGACGCCGACCTTCCACGTTCCGGCGTCGGCGTTGGTGAGCCACGAGTCCGGCGCGAAGGTGAAGGTCTTCGAGCAGGTGGCGGTGGTCGCGGAGGAGGCGACGCAGTCCGCCGGGGTGGTGTCCTCGTTCGGCTTGATGTAGCCGTCGGGGTTGTCCGGGTCGGTGCCGCGCCAGAGATGGAAGTCGGCGTCCCAGATGCCCGAAGGGTCGGTGGCGGTCACCGACACCGTGACCGTCTTGTCGGCGAGGCCGATCGCGACGTCCTTGCCGCCGCTCACGGTGACAGCGGTGACCTGGACGTCACCGACGGTCTCGTCCGCGTACGCGGCGGTGGACCCGCCCAGCGTGACGGCAGCGCCGAGTACAGCGAAGATTGCGCGCTTGCGCATGAATCTCCCCAGTGTGCAGAGGAGCCCGCCGGTTGCACGGCGGGCGAGTTGAGGCGCCAACTGTAAGCAGACGGCCACACCTTCACAACGGCTGGTCGATCACGCCCAGCCCCGGCAAAACCGGTTCTGCCCTAGGGGATGGCCCGGTTTGCGAACACCAACCACAAATGCACGTCCTCCAGGCTGCGCCCACAATCGTCGCCCTCACCTGATGGGGCGCCTGACTGCTGGGGCGAAAACCCCGTCCGGATTACCTGTCCTCGGTGGAGTGGGAGCACTCGGCGCGCTTGGCTCCTTGTCTGCGCAGGCCGCACCTTCGCAGTGTCGCGCCGACGCGACATACATCCGTGCATGGTCCGTGGTGGCGGCGGTGTGACCAGCGCGGTCTTCCCTTCAAGGGCCAACGTCATGGCGGCTTTCCCTTTGGCCACAGCCGGATCCCGTTGGTGACGGCGGCGGGAAAGGCGGGAATGCAGGCCGTGGTTTCGGAGAAGGTGGCGCAGTTGCCCGGAAATGTTGCACCGTACAGGGGAGCCACCGCCGCTGCGAACGCAAAGCCGAGCGCTTCGTTGCCTTCACCAGCATCGCCTGCACCCCCATCTGCTACCGCAGAATCACCGAATGAGATGCGTCAGGTGAGAGGGGCAGCTCCTCCGGGAGTGAAGCTGTCGCCAGTCAGGAGTGCGAGTCGCGGCTCGGTGTGGGCGGACGGGCCGCGGGTTGTCGGCTACGCCACGGAAGCGATTCGCGCGGCGGGACCGGACCTGAATGCGGAGGCGCGGCACGCAGCAGCAGAAAGGGCCCGTTAACTAAGTCGTGCCAGGAGAAAATCTTGCGCCCGTCGCGTTGGCTGTCGTCCCGGCGCGGCCGGTAGATCAGCCTTGAGCGGTGGCCGGCTCGACCCGGGCGGGCCCCGCTGTCGAAGTGGCACGTTATCTCCCCGTGGCCATCGGCCCGATGTTGCGCCCCTCACGGCGTGTGGTGCAGGCGGCCTGATGCCTTGCGGTCCCGGAGCGGGAACACGTGCGGGTGCCAATTACCGATGAGGCCCTTGCCTTCGGCAGGATGGGCACCATGACCGAGATCCGCACCCCCCGCCTCCTCCTCCGCCGCTGGTATGACGACGACCTCGCGCCAATGGCGGACATCAACGCGGACCCGCGGGTCATGCACTGGATCGACGACGGCTCGGTGCGCGACCTGGACGACACGGCAGAGGCCATCGAGCGGTGGGAGGAAGAGTGGGACGAGGAGGGCTTCGGCCTCTTCGCCGTCGAGCTGCTTGCCTCGGGTGAACTGGCCGGCTTCACGGGTCTGTCCGTGCCCGAGTTCCTGCCGGAGGTGCTGCCCGCCGTGGCGATCAGCTGGCGGCTCGGCTCACAGTTCTGGGGCCAGGGATACGCGTCCGAAGCAGCCCAGGCCACCCTGGAGTTCGCACTCCAGGACCGTGGCCTCGACCGAGTCATCAGCATCAACCGGGTGGGAGACGACGCCTCCGAGAACGTCATCCGCAAGCTCGGCATGGTGCCGGAACGCGAGACGACGCACCCCGTGTACGGCTATCCGCTGCGCGTTCACGCTATCGATCTCACCGAGTTCCAGGCGTGAACCGGCTGAGCCATCGAATCACCATGAGATAGCCGACCGCTGCCCATACGTTCCCGACCGCATTGATCGCCACGAGGTAGCACGCCCCAGGCGGAAGATGTTCTCGTTTGCCTGCGCTTTCACGGAACTGCGGCCAGAGCCTTGAAAGCGGGCTCTGAACGAAGTTCCGTGAAGTGCAGAGCGCGGGTTCGATTCCGTGACTTGCTCCATGGAGAAGTGGCTCGATCGGCCACCGCCTCGAATCGTGCCGGCGGTCCGGCACATGCCCTCCTCGGTGGCTGAAGAGTTGAAGCGTCATGCGGAAAGTCTCCCGCCGGCAGCGGCGGAGCACACCTATGCCTCCGTCTTGCGGGAGGCAGAAAAGTCCGTGGTGACTTTGGCGCGGTGGTTCGGACATTCCTCGCCGGCCGTCACGCTCGGTTACTATGCTCACTTCATGCCGGAGGCCGGAGGCAAAGGGCGCGCCGTCGTTGACGGGCTGCTCGGAAGGGAGGGGATCGGCATGTCATGTCAGTCGACACTCCCAGATTTCCCCCAGGGCTCATTGCGGACGATCCCCTGAGGTGCACCCCCTTGATGGCCGGCCGTGGAAGCTAAGGAAGATGACCAGTGGAGTCTGAGAAATCGTTGAGGGAGGTCGTCGCAACCCGCTATGTCACGCCCTTGCGTGAGGGCGGATCGCTTCCGGGAATCGTCGAGGGCGACGATCTCGGTACCTACATCATGAAGTTCACCGGTGCCGGGCAGGGCCGCAAGACCCTCGTCGCGGAGGTCATCTGCGGGCAGCTGGGCCGTCGGCTCGGGCTGCGGGTGCCGGACCTGGTGCAGATGCAGCTCGATCCCGTCATCGGGCTCGGCGAGCCCGACCAGGAGGTCCAGGAGCTGCTCAAGGCCAGCGGGGGGCTGAACCTGGGCATGGACTACCTCCCCGGGTCGCTGGGCTTCGATCCGCTCGCCTTCGAGGTCGGTTCCCGTGAGGCGGGGCGTGTGGTGTGGTTCGACGCGCTGATCAACAACGTCGACCGGTCCTGGCGCAACCCCAATCTGCTGGTCTGGCACGGCGAACTGTGGCTGATCGACCACGGTGCCGCCATGATCTGGCACCACAACTGGCCGAGCGCGGAGAAGGCCGCGGCCCGGCCCTACAACGCCTCCGACCATGTGCTGGCCACCTTCGGCCCGGACATCGAGGCGGCGGCCGCCGAATTCGCGCCGCAGATCACCGAGGAGCTGCTGACCGAGATCGCGGCGGACGTCCCGGACGAATGGCTGACGGACGAGCCCGGCTTCGACTCGCCGGACGTGCTGCGCCAGGCGTACGTCAAGACGCTGCTGGCCCGCGCGCAGACGATCAGCGACCACATCACCATCGGGGAGCCCACCAAGGACAAGCCCTCGCAGGCCCCGGAATGGCTGGCCGGAAAGTTGCCGCGGAGGGCAGTGAAGTGACCGGTCTGCACAACGGACGCGATGTTTTCGAGTACGCCCTGCTCAAGGTCGTGCCCCGGGTGGAGCGCGGCGAGATGATCAATGCCGGGGTGGTCGTGTACTGCCATGCCCGGCGCTTCGTCGAGGCCAGGACCCATCTGGACGAGGCCCGGCTGCTGGCCCTGGACCCCACGGTCGACGTGGCCGGCGTACGGGCCGCGCTCGGTGCCGTCGAGGGCATCTGCGAGGGCGGCGAACGGGCCGGGCAGGCGGCCGGCGACGACGCGGGGCGGCGTTTCCGCTGGCTCATCGCGCCGCGCAGCACCATCGTCCAGCCCGGACCGGTGCACACCGGCCTGACCGCCGACCCCGCGGCGGAGGCGGAGCGGCTGCTGGAGCTGCTGGTGCGCTGACGTGGCGGACGCCTCGGCACGGGCGCCCGGTCTGCCGTAGGGCGGGCCGGGCGCCTGCTGTGTATGGCAAGAACCCATGTACGTGGCGAGGGCTCGTAGGCATAGCGAGGGCCCGTATCTATGGCGAGAACGCGCCGTGGCCCGGTGCGCGTCGAGGTGAGGTCGGCAACGGCGCGGTGGTGGGGCGTTGACAGCGCGTGGCGGGGCTTCTAGCGTCAGCCCTGCTCAGGCTACTAAGCGGTTGCTCACCTACGGGATCGGTGCGGCGGACCGCTTGTCGAGGTTTCGAGGGTGAGGAGAACCCGCATGTCCACCACCGAGCAGCGCGTCGCCATTGTGACGGGCGCGGCCCGCGGTATCGGCGCGGCCACCGCCGTACGCCTGGCCGCCGAGGGCCGTGCCGTCGCCGTACTCGACCTCGACGAGGCGGCCTGCAAGGACACCGTCGAGAAGATCACCGCGGCCGGCGGCAAGGCCATCGCGGTCGGCTGTGACGTCTCGGACGCGGAGCAGGTGGAGGCGGCGGTCACCCGGGTCGCCTCCGAGCTCGGCGCGCCGACCGTCCTCGTCAACAACGCCGGTGTGCTCCGCGACAACCTGCTGTTCAAGATGAGCGAGACCGACTGGGACACGGTCATGAACGTGCATCTGCGGGGCGCGTTCCTGATGTCCCGCGCCTGCCAGAAGCACATGGTGGACGCCGGGTTCGGCCGGATCGTCAACCTCTCCTCCAGCTCGGCGCTCGGCAACCGCGGCCAGGTCAACTACTCGACGGCCAAGGCCGGTCTGCAGGGCTTCACCAAGACGCTCGCCATCGAGCTCGGCAAGTTCGGCGTCACCGCCAACGCCGTCGCCCCCGGCTTCATCGTCACCGACATGACCGCGGCCACCGCCGAGCGCGTCGGCATGGGCTTCGAGGACTTCCAGGCCGCGGCCGCCACCCAGATCCCGGTGCAGCGGGTCGGCCGGCCCGAGGACATCGCCAACGCGATCGCCTTCTTCACCGGTGACGCGGCCGGCTTCGTGTCCGGCCAGGTCATGTACGTCGCCGGCGGCCCGCTCAACTGACCGCCGCACCACCCACCTCAGGAGCACAGGACATGACCGAGCAGGACAGCGGGCTCCCCGAGCCCTCCGGCAAGGTGGCGCTGGTCACCGGCGCCAGCCGCGGAATCGGCTACGGCATCGCCGAGGCCCTGGTGGCCCGCGGCGACCGGGTCGTCATCACCGGCCGCAACGAGGACGCCCTCAAGGAAGCCGCCGAGAAGCTCGGCGCGGACCGGGTGATCGGCGTCGCCGGCAAGGCGCACGACGAGGCGCACCAGGCCGTCGCCGTCGAGCGCGCGATGGAGGCCTTCGGCCGGGTCGACTACCTCGTCAACAACGCGGGCACGAACCCGGTGTTCGGCCCGATCGCCGACCTCGACCTCAATGTCGCGCGCAAGGTCTTCGAGACCAATGTCATCTCCGCGCTCGGCTTCGCCCAGCGCACCTGGCACGCCTGGCAGAAGGACAACGGCGGGGCGATCGTCAACATCGCCTCGATCGCCGGGCTGAACGCCTCGCCGTTCATCGGCGCGTACGGCATCAGCAAGGCCGCGATGGTGAACCTCACGGTGCAGCTCGCCCATGAGTTCGCGCCCGTGGTGCGGGTCAACTCCATCGCGCCGGCAGTGATCAAGACCAAGTTCGCGGCGGCGCTCTACGAGAACCGCGAGGAGGAGGCGGCGGCCGGCTACCCGATGGCGCGGCTGGGCGTCCCGGAGGACATCGGCGGGGCCGCGGCCTTCCTGCTGTCCGGCGACTCGGGGTGGATCACCGGTCAGACGCTGGTCGTCGACGGCGGTCTGTTCCTCAACGCCGGGGTCTGACGGCCGGGCGGGCCGCGAGGCGGCCTTGCCTTGGTGTGCGCTCCAAGAGGCAGAGTCCGTGGTGCCGGTCCCTTTCGGGGCCGGCACCATCCGCGTCGGCGGACCTGTCAGGGAGGCATGCCATGCACTACCGCACGCTCGGCGGCGATCAAGGGCCCCGGATCAGCGCCGTCTGCCTGGGGACGCTGCCGTTCGGCACCACCGTCGACGAACCGACCTCGTTCGCGATCCTGGACCGCTTCGTGGCGGCCGGTGGCACCTTCATCGACACCGCGAACCACTACGCCTGCTGGGTGCCGGGCGCCACCGGCGACGAGAGCGAGCTGCTGCTCGGCCGCTGGCTGCGCAGCCGTGGCGCGGCCGGCCGCACGGTGCTGGCCACCAAGGTCGGTGCCCGGCCCGATCCGGCCCGCGGTGCCCGGTGGCCCGCCAACGCGGAGGGCCTGTCCGCGGCGGCCGTACGCGCCGCCATCGAGGGCAGTCTGCGCCGGCTGGGCACCGACCGGGTGGACCTGTACTACGCGCACCTCGAGGACCGCGCAGTCCCTCTGGAGGAGACCGTCGAGGCGCTGGCCGGCCTCGTCCAGGACGGCAGGGTGGGCACCCTCGGTGCCGGCGACCACCGGACCTGGCGGCTGGCCGAGGCCCGGCACACCGCAGCCGGGCGCGCCCTGCCCGGCTTCAGGGCCGTACAGCGGCGGCACACCTATCTGCGGCCGCGCCAGGACCTGCCCTCCGGCCACCATGTGGAGACCGACGAGGAGCTGCTCGACTACGCGGCGGCGCACCCCGATCTGACGCCGGTCGGGTATGGGACGCTGATGGGAGGGGCGTACGCGCGTGCCGACCGTCCGCTGCCGGAGGCCTACGACCACCCCGGTTCGGTGGCGCGGCTGCGGGTACTGGCGGAGGTCGCGGCGGAGTGCGGGGCCACCGTGAACCAGGTGGTGCTGGCCTGGCTGATGGGCGGCGAGCTGCCCGTCGTGCCCGTACTGGGCGTGAGCTCGGTGGCGCAGCTGGACGAGGGGCTGGCGGCGCTCGACCTGCGGCTGGACCCCGTCCAGCGGGCCCGGCTCGACACCGCCTGACGCGGGCCGGCCACCGGCCGCGGGCCCGCGCATCGGCCCGCGGACGGCGTTGTCAGTGGTCGCCGGTAGGTTCTGTGACGGAGAACGCAACGCACACCGGAGGTTGTTGACGTGGTGACCGACATGCTGCCCGAGTCCTGGCGCGGGGTACTCGGCGAGGAGTTGGAGAAGCCCTATTTCAAGGAGCTCATCGACTTCGTCGAGCAGGAGCGGGCCAACGGCCCGGTCTACCCGCCCCGCGAGCAGGTCTTCGCGGCGCTGGAGGCGACGCCCTACGACCAGGTGAAGGTGCTCATCCTCGGGCAGGACCCGTACCACGGCGCGGGGCAGGGCCACGGCCTGTGCTTCTCCGTGCAGCCCGGTGTCAAGACGCCGCCGTCGCTGCGGAACATCTACAAGGAGATGAAGGAGGAGCTGGGCCACCCGGTCCCGGACAACGGCTATCTGATGCCCTGGGCCCAGCAGGGCGTGCTGCTGCTGAACGCCGTCCTGACGGTCCGCGAGGCCGAGGCCAATTCCCACAAGGGCAAGGGATGGGAGAAGGTCACCGACGCGGTGATCCGCGCGGTGGCCTCCCGGCCCGACCCGGCGGTCTTCGTGCTCTGGGGGAACTACGCCAAGAAGAAGCTGCCGCTGATCGACGAGGAGCGGCATGCCGTGGTGCAGGGCGCGCACCCCTCCCCGCTGTCGGCGAAGAAGTTCTTCGGCTCCCGCCCCTTCACCCAGATCAACGACGCGATCGCCGCGCAGGGGCACGCCCCGATCGACTGGCGGATCCCTGACCTGGGCTGAGTCCTGGAGGCCCGCGCAGTGCCCGTCCGTGCGGTCCGCCGGGCGGGCCCGGCCACCCGGTGCGTCGCGCACACCGCGCGAAGGTTTCCAGCGGCGGTTAGCGTCGAGGCAACAGCAGTGACGGTGGTGAGCGAACCCCGGGAGTGCGCGGTGATGGACAAGCGGCGGGAGGCGACGCCCGAGGACGGCGTGCTGACCCGGATCGGCCAGGCGATCATGCTGCATCGCGCGGGTGACCGGGAAGAGGCCCGCAACCGCCTCTCGGCGCTGTGGCACGAGATCGGGCCGCACGGAGACGCCTTCCACCGCTGCACCCTCGCCCACTACATGGCCGACACCCAGGACGACCCCAGGGACGAGCTCGACTGGGACCTGAGAGCCCTGGAGGCCGCCGAGGGCTTCGTCACCGAGCGGCCCGACCGGGGCGGCGGATCCGCTCCCGGGGAGTCGAGCGTCGCCGACGGGCCGGGCCCGCGGCACCCCCTCGTCGCGCTGCGCGCGTTCTTCCCCTCGCTGCATCTCAACATCGCGGCCGACTACGCCGCACTGGACCGGACGGCCGACGCCCGCGCCCAGTTGCTGCGCGCCCGGGCGTCGGCCAACGCCCTCGCCGACGGCGAGTACCGCCAGGGGCTCAGGGACGCGATCGAGCGTCTGGAGCTGCGGATCGACCGCGCGGCCGGGCGAACGGCGTAGCGGCCGTCCCGGAGATCTCCGCGGGACCGCGTCGACCTCCGCGGGCCCCGCCCTACGGGCGGACGACGGGACTGTGCGGACACCCCCCAGGGCCTGTCCGACCCTGCCCCATCGGACACCCCCTAGGGTCTGTCCGATGGGTCATGGCCGGGTCCGCGGCGTCTGGCACGGTACCTCGCGGCGTTGCCGAAACGTCCCGAGAGCTCCGCTATCGGGTCGCTCCGGCGCCTTGCGATGCACCGCACCAGACGCCGCGGCCTGTCCGACCCTGCCCCATCGGACACCCCCTAGCCCCGCAGCATCCCGTCGAGGAGCTCCGCGCACGAGGCGCGCAGTGCGGCGCGGGTGGGGACGGCGGCGTGGAACTGCCCCGCCGTGCAGGAGAAGAGCACGCCGTCGCACCAGGCGACCACGCTGAGCGCGTGCCGTTCCGGTTCGCCGGAGCCGGCCGCCGCGAGCATCGCCACCATCGGCTCACGGAAGGCCCGGCCCGCCCGGTCGTAGACCTCCCGCAGTTCGGGCCTGCGGGTGGCCTCCAGGGCCAGTTCGTAACGGGCGATGAGCAGCTGCCGGTGCCGGGAGAGGTAGCGGTGCAGCGCCAGGGACAGGGCGTCGGCGGCCGCACCCGCCGCTGTGCCGTCGCCAGCCCCTTCCGGGGTCTTCGGCATCTCGTCCGGTGCCAGCACCGCCGCCTCCCGCTCGGCCAGCCGGCGTACCGCCGTCTCCAGCAGGGCCGCCCGGGTGCGCGCGAGATTCGACGTCGAGCCCGGTGGCAGCCCGGCCGCCTCGTCCACGGCCCGGTGGGTCAGCC
Organism: Streptomyces sp. NPDC033270; assembly: GCF_055576575.1. Lineage (NCBI taxonomy): Bacteria > Bacillati > Actinomycetota > Actinomycetes > Kitasatosporales > Streptomycetaceae > Streptomyces > Streptomyces sp. NPDC033270. The sequence continues at coordinate 124,947 of NZ_JBVIRA010000021.1, forward strand.
CGCGCATGCCGCGTTCGGCGAGCAGAGCGAGCGCCGCATCGGCGATCAGCTCAAGGCGGGAGGCGGAGCGGGGGGCCGGGACGGGGGAGCTGCGGGCGTTCATGGCAGGTCAGCCTAGCGCTTGGACTACGGGTGTAGTCTCCTGTGTGGAGCGGCCACTACACCTGTAGTCGCGCACTGTGGACCGGGGAGGCGGCATGCGGCAACCCACCGCGATCGTGATCGGCGGCGGCATCGGCGGGCTCACCGCCGCGCTGGCACTGGGCCGCCGCGGCTGGTCGGTCACCGTCCTGGAGCGCGCCGCCGCGGCGGGCTCCGGGTCCGGCCACCAGGCCGCGGGCGCGGCCGGCGCGCGGCGCGACGGCGCGGGCATCGGCCTCGCGCCGAACGCCCAGCGCGCCCTGGACACCCTCGCCGCGGGCGACGCGGTACGCGCGACGGCCGCCCGCCAGGCCTCCGGTGAGCTCCGCCTCCCCAGCGGCCGGCGGCTGGCCCGTACGGACGACGCCGCCGCCGTCCGGCGGTTCGGCGGGCCGGTCCTGGTCGCGCACCGCGCCGACCTGATCGCCCTGCTCACCGCGCGGCTGCCCGACGGAGCGGTGCGCACCGCTTCCCCCGCCGCCCTGGTCGACCCGGGCGACCCGGCCTCGCCCGCCCACCCGGCACGCGTACGTATCGCCGGAGGCGAGGGGCAGGAGCTGACCGCGGACCTCGTCGTCGCCGCCGACGGCATCCACTCCGCCGTCCGCCGCACGCTCTTCCCCGGCCACCCCGCACCCCGCTACGCCGGCTTCACCGCCTGGCGGATGGTCGTCCCCGCCCTCGACCGCCCCTGGACCGCGCACGAAACCTGGGGTCCCGGTGGCCTGTGGGGCACCATGCCGCTGTACGACGGCCGCGTCTACGCGTACGCCACCGCGGCCGTCCCACCCGGTGGCCGGGCCGCCGACGACGAGCGGGCCGAACTGCTGCGCCGCTTCGGCGACTGGCACCACCCCGTCCCCGCCGTGCTCTCCGCCGCCGACCCGGCCGCCGTGCTCCGCAACGACGTCCACACCGTGGCGGCGCCGCCACCCGCCTTCCACCGGGGCCGGGTCGCCCTGCTCGGCGACGCCGTCCACCCCATGACCCCGAACCTCGGGCAGGGCGGCTGCCAGGCCATCGAGGACGCCGTCGTGCTGGCGCACCTGGCCGAACCGGACGGCGATCTCGCCGCCGCGCTCGCCGCCTACACCCGGCAGCGGCTGCCGCGCACCATGGAGGTGGTGCGGCGGGCCGAGCGCATCGGGCGCCTCACCACCTGGCGCTCCCGGCCCGCCTGTGCGCTGCGCGCCGCCCTGCTGGCCGCCACCGCCCTTCCCCAAGGACTCCGACGACTGCGTCCAGGGGGGACCCCCACCGCGCCGGATCTCGCGCTGCGGGCCCTGGACGGCATCGCCGACTGGTCGCCGCCGGCCGCCACGTATGCTGCCGAGGCGCGGGGCACCAGGACCGCGGAGCTACCCAAGGAGCACGAGTGAAGATCGGCTGCATCGGACTCGGCGACATCGCCCAGAAGGCGTACCTGCCCGTACTGGGCGTACAACCGGGCCTTGAGATACATCTGTGCACCCGTAACCCGGCCACCCTCCAACGGGTCGGCGCCGCCCACCGCCTGAGCGGTGAACAGCTCCACACCGACCTGGACTCGCTGCTCGCCACGGGCCTGGACGCGGCCTTCGTACACGCGGCGACCACCGCGCACCCGCAGATCGTGACCCGGCTGATCGAGGCCGGCGTCCCGACCTACGTCGACAAGCCGCTCTCCTACGAACTGGCCGAGTCCCAGCGGATCGTCGCGCTCGCCGAGGACCGCGCGGTGGGCCTCACCGTCGGCTTCAACCGCCGCTTCGCGCCCGCCTACGCCCAGTGCCGCGAGCACGCCCGCGACCTCATCCTGATGCAGAAGAACCGCGTCGGGCTGCCGGAGGACCCGCGCACGCTGGTCCTGGACGACTTCATCCACGTCGTCGACACCCTGCGGTTCCTCGTGCCCGGCGAGATCGACCACATCGACGTGCGGGCCAGGATCCGGGACGGGCTGATGCAGCACGTGGTGCTGCAGCTCTCGGGCGACGGCTTCACCGCCATCGGCACCATGAACCGCCTCAGCGGGTCCGCGGAGGAGGTCCTCGACGTGTCCGGCCACGACACCAAGCGCCAGGTCGTCAATCTCGCCGAGGTCATCGACCACAAGGGTCAGCCGAGTATTCGGCGGCGCGGCGACTGGGTGCCGGTCGCCCGCCAGCGCGGCATCGAGCAGATCGTCCAGGCGTTCCTGGACGACGTACGGGCCGGCCGGACGCCGTCCGCGCAGGACGCGCTGCGCACCCACGAGCTGTGCGAACGGGTGGTCACCGACGCGCTGGCGCAGGCCGTCCGCTGAGCGCGCGGACACCCGCGTACGCGCCGGCCAGCACCAGCGCGCCCACGGCCGTGTACACGGCCCAGTCGCCGTACCGGACATACGGGCTGGTGCCCTCGGCGAGCGGCAGGTCGTAGACCGCCGCCGCACTGCGGTCGACGCCGAGCTGTTCGCCGATCCGCTCGCCCCGTGGGCCGTACACCGCGCTGACGCCGGTGAGCGTGGCATGCACCATCGGCCGCCAGGTCTCGGCCGCGCGCAGCGCACCGAGCGAGGCGTGCTGCAGGGGCGCCCAGCTGCCCTGGAACGTCGACGTCGAGGACTGGGCGACCAGCACCCGCGCACCGTCGCGCGCCAGATGACGGCTCATGTCCGGGAAGGCGGTCTCGAAGCACACCAGCGGCCCGATCCGCAGCCCGTGCGCGGAGGCGACCGGCATCACCACCTGGTGGGCGCCGCGTATCCGGTCGGCCGTGGCCGCCTTGCCGACCTTCGTCGCCCAGCCCAGCACCGACCGCAGCGGTATGTACTCGCCGAACGGCACCAGCCGCATCTTGGCGTAGCGGTCACCGGTCGGCCCGTCCGGTCCGATGAGCACCGCGCTCTTGTAGATCCCCGGCCCGCCGTTGCGCGGCGCATCGGCGTTGATCAGCAACTCGGCGCCCGTCCGCCGGGACAGCGCGGCGAGCCGGGCCGCGAGATCGGGGCGGTCCACCGGGTCCCGGTACAGGCTGCTCTCGCCCCAGACGACCAGCCGGACCCCGCGGCCCGCCAGCGAGCGGGTGAGCGCTTCGCTGCGCGCCAGCCGTTCGGTGGGGGTGCCGGTCAGGCCCGGCTGGACGACCGCGATCCGCACCGTGCCCGCGGGGCGGGGGACCGGCGCCCAGTACCAGGCCGCCGTGGCGCCCAGGGCGCACACCAGCAGGCCGGCGACGGCGGGCAGCCGTACCGCCGGGCGGGCGAGCAACTCCGCCAGTGCGGTGTTCACCGCCACGATCAGCAGGCTGACCAGCCACACCCCGCCGACCGACGCCAGCCGCAGCGCGGGCGGCAGCTGCCACTGGCTGGCACCCAGCAGACCCCAGGGGCCGCCCAAGTACTCCCAGGAGCGGACCAGTTCGACCATCAGCCAGCCCGACGGCACCAGCACCAGCGCGGCGGCGCCCCGGCCGGCGCCGGGCGCGCCGCCCAGCAGCGCCCGCACCAGGAGTCCCCAGGGCGCCCACAGCGCACCCAGCAGCAGGGCGAGCACGAGTATGAAGACATGCAGGCTCGGCAGCAGCCAGTGGTGCACGGCCAGCATGAAGCCGGCGCCGCCCAGCCAGCCGTCCAGCGCGGCCCGGCCGTACGTCGGCGCGGAACGCACCAGCAGCAGCCAGGGCACCAGCGCGGCGTACGCCAGCCACCACCAGGACGGGGCGGGAAAGGCGAGGGCCGGCAGCGCCCCGGCGAGCGCCGCGGCCGCCGCGCGCCCCCAAGGGGAGCGCAGCCACCACGCCCGACGGCCGGGCGATCTGTCCATACGGCCTCCCTCGTGCGGGTCTCCGCCGGTCGGACGGCCAGTGTGCGCGGGCGGGCCGATCAAGAAAAGGGGGCGTGGCCAGGACGGCCGATTCGGACCGCCGAGCGTCCGGCAGCCGGGCGTCAGCCGTCCTGGATGTGTACCTCCCGCCACTTCTCCTGCACCACGACCCCGGTCAGCCGCCAGCCTTCCGCGGTGCGGCGGACGGTGAAGTCGTAGCGGCCGGCGCAGGTGTAATTGGGGGCGGTGGCGCCGCCCCCGGTGTCCGTCGCGGGTCCGGCGAGCCGCATCGGATTGAGGTAGTCGGCCCGGACGGTCGCGGTGTCGCCCGGCGCGCCGTCCGTTCTCGCCAGGGTGATCCGGCGGTTGACGATCAGGTGCTGCCGTATGGCGAAGTGCCGCAGCATCTCGGCGAGCCAGCCCGCGACCTGCTCGATGTCGCCCTCGATGCCGCCCGCGGAGCGGTAGTCGGCGCGGCCGTCCGGCGTGAAGAGGGCCAGATAGCCCGGCCAGTCGCCGTCGTCCACGGCGATCGCATAGCCCGTGATCAGCTCGTCGATGGCGAGACGGTCCATGACCGTGGAGTGTTCCGCGCGCTGCGTCATCTCCTCAGTTTTCGGCATGCCGAAGGCCCCCGCCAAGAGGTGGGGGCCTTCCGGTGCGGGGGTCAGTTCACCAGCGCCGATTCGGCGAGGGGATCCCGGCCGGAATCCGTGTCCGCGGCCGCGTCCCGCGCGGTCCGCGCCTCGGCCTCCCGCTCGGCGCTGGAGTCGGTGAACTGCGTCCGGTACAGCTCCGCGTACCGCCCGTCCGCCGCCAGCAGCGTCTCGTGCGTGCCGCGTTCGACGATCCGCCCGCCCTCGACGACCAGGATCAGGTCGGCGGCCCGTACGGTCGACAGCCGATGCGCGATGACCAGTGCCGTACGGCCCTCCAGCGCCTCGGTCAGGGCCTCTTGCACCGCCGCCTCGGAGGTGTTGTCCAGGTGGGCGGTGGCCTCGTCCAGGATCACCACCCGGGGGTGGGCGAGCAGCAGCCGGGCGATGGTCAGCCGCTGCCGCTCGCCGCCGGAGAGCCGGTAGCCGCGCTCGCCGACGACGGTGTCCAGACCGTCGGGGAGCCCGGCGATCAGCTCCTTCAGACGGGCCCGGCGCAGCGCGTCCCACAGCTCGTCCTCGGTCGCCTCGGGCCTGGCCAGCAGCAGGTTCTCGCGGATGGAGTCATGGAAGAGGTGCCCGTCCTGGGTGACCATGCCGAGGGTGTCGCGCAGCGAGGCGGCGGTCAGCTCGCGGACGTCCACCCCGGCCAGCCGCACCGCGCCGGCGTCGGTGTCGTACAGCCGCGGCAGCAGCTGGGCCACGGTGGACTTCCCGGCGCCCGAGGAGCCGACCAGGGCGACCATCTGGCCGGGTTCGGCGCGGAAGGAGACGTCGTGCAGGACCTCTTCGCCGCCGCGGGTGTCGAGGGTGGCGACCTCCTCCAGGGAGGCCAGCGAGACCTTGTCGGCGGACGGGTAGCCGAAGCGCACGGAGTCGAACTCCACCGACACCGGGCCCTCCGGCACCGGGCGGGCGTCCGGCTTCTCGGTGATCAGCGGCTTGAGGTCGAGGACCTCGAAGACCCGCTCGAAGCTGACCAGCGCGCTCATCACCTCGATGTGGGCCCCGGACAGGGCGGTCAGCGGGGCGTAGAGCCGGGTGAGCAGCAGGGCGAGGGAGACGATCGCGCCCGCCTCCAGCTGACCGCGCAGCGCCAGGAACCCGCCCAGGCCGTAGACGACGGCCAGCGCCAGGGCGGAGACCAGGGTGAGCGCGGTGACGAAGTACGTCTGGACCATGGCCGAGCGGACGCCGATGTCCCGCACCCGGCGGGCCCGGGTGGCGAACTCCGCGGACTCCCGGGACGGGCGGCCCATCAGCTTGACGAGCGTGGCGCCCGGTGCGGAGAACCGCTCGGTCATCTGCGTCCCCATCGCCGCGTTGTGGTCGGCGCCCTCCCGGCGCAGATCCGCCAGCCGCCGGCCGACCCGCCGGGCGGGCAGGACGAACACCGGCAGCAGCACCAGCGCGATCAGGGTGATCTGCCAGGACAGGGTGAGCATCACGGCGAGGGTGAGCAGCAGCGTGACGATGTTGCTGACGACCCCCGACAGGGTGTCGCTGAAGGCCCGCTGGGCCCCGATCACATCGTTGTTCAGCCGGCTGACCAGCGCACCTGTCCGGGTGCGGGTGAAGAAGGCGATGGGCATCCGCTGGACGTGGTCGTACACCGTCGTCCGCAGGTCCAGGATCAGCCCCTCGCCGATGCTCGCCGACAGCCAGCGGGTCAGCAGTCCCAGGCCCGCCTCCGCGACGGCGATGACGGCGATCAGTCCGGACAGTTGGACGACCAGGGCGGAGGAGTCGCCGCCCACGATCGCGTCCACCACCCGGCCCGCGAGCAGCGGGGTGGCCACCGCGAGCATCGCGGTCACCGTGCTCAGTACGAGGAACCACAGCAGGTGCCGTCGGTGCGGCCGCGCGAACGCCATGATCCGGCGCAGCGTCCCGCGCGAGAACCGGCGCCGGCCCTGCTGCGCGGTCATCGTGCTGTGCAGCGAATGCCAGGCGGTGACTTCCATGTCCATGGGGTCCTCCAGTGTGCCGGGGTCGTCACGGGATCGCCGTGCGTGACCGGCGACATAAAGAAACCTAGAACCTCAACCAAAATTGAGGTCAAGTCATTCCCCGAGGATCACCCTTCAAGGCCTCGACGGAGCCCGGAAATCCCCGGACCGGCGGTGTGGCTCACAGGGCGCGTTCCCAGACCGTGGGCCCAGCGGCGGCGTCGGGGGCGGTCACCGTCAGGCGTACGGCGGGGCGGCCGTCGGGCAGCGTGGCGGTGGCGTCCACGACGATCTCCAGACGCGTCGGCCGGGCCGCCGTCAGCGTGGCGCGCAGCGCCGTCAGCAGTTCGCGGCCGCATGCGTCGTCGACCCGGGCGTCGACCGGGCCGGTGAACTGCACGGACGGGCGGCTGCCGAGCGCTTCGGCCGCCGCGCCGGCCTCCCGCAGGATGCGCGTACGCAGTCCCGGCGGTGCCTGGGACGGGCCCTGCTGCAGCGCGATGATCGCCGTCCGGATCTCCTGGATCGTCGCGTCCAGCTCGTCGACCGCCTGGCCGACCCCCTCCCGCACCTCCGGCACCACGGCCTTGCGCCGGGCGCTCTCCAGCAGCATCCCGGTGGCGAACAGCCGCTGGATGACCAGGTCGTGGAGGTCGCGGGCGATGCGGTCGCGGTCCTCGTAGACGGCGAGTCGTTCGCGGTCGCGGTGCCGGTCGGCGAGGACCAGCGCCAGCGCGGCCTGGGCGGCGAACTGGGTGCCCAGGGTGCGCTCGGTCTGGCTGAATGGCCGGTCGCCGGGCGCCCGGCACAGCGCCAGGGCGCCCAGTACCCGCCCGTTGCTGCGCAGCGGCAGCAGCATCGTCGGGCCGTAGTGGCGCGACAGCGGGGAGACCGAACGGGGGTCGGTGGCGAAGTCGTCGGCGAAGACCGCGAGCCCGGCGGCTATCCGGTGCACGACCGGGCTCTCCGGCGGGATCCGGCCGCGGTACGCCTCGGTCCGTACGGTGTCCGGCAGCTCGGTGGAGATCGCCACGACCTCCATACCGCCCTCGGCGTGCGGCAGCAGCACCGCTCCGGTGGCCGCCTCGGCGAGCTCGCGGCCCTTCTCCGCGACGACGGTGAGCGCGTTCCCGGTCGTCGAGCGGGTCTCGGGGCCGGCCAGCAGGGCCGTGGTGACGGAGGCGGCGCCGTCGATCCAGCGGGTGCGCTGCCGGGCGGCGGCGTGCATCCGGGCGTTGCCCATCGCGATACCGGCCTCGGTGGCCAGCACCCGCACCAGGTGGAGGTCCTCGTCCCGGAACCCCGGGTCGCCCGGCGCGGCGGACTTCTCGGCGCCCTCCCCGCCGGGCCTGTCGCCGGCGCGCCGGTCCGCGACGTACAGGGCGCCGAACGTCTCGCCGTGGAACGTGATGGGCACCTTGAGGACGTCGTGGCCGGGCGACCGGCCCGGGCCCCGCGGGGAGGGGGCGACGCCGTGGGCGATGAGGTCCTCGGCCGGCCCGTCGCCGTCCGCGTTGCGGATGCCGACGGCGGCGTAGCGCGCACCGGTGAGGGCGGCGGCGGTCTCGGCGATACGGGCCAGCGAGCGGTGCAGATCACGGTCGGAGCCGATCGCCGCCATCGCCTCCAGGAGCTGCGGAAGCCGGGAGATCGGCCCGCCGGCCAGCTCGCGCAGGCTCTGCGCGGTGCGGTCGGCGAGATCGGCTGTGGCATCGGCGGAGCGGTCGGCCGCCGGGTCGGGCGACTTCAGGACACACCTCACTCTTCCGGGCGGTTTGGACAGTCTATTTGCCCTGAAGATGACGATGCGAGCCGATGGGTTCCCGGTGCCGCCTCGCCCGCAGTGGCTGGGTGGTGTTGTCCGGCGTGAGCGCGCCACCGCAGTGCCTGCACGCGGCGACCGGGGTGGTGTCCCGGTCGCAGTCCCGGTCAGGGAAGCTGGAACCTTGAGGGAACCCCTACCTGAACGAGGGAGCACGCGATGGGCACGACCCCGCTGATCGCACTGGACTCGGCCGACCCCCAAGCGGTCGACGGGCGGCAGATCCGTGCGGCCGCCTTCCAGGGCGTACGTCTGGCGTACACGTCCGGGGTCCTGGAGCGGCTCGGCCGGGCGCCCTCGGGGCGCGCCCTGGTCGTCGGCAGCGGGCGCGGGCTGCTGGCGCGCGGGATCGCCGCGCTCGGCTTCCAGGTCACCGCCGTCGATCCCTCCGGGGCCGCGACCGCGCTGGCCCGCGCCGCCGGGCGCGAGGGCCCGGCCGTCGAGTACCGCACCGCGCCCGCGGAGCGGCTCGGCGTCCCCGCCGCCGCGTTCGACCTGGTCTACCTCGCGGACACCCTGGAGGTCACCGAGGACCCCGACCGGGTGGTGGAACAGGCCGCCGGCGCCCTCGCGCCCGATGGTGTCCTGGTCTACGACACGGTCAACCGGACGCCGGTCTCCCGGCTGGTCTACCTCGGGGCCTTCCAGCGGCTGCCGATGACCCGGGTGGTGCCGGCCGGCCGCTACGCCGCGCGCCGGCTGCGTACGCCGGCCGAGGTCGCCGCGCTGCTGGCGCGCCACGGGCTGGCCGACGGCGGCGTCTGCGACTTCGCGCCCCGCAGCGTCCGCAGCCTGCTGACCGGAATCCTGGCGCGCCGCAGCGGCCGGATCGGCGACGACGAGATCGAGGCGGTGGCGGGCTTCGCGCTCGCGCCGGAGCGCCGGCCGTTGGTCACCTATCTCGGCCATGCACGCAAGGGGCGACTTTGAGACAACATGCGGATGTGGCGCACGCCGGGACTTGAGGACGGCGGTCGGCGGGTAAGCCGTAGACAACCATGGGCGCAGTTGCAGAAACGTAGCGGCACCAGCGCTACGCAACCGCACCATCGACGACCCGGGAACGGGCCGGCCCGCCCGGATCGTGCCGGGCGCCCTCCCACACCTTCCGTACGTCTCCGCCGGGAGCGCGTGGTCACCCCGCGTCCCCGGCACGAAAGTGGGTCGGGCCGATGAACGACGCTCCGCACCATCCGAGACTTGTGGGCCCGCACCGCGCGGCGGGCGGCACGACCGTGCTCGAACTCCACGGTGACCTGGACATCCTCGCCGTTTCGGTGCTGTCCGACCGATTGGACGGCATCACCCGCGGCCAGGGTGTCGACCTCGTGGTCGATCTGTGCGCGGTGACCTTTATCGACTGCGCCGGACTGTCGCTGCTCAGCCGCGCCCGCCACCGAACCCGGCAGCGGGGCGGCCGGCTGCGGCTGACCGGCGTCATCGAGGGCGGCTGCGTCGCCCGGCTGCTGACGATGACCGGGCTGACCGGCGACTTCGAGAGCGTGTCCGGCGAGGCGCTCGCACAGGAGGACGCGGCTGCCGAGGCCCCCGACCAGGACCCGGTCGCCCCGTCCACCGGGGCCACCGACATCGCCGTGGTCTGAGGGCCCACCCGGCTCAGGCCGGCAGAGCCGCCTCGATGGCGGCGAGGAGCTCCTCGGCCTCCGGCTCCGTGCGCGGCCGGAAGCGGCCCGCCACCTCGCCCTTGGCGTCGATCAGGAACTTCTCGAAGTTCCACTGGACGTCGCCCGCCGCCCCCTCGGCGTCCTCGGTGCCGGTCAGCGCCGCGTACAGCGGATGCCGGTCCGCGCCGTTGACGTCGGTCTTCTCGAACAGCGGGAAGCTGACGCCGTACGTCGCCGAGCAGAACGTGGCGATCTCCTCGGCGGTGCCCGGCTCCTGGCCGGCGAACTGGTTGCTGGGGAAGCCCAGCACGCTGAAGCCACGGTCCTCGTAGCGCTGCTGCAGCCGCTCCAGGCCCGAATACTGCGGGGTCAGCCCGCACTTGGACGCCACATTCACCACCAGCAGGGCCTTGCCCCGATAGTCGGCGAGCGAAGCGGGCTCACCGGTCAGGGTGCGCAGCGGGATGTCGTACAGGCTCACGGTCATGCTCCTCGTCGCGGTTCCGCGGATAGGGACGTCCATCATCCGTCCCAACAGCCGCGCCCGCCCTGATCTTCCCGGAATCGTCGGTCGGCCATGACACGACCGGACGCAGCGCCCCCGAGCGCCACTCCTTGAGGAGCTGGTCGAAGATCGGCGTCCCCTCCTCGGTGGGGCGCCGCGCCTGGGGAGCGGGCGGTGGCAACGGTGGCAGCTGGTGGGGGAGGGAGATGCGCTGAAAGGGGTGCGAGGGGGGCTTCTTGGCGTCCATGCCCGGACTCAACCGGAAATCGGCCACCGAGTTGCGGGACGCGGCCGGGGCAGTCCGCAGAAGCCCCTTCGGTGGTGACGAGCAGAAGATACGTTCCCGGCGCCGTGGGGCCGGTGCAGATCCCGCCGGCCCCACGGCCCTCACCCGCCCCGTGCGCCCCACCTTCCGGCCCGTTCCGCTCGTGGCGTCCCGTACGGACCGGGCCGGGCGCGCGGGCGGCCCGCGCGGTCAGTCCCTGTCGAGCAGCGACGCGAAGACCTGCGCCAGCGCCGCCTCGGGGTCGGCCACCCGGCCCTCCGCCCGCCACGCCACGAAGCCGTCGGGGCGCACCAGCACCGCGCCCTCGGGCGTCGTGCCGTGCTTCTCGGCCCAGTCGACGCCCTCCTCCGGGGCGAGGTCGTCGTCCGGCTCGGTGCCGATCAGATAGCAGTCCAGCGCTACGGCGAAGCGCTGGACGGCGCCCTTGGCCGCAGTGCGCCACATGTCGCCGTCGGAGCCGGACAGCAGCACGAACGACTTCTCGTAGAGGTCCAGGGTCGAGCGGCGCTCGCTGCCGGCGTGCAGCCACATGTGTGGGGCGCGGGTGCCCGGCTCGCCGGTCAGCCGCAGCTGCTCGGGAACCACCGGGAGCTCGGGGTCGGCGCCGACGACCGCGCCCTCGGGATAGCAGTAGCCGAGGGCGACGGTGAGCACGCCGCGCTGCCGGCCCCCGCCCGCCCCGGGTGCCGGGACGTACCCGGGATGGCTGTGCTCGGCGGACCGGGCCGAGGCGCGCGCGCTCGTCTCGCGCGCCACCGGCCGGCGCTCCGCCTCGTACGTCGCCAGCAGACCGGGGCCCGCCGAGCCGTTCAGGACGGCCGCGAGCTTCCAGGCGAGGTTGTGGGCGTCCTGGATGCCGGTGTTGGAGCCGAACGCCCCGGTGGGGGACATCTCGTGGGCCGAGTCGCCGGCGAGGAAGACCCGGCCGGCCGCATAGTGTTCGGCGACCCGCTCGGCGGCGTGCCAGGGGGCCTTGCCGGTGATCTCCACGTCCAGGTCCAGGGCACCGGTCGCCCGGCGGATGTGGTCGATGCACCGCTCGTCGGTGAAGTCCTCCAGGGTTTCGCCCTGGTCGGGGTGCCAGGGGGCGTGGAAGACCCACTCCGCCCGGTTGTCCACCGGCAGCAGCGCCCCGTCCGCCTCGGGGTTGGTCAGGTAGCAGGCGATGAAGCGCCGGTCGCCCACCACGTCCGCCAGGGCCGGGGCGCGGAAGGTGACGCTCACGTTGTGGAACAGGTCGCCGGGGCCCGTCTGGCCGATGCCCAGCCGCTCGCGGACCGGGCTGCGCGGGCCGTCGGCCGCGATCAGGTAGTCCGCCCGCACGGTGCTCTGCTCGCCGGTCTCCCGGTTCCTCAGGACCGCGGTCACCCCCTGCGCGTCCTGCTCGAAGGAGACCAGCTCGGTGCCGAACCGCAGCTGTCCGCCCTGCTCGCGGGCGCGGCGCACCAGTACGGGTTCGAGGTCGTTCTGGCTGCACAGACACCAGGCGGACGGACTGATCCGGGCCAGGCCACCGCCCGGGTCGATCTCCTTGAATAGCCACTCCTGTTCGTCGCCGGTCAGCGAAGGGGCCTGCAGGATGCCGTGGTTGGCGGCCAGGACCGACGCGGCCTCCCGGATCGGCCGCTCCGCTCCGGCGACCCGGTACAGCTCCATCGTGCGGACGTTGTTCCCCCGCCCGCGCGGGTGGCGTGAGGTGTCCGCGTGCTTCTCGACCAGTAGGTGCCGCACACCCAGACGTCCCAGGAACAACGACGCGGACAGGCCCACCAGGGACCCGCCCACGATGAGTACCGGGACCCGGTCTTCAACGGTGGGGTTCATTCGTGCTCCAGCTCCATGGGCGCATTGAGGGCAGATGGAGCACGAATGCCCGGATGTGACCGTGTTCGATCACGATTCACCTGCATGGCTCACAGATCTCGCGCCACCGGACGGTCCCCGCCACGATCGAATCCGGGACGCCCCGGACACCCGGGCAGCCGCCCACCATCCGGCTCAGTCCTCCGGATCGCACCGGAACTGACGACGCACCACAGGGGCCGTCGGGCCCCGAAGGAGATGCGTAGACGATGACCACGCTGTCGGAACGAATATCCCAGTCCGCCTTCGACGGCTCCCGCCTCCGAGTCGTGCTGCTCCTGGACCTCCACGACGGAGCCCAGCAGCGCTTCCTGGAAGCCTACGAGCACCTGCGCAACCAGGTCGCGTCGGTCCCCGGGCACATGACCGACCAGCTGTGCCAGTCCATCGAGAACCCCTCGCAGTGGCTGATCACCAGTGAGTGGGAGAGCGCGGCGCCATTCCTCACCTGGGTCAACAGCGAGGAACACGTCAAGATGGTCCAGCCGCTGCACAGCTGCGTCCGCGACACCCGCTCGCTGCGCTTCAGCGTCCTGCGCGAGACCTCCAACGTCGCCTCGCTCGCCCCCGAGCCCCCCAAGGGCCGGCTGCAGGCCAACCCCCGCGTCGGCGACGGAGTGGTCCGGCACGCCCTGACCTTCACCGTCAAGCCCGGCAGCGAGGACAAGGTCGCCGAGATCCTCGCCGGCTACACCTCCCCGGAGGCCCGGGTCGACGACACCACCCGGCTGCGCCGCACCTCCCTGTTCATGCACGGCAACCGCGTCGTACGAGCCGTCGAGGTGCAGGGCGACCTCGTCGCGGCGCTGCGCCACGTCTCCCGGCAGCCCGAGGTCCGGGCCGTCGAGGAGGCCATCAACCCCTACCTGGAGCAGGACCGCGACCTCAGCGACCCCAACTCCGCCCGGGTGTTCTTCACCCGCGCCGCGCTGCCCGCCGTGCACCACGTCGCGGCACACGGCAGCCGGCCCGAGGACGTACGGCGCCATGCGCTGCTCTACCCCGCCAAGGAGGGGTGCGGCATGGTGCTGGCCAGGATGCTGGCCCGCCAGGACGAACTGGCCGCCGACGACGAGAACTCCCCGATCGCCGGCAGCACCATCTTCCAGCGCGACGACATCGTCGTCCGGCTGATCGACCTGCGGATCCCCATCGACAGCGACCCCGTGCTGTCGCTCGGCGTGCGCGGCCCCCGCAAGATCGCCGTGCTGCGGCGCCTCCTCGACACCGAGGCGGCCGGCGGCCTGTCCGACGACCGCGAGCTCGCACGCTTCCTGACGCGCTCCGACATGGCCCTGATCACCGATCGCCGGGCCCCGGACGCCTGACCGCAGCCGCCCGCGGCAGATCCCACCCCACTCGACCGACGGCCTCACGCCCCCTGGAGGAATCAGCCATGACCACGGACCGCCCACGCATCGTGGACCTCAGCGAGACCCAGCCCAACCGCCGGCGCGGAGGTGATCTGCGCGCCATGCTGACACCCAGTGCGGTGGGCGCCACGAGCGGCTTCATGGGCATGGCACTCGTCCAGCCCGGCGAGCGCATCGGCGAGCACTACCACCCGTACTCCGAGGAGTTCGTGTACGTCGTCCAGGGCGCCCTCGAAGTGGACCTGGACGGGGAGACCCACCCGCTGCGCCCGGACCAGGGCCTGTTGATTCCCCCCTACATGCGGCACCGGTTCCGCAACGTGGGAGACGTCGAGGCCCGGATGGTCTTCCACCTCGGCCCGCTGGCACCACGCCCCGAGCTCGGCCACGTCGACACCGAGGGCGCCGAGGACAGCACGCCGGCCGTGCCACCCGAACGAACGGAGCCGGTGTCATGACCCGCCGTGTGGCGGTCACCGGCGTCGGCATCGTCGCCCCGGGCGGTGTGGGCGCACCCGCCTTCTGGGACCTGCTGTCCGCCGGACGTACGGCGACCCGCGGCATCACCCTCTTCGACCCGGCGGGCTTCCGCTCGCGCATTGCCGCCGAGTGCGACTTCGATCCCGAGGCCCACGGGCTGAGCCGGGAACAGATCGCCCGCTCGGACCGGTACATCCAGTTCGCGAGGGTCGCCGCCGACGAGGCGCTGCGCGACGCCGGCCTGGACACCGAGAAGGAGGACCCCTGGCGCATCGGGGTGTCCCTGGGCACCGCGGTCGGCGGCACCACGCGCCTTGAGCACGACTATGTCGCCGTCAGCGAGCACGGGCAGCGCTGGGACGTCGACCACCGGCCGGCCGGCCGCTATCTGGAGCGGGCGTTCTCCCCCAGTTCGCTCGCCTCCGAAGTGGCCGAACAGGTCGGTGCGCACGGCCCGGTGCAGACCGTCTCCACGGGCTGCACCTCCGGCCTCGACGCCATCGGGTACGCCTTCCACTCCATCGAGGAGGGCCGGGTCGACGTGTGCATCGCCGGCGCGTCGGACTCGCCGATCTCCCCGATCACCGTGGCCTGCTTCGACGCGATCAAGGCGACCTCCGCCAACAACGACGACCCCGCCCACGCCTCACGGCCGTTCGACGCCCACCGCGACGGATTCGTCATGGGGGAGGGCGGCGCCGTACTCGTCCTGGAGGAGCTGGAACACGCCCGCGCCCGCGGTGCGACGGTCCACTGCGAGATACGCGGCTACGCCACCTTCGGCAACGCGTACCACATGACCGGCCTCACCCAGGAGGGCCTGGAGATGGCCGAGGCCATCAACCGCGCGCTCGGCCACGCCAGGATCGACGCCACCCAGGTCGACTACGTCAACGCACACGGCTCCGGCACCCAGCAGAACGACCGGCACGAGACCGCCGCGGTCAAGCGGTCGCTGGGCAAGCACGCCTACCAGGTGCCGATGAGCTCCATCAAATCCATGGTGGGGCACTCGCTCGGCGCGATCGGCGCCATCGAGATCGTCGCCTGTGTGCTGGCACTGACCCACCAGGTCGTGCCGCCGACGGCCAACTACGAGACCCCGGACCCGGAGTGCGACCTCGACTACGTGCCCCGGACGGCACGGGAGCTGCCGCTGCGTTCGGTGCTCTCGGTCGGCAGCGGCTTCGGTGGATTCCAGTCAGCGGTCGTACTGACCCGACAGGGCGGGAGGGCACGATGAGCTCCCCTAAGGAACGACGCTCCGTCGTCACCGGCATCGGCGTCATCGCCCCCAACGGGGTGAGCACCGAGGCCTTCTGGAAAGCGACCAGGGAGGGCATCAGCGTCCTGGACCGGGTGACCCGCGAAGGGTGCGAGCACCTGCCGCTCAAGGTCGCCGGTGAGGTCCGCGGCTTCGACCCGGCGGATCTGATCGAGGAGCGCTACCTCGTCCAGACCGACCGGTTCACGCACTTCGCCATGGCGGCGGCCAACCTCGCGCTGGACGACGCCCACCTCGGCCGCGCCGACTACAACCACTCGCCGTTCGCGGTGGGGGTCGTCACGGCCGCCGGATCGGGCGGCGGCGAGTTCGGCCAACGGGAGCTGCAACGGCTCTGGGGCCAGGGCTCCCGGCACGTCGGCCCGTACCAGTCCATCGCCTGGTTCTACGCGGCCAGCACCGGACAGATCTCCATCCGTGGCGGCTTCAAGGGGCCCTGCGGAGTCGTGGCCAGCGACGAGGCGGGCGGCCTGGACGCCCTGGCGCACGCCTGCCGCACCATCCGGCGCGGCACCGACGCCGTCGTCGTGGGCGCCGCCGAGGCGCCGCTGGCCCCCTACTCGGTCGTCTGCCAGCTCGGCTACGACGATCTGAGCAGGCTCGACGACCCGGACCGCGCCTACCGCCCGTTCACCGACGGTGCCTGCGGATTCGTGCCCGCCGAGGGCGGCGCGATGCTGGTCATCGAGGAGGCGGTGGCCGCCGGGAACCGCGGGGCGACCGTCCGGGCCGTGCTCTCCGGGCACGCCGCGACCTTCACCGGGGCCTCGCGGTGGGAGGAGTCCCGCGACGGGCTCGCCCACGCGATCCGCGGCGCACTGCAGGACGCGCGGTGCGCCCCGGAGGAGATCGACGTGGTGTTCGCCGACGCGCTCGGTGTCCCGTCGGCCGACCGGGCCGAGGCGCTGGCCCTCGCGGACGCCCTGGGCCGGCGCACCGGCCGGGTCCCGGTGACCGCGCCCAAGACCGGCACCGGGCGGGCGTACTGCGGTGCCCCCGTCCTGGACATCGCGGCCGCGGTGCTCGCCATGGAGAACGGCGTGGTGCCGCCCACGCCCAACGTCGTCGACGTGTGCCACGACCTCGACGTGGTGACGGGCCGGGCCCGGCCCGCCGAGCTGCGGACGGCGCTGGTGCTGAGCCGGGGGCTGATGGGGTCGAACGCGGCGATGGTGCTGCGGCACGCCCCCACGCCCCCCTCGTGAGAAGGAGAACCCCACATGACCGCTCAACTGACCCTCGACGAGCTGGCATCGCTGATGAAGTCGGCCGCCGGCCTCACCGTCGACCCGAAGGACCTGGCCACCCGCGCCGATCTGTCCTTCGCCGAGTTCGGCCTCGACTCGCTCGGCCTCCTCGGCATCGTGGGCGAACTGGAGAACCGGCACGGCCGGCCGATGCCGACCGACGCGGAGCGCTGCAGGACGCCGCGCGACTTCCTCGCCCTCGTCAACACCGACCACGTCCACGCCGACAAGGACAAAGTGCCTACGACAGGAGCCTGACATGCCCGGCCACACCGAGAACGACATCACCATCGCCGCGCCCCTCGACCTCGTCTGGGACATCACCAACGACATCGAGAACTGGCCGCAGCTGTTCAGCGAGTACGCCTCGGTCGAGGTGCTGTCCCGGGAGGGCGACAAGACCACCTTCCGGCTGACGATGCACCCGGACGACAACGGCACCGTCTGGAGCTGGGTCTCCGAACGGGTCATGGACCGCAGGGCCCGCACCGTCCGCGCCCGCCGCGTGGAGACCGGCCCCTTCGAGCACATGGACATCCACTGGAAGTACTCCGAGATCCCGGGCGGCACCTCGATGCACTGGACCCAGGACTTCGCGATGAAGCCGCAGGCCCCGGTCGACGACAAGGGGATGACCGAGCTGATCAACCGCAACTCGCGGATCCAGCTGGAACTCATCCGGGACAAGATCGAACAGCGGGACCGCGAGCTGCGTTCCGCCGCCGTCACCTGACCGTCCGCCGGGCCGTGTCCGCACCGCCACCCGGCGGCAAAGAAGGGATCTCCCCGATGCATCACGCTCTGATCGTCGCTCGCATGGCACCCGGTTCGGCTCCGGACATCGCCGAGGTCTTCAAGGCCTCCGACCGTACGGAGCTGCCCCACCTGGTCGGCGTCTCGCGGCGGACCCTCTTCCAGTTCGGTGACGTGTATCTGCACCTCATCGAATCGGACCGGCCGCCCGGCCCGGAGATCGCCAAGGTCACCGAGCACCCCGAGTTCCGCGCGGTGAGCGACAAGCTGTCCGCCTACGTCAGCGCGTACGACCCGGAGACCTGGCGCAGCCCCAAGGACGCGATGGCCCACGAGTTCTATCGCTGGGAGCGCGACGGCCGCGGCTGACGCGCAGGCGGCGGCGGGGCGATCCCCCGGTGCACGCATCCGCCCGGGAACGGGCCGGGCCGCCCGGCGAGGAGGCTTCTCCTCGCCGGGCGGCCTGCCGTTCACGGGCACGTTCATCTCGCCGTCCGCGTCACGCCGGGACGGTGCACTCGAAGGCGTGCAGATAGGGGTTGACGGGCGTGATGTCGCCGACCTTCAGGCCGGCCGCCGACATCCGGCCGACCAGGCTCTCCTTGGTGTGCTTGGCACCGCCGACGTTCAGGAGCAGCAGCAGGTCCATGGCGGTGGTGAACTTCATCGAGGGGCTGTCGTCGACGAGATTCTCGATGATCACCACGCGGGCGCCGGGGCGGGCGGCGTCGACGACGTTGCGCAGCGTCCGGCGGGTGCTCTCGTCGTCCCACTCCAGAATGTTCTTGATGATGTAGACATCGGCCTGTACGGGGATGTCGTCGCGGCAGTCGCCGGGCACGATCCGTACCCGCGGGGCGAGCGCGCCGCCCTCACGGAGCCGGGGGTCCGGGTTCGCCACCACCGTGGGCAGATCGAGCAGCGTGCCCTGCATCGCGGGGTACTTCTCCAGCAGGCCGGCCAGCACATGCCCCTGGCCGCCGCCGATGTCCGCCACCGACGACGCTCCGGACAGGTCGAGCAGCGCGGCGAGGTCCTCGGCCGACTGCTTGCTGGAGGTGGTCATGGCCCGGTCGAAGACGTCGGCGGAGTCCGGTGCGTCCTCGTGGAGATAGCTGAAGAAGTCCTTGCCGTACAGGCCGTCGAAGACGTTGCGGCCCGAGCGCACCGCCTCGTCGAGCCGGGGCCAGGCGTCCCAGGTCCAGGGCTCGGTGCACCACAGGGAGATGTAGCGCAGGCTGTTGGGGGCGTCCTCGCGCAGCAGCCGGGACATCTCGGTGTGGGTGTACTTCCCGTCCGCGGTCTCCTCGAAGATCCCGTAGCAGGACAGCGTGCGCAGCAGCCGCTCCAGCGGCCGCGGCTCGGCCCGCACCGCGGTGGCCAGCTCCTGCGCCGTGGCGGGCCGCTCGCCGAGGGCATCGGCGACGCCGAGCTTGGCCGCGGCCCGTACGGCCGCCGCGCACGCGGCTCCGAAGACCAGCTCGCGCAGCCGCATGGCCGGCTGGGGGGTGGGACTTACGGTGGTCATTCCGCCTCGATTCTCCCGTGTGAAGTCAGCACAGACGGGCCGGCTCCGAGGTCCGGCACTTGTTGCCGTGGAACTCGTTGCCCCGGCCTTCGGTGTCCCGGTTGGCCAGGTCCACCGGCTCGTTGTCCAGCACCACGTTGTCCCCGATGACATTGCGCTCGTTGAGGGCCTTGACGAAGCTGTGGAAGAGCACGACGCCGCCGGAGAGCGGGGACTTGCCGGCGTTGTCCCGGATGAGGTTGTGGACCACCCTCGCCTCCTCGGTGCCGGTGAGGACGATGCCGGAGCCCTGGAGGAACGGCAGACGGGGGTTGGCGGGGCAGTACTTGTTGTTCTTGGTGATCTCGTTGTTCCGTACGGTCAGGGCACCCGCCCTGGGGCGTGACTCGTCGCCGACGATGAACGCCCCGCCGCAGTTCCCGGTCATGGTGTTGTAGCTGACCGTCAGATTCCTGACGCGCCGGATCGTGACACCGATCCGGTTGTCCGTCATGAGGTTCTGGGAGATGGACGTGCCCCGGGTGTCGGTGGCCCCGCCCTCCTCCTTGACCGTGTTCGCGACGAAAATGCCGGAGTCGCCGTTGCCGACGACCTGGTTGTCCCTGATCAGGCTGGCGGTGGACTTCTCCGTGGCGATGCCCCACACACGGTTCTTCCGCGAGGTCACCTCGGTTACGGTCAGCCGCTCGGTGCCGGAGGCCCAGATGCCGTTCCCCTTGAAGCCGGCGACGGTCAGCGAACGGATGTGGACGTCATGGAGCGGGTGGCCCTTGCTGCCGATGACGCAGATGCCGTTGCCCTCCTGCCCGCAGGCGTTCTCCGCGCGCTTCCCGGTCGGCTTGATCACCGTCTTCCCGCCCGCTCCGACGAGGCGCAGCCGGGACTTGTTGATCAGTACGCTCTCCTGGTAGACGCCGGGCTTGATGACGACGGTGTCACCCGGCCGCGCCCTGTCCACCGCCCGCTGGATCGAATCGCCCGGGCGCACCACATGTCGCGCGCCGTCGCAGGGGGCGCCCGCGCCCAGTCCGCCGGCCATCACCGCTGCGACGCAGCCCATGTATGTCATCTGTCGAAGCGCCATGAGGCGAAGTTATGGGCGATCACCACCGCTCGCCACATGTGGTGACCCGATGGCCACGGTGCGTGCGTCCGCCGGCTTGCGACGCGCTGTCAACTCCGCTGCACGGCCGCCCGCGCGACCGCCCGTCAGGGCCGGTCAGGGCGCCTGCGGGAGCGCTCGCCGCCGTCCTCGGCCGCACCGGGGCACGGAAGGCATTCGGCCGTCCCTGAATCAGCTGACCGGGTAGCGGGCGGCCCGTCGGCCCCGCCCTCCCGAGGCTCGCCGGGCCCGGCGTCCGACGGCGCGTCAGCCGGCCCGTCCGGCCACACCTCGGTGAGGAACGCCGCGAGGCTGGTCGGCAGGAACCACGGTCGGACGCGGAAGACGGTCATGGCAGTCCAACGCGTGGGGGCTGCTCTACGACACCCGGATGGGGCCCGATCACCCATTCGCTGCGCTTGGCTGGCTTCCCACGTTGTCGGCTTTCCCGCCGTGGGGGTTTTTCGCCGTGGCGCCTGCGGCGGGCGGTTGTTTGTCGGGTGCGGCCCCGTGGTGGTTGTTCGCCGTTGCGCCTGCGGCGGGCGTGGGTTGTCGGGTGCGGTGACAGCCCTACGGACTTCGTCCTACGGTCTGTCCCCTCCCGTGGGTGGAGGGTGAACAGGCCGGTGGGGGCGGGCTCCGTCCGTCGACTACCGGCACACGAACGCTGACGTTCACCCCCACCGGTCTCCTTCCCCCCTCCCACGGGAGGGGGCGGACCGCAGGACGGAGTCCGGAGGGCCGCACCCGCTGCCGTAAACGCCCCGCGCAGCGGCACCAGCCCGCCGCAGGCGCAACGGCGCGAAAGCCAGACAAGTCGGCCGCAGCAAAGCGCAGCGGAGGGGTCAGCCGACAACGTGGGAAGCAGCTCAAGCTAGAATTCGGCCGGAACGCGGAGGTTATGCGTGGTACCGAGGCGCAAGGGGCCGCCGCCCTGGCGGGCGGTCCGGTCACGGACCTGCATACCCGTGCGCTCCGGGCCCGGTGCGACGCCCCTGTGCAGGGGCCGTGCGCCGGGGCGCGGGCCGCTCCGTACGGCCCGTGGGCACGCCCGTATTTGCCCGGAGCGCCTCGCCCCCCGCTACTCCTCGCCGCGCCGCGGGGCCCGCCGCCCCGGAACCCGGCTCGCCCGGCCGCCCGGCACCGTGCTCGTGCACCGGCCGACCCGGGACAGCCTCTGGCGCCGGGCACTGCTCTGCGTCGTCGTCACGAATCTGGTGCTGGTCTTCCTGGTGCTCGTCGTCTACCTGGGGCGGCACGCGGGGACGTAGGACGCGGGACGACGCCGGACCCGCCCGCCGCGGCACGGACCCGCCACAGCCACCAGACGTCCCGCCCGAACGACCACACGAGCAGCACCAGCGCCACGGCCACCGCGGCCGCCGCCGAGGCCCGCGGCATGATCCCGGAACCCGCCACGACCAGCACGATCCCCTGGAGCGCCGCCACCGTCTTACGGGCCATGCTGTGCGGCAGGGCTCCGCCGAGCCACGGCAGCGCCCAGGACGCCGCGACGAAGGCGTACCGCATCAGACCGATGGTCAGCACCCAGGCGCCCAGCGGCATCGCGAGGTAGACGCAGAGCACCAGAATGAGGAAGGCGTCGACCTCCATGTCGAAGCGGGCCCCGAGCCGGGTCGCCGTTCCCGTGCGCCGGGCGACCTGTCCGTCGACGGCGTCCAGCAGCAGCGCGACGGTGGCCAGCGCGATCAGCACCGTGACCGGTGCCCGTCCGTCGAAGGAGTCCGCGACCAGCGCCGTCACCCCGCCGACGAGGATCGTCCGGGCCAGGGTGACGCGGTTGGCGGGGCCGAACGACCCCGTCCACGACCGGCGCAGCGCGAGGGTGAGCACGGCCCAGCTGCCCACGGCGAACACGGCACCCGTCAGCCACCCGGCGGCGCCCAGGCCGACCGCCCGGCAGAGCACCACCAGCACCAGCAGCTGCACACCCATTCCGGCCGTGGTGTCCTGCTCCAACCGCCTTGTGCCGTGGCGCTCTTTCACAACAGCCACCGTGCCTCCCGCGACTTGTGGCGCAGTCCAGGGGCGCCGCGTATGGTGACGGCGTCCTCATGATCTCCAGCATCAACGACCCCACGACGTAGCGTCCAGGAGGATCCCGATGCCGCGCGTCGCTTGTGCGTTTTGGCTAAGCGCTCCGGGCCGGGGCGAGCTGCGGCCGATGCCGCTGCCGGAGCCCGGTTCCGATGAGGTGCTGGTGCGGACGCTGTACTCCGGTGTGAGCCGCGGGACCGAGACCCTGGTCTTCCGGGGCGGCGTTCCCGAGAGCCAGTACGGCGCCATGCGGGCGCCGTTCCAGGAAGGCGAGTTCCCCGCACCGGTCAAGTACGGCTATCTCAACGTCGGCGTCGTCGAGGAGGGGCCGCCCGCGCTGCGCGGCCGTACGGTCTTCTGCCTCGCCCCGCACCAGACGCACTACGTCGTCCCGGCGCACGCCGTCACCCTCGTTCCGGACGCCGTGCCCGCCGCGCGCGCCGTGCTGGCGGGCACCGTGGAGACCGCGGTGAACGCCCTGTGGGACGCCGCGCCGCTGGTCGGCGACCGGATCGCGGTGGTCGGCGCGGGCATGGTCGGCTGCAGCGTCGCCGCCCTGCTCGCCCGCTACCCGGCGGTCCGGCTGCAACTCGTCGACGCCGACCCGGCGCGCGCCGCCACCGCCGAGGCACTCGGTATCGACTTCGCGCTGCCCGACGACGCGCTGGGCGACTGCGATCTCGTCGTGCACGCCAGCGCGAGCGAGGAGGGGTTGGCGCGCTCGCTCGAACTGCTCGCCCCGGAGGGCACCGTCATCGAGCTGAGCTGGTACGGCGACCGGCGGGTCAGCCTGCCCCTGGGGGAGGCCTTCCACTCTCGCCGGCTGGTCGTCCGCAGCAGCCAGGTCGGTGCGGTCTCCTCGGCGCGGCGCGCCCGCCGCACCTTCGCCGACCGGCTCGCGCTCGCCCTCGACCTGCTCGCCGACCCCGCCTTCGACGCCCTGATCACCGGCGAATCCGCCTTCGAGGAGCTGCCGTCGGTGCTGCCCCGGCTCGCCTCCGGCGACCTCGCGGCGCTGTGCCATCGCATCCGCTACGCGCCTCCGGGCGCCTCCTAGAGCACGGGCGCGGCACGCCGCGTCCGCCCCACGGCAGGCACCGTCACCGTGGCCATCCATGAGACCGACATCACACCGGAGGAACGCCCGTGTTCAGTATCACCGTCCGCGATCACCTCATGGTCGCGCACAGCTTCCGCGGCGCGGTCTTCGGGCCCGCACAGCGACTGCACGGCGCGACCTTCATCGTGGACGCCACCTTCCGCCGCGCGGCCCTCGACGCCGACAACATCGTCGTCGACATCGGCCTGGCCACCCAGGAACTCGGCCAGGTGATCGGCGAGTTGAACTACCGCAACCTCGACGACGAACCCGCCTTCGCGGGGATCAACACCTCGACGGAGGCCCTGGCCAAGGTGATCGCCGACCGGCTCGCCGACCGCGTGCAGGCCGGCAACCTCGGCGAGGGCGCCCGCGAGCTGGCCGGCATATCGGTCACCCTGCACGAATCGCATGTCGCCTGGGCGACGTACGAGCGCACGCTGTGACGCGGACCGGCGCCGGCGGGGCGTCGGAGCGGGTGGTGCACTTCATCGTGCCCGGTGGCGTCGACGATCCGAAGAAGCCCAGCGGGGGCAACGTCTACGACCGGCGGGTGTGCCGCGACCTCCCGCAGCAGGGGTGGCGGGTGCACCCGTACGCGATGCCCGGCAGCTGGCCACGGCCGGACGCGGTGGCCCGCGCGGGGCTGGCGGGCCGGCTGGCGGCGCTGCCGGACGGTGCGGTGGTCCTGCTCGACGGACTGGTCGCCGGCGGCGTCCCCGAGGTCCTCGCCCCCGAGGCCGAACGGCTGCGGCTCGCCGTGCTGATGCATCTGCCGCTGGGGGACGAGACCGGTCTCGACCCCGGGACGGCGGCCGAGCTGGACGCCCGCGAACGCCGCACCCTGCGTGCCGTGGGGGCCGTGGTGGCCACCAGCGAGTGGGCCGCCCGCCGGCTCGTCGCACACCACGGGCCGGCCGCGGCGCGGGTCCACGTCGCCAGGCCGGGTGTCGATCCCGCGCCCCTCGCGCCCGGCACGGACGGTGCCGGCGCGCTGCTCTGCGTCGCCTCGCTCACCCCGCGCAAGGGCCAGCGCCGGCTGCTCGACGCCCTCGCGGCCGTCTCCGAGCTGCCCTGGAGCTGTGCGTTCGTCGGCGGTCCCGGCGGCGACCCCGGCTATGCCCAACAACTGCCCCGCAGGGCAGAGGAGTTGGGGATCGCCGACCGGGTCGACTTCGCCGGTCCGCTGGCCGGCGCGGAGCTGGCCGCGCGCTATGCCGCCGCCGACCTGCTGGTGCTCACCTCGTACGCCGAGACCTACGGCATGGTCGTCACCGAGGCGCTGGCCCGCGGAATCCCGGTGCTGGCGACGGCGGTGGACGGCGTACCGGAGGCCCTCGGGCGGGCCCCCGACGGCAGTCTGCCCGGCCTGCTCGTACCGTCCGCAAGCCCGGTGGAACTCGCCGATGCGCTGCGTCGCTGGCTCGGCGATCCGCGGCTGCGCGACCGGCTGAAGAGATCGGCACGCGACCGGCGTGCCATGCTGGAGGAGTGGGAGATGACGTCGCAGAGTCTGGCCGGAGCGCTGGAACGGCTTCGGCACGAACCCCGGAGGGCGCGTTGAACGCCGTGGGAAGCGCCCGGTTCGCCGCCGGCTGGCTGGAGTTGCGCGAGCGCGCCGATGCCGTGTCCCGGGCGCCCGAGCTGCTGCGCCCCCTGCGCACCTGGCTCGCGCAGGCGGCCGCGGCCGGGCCGGCGGGGCGCCCACCCGGCCTGGTGATCCGCGATCTGGGCTCCGGCACCGGCTCGATGGCGCGCTGGCTCGCCGTCCGGCTGCCCGGCCCGCAGCAGTGGACCCTCCACGACCACGACCCGGCGCTGCTCGCCCACGCCGGCTCGCGGATGCCCTCAACGGCCGCTGACGGGAGTGCCGTTCACACCGTGACCGAGCACGGCGATCTGACCGCCCTCAGCGCCGCGGACCTCGCCGGTACGTCGCTGGTCTCCGCCTCGGCGCTGCTCGATCTGCTCACCCGCGACGAAGTGGAGGCGCTCGCCGAGGCCTGCACGGGCGCCGGGTGCCCCGCACTGCTGACGCTCTCCGTCGCCGGGCGGGTCGAACTGACCCCGGAGGAGCCGCTCGACGCCGAGCTGGCCGCCGCCTTCAACGACCACCAGCGCCGCGCGGACCGGGGCCGCCGCCTGCTCGGTCCGGACGCGGTCGCGGCGGCCGTCGCCGCGTTCGAGCGACGGGGCGCGACGGTGTCGCTGCGGTCCAGTCCATGGCGGCTGGGGAGCGCCGAGTGCACGCTGATCGCCGAATGGCTGCGCGGCTGGGTCGGTGCCGCGCACGCCCAGCGGCCGGCGCTGGCCCCCCGGGCCGTCGCGTATCTGCGCCGGAGACTGGACCAGTGCGCGGCGGGGGAGTTGGGCGTCACGGTGCACCACACCGATCTGCTGGCGCTGCCCGGTCCGCCGTCCGGGGCCGAGTGATGCACCGGTCGGGCTGGGCGGCGTGGCTGAGGCTGCTGGTGGGCGCGGGTGTGCTGATGGCGCTGGTGTGGCATCTGGGCTCCGCCGCCTTCCTGGCCGGGCTGCGCAGGATCGACGCCGGCACGCTGCTGGCCGCCCTCGCCATCGGCCTGCTGACCACGGTCCTCAGCGCCTGGCGCTGGTGCCTGGTGGCCCGCGGCCTGGGGCTGCGGCTGCCGCTGGGCCGGGCCGTCGCGGACTACTACCGGGCACTGTTCCTGAACGCGGTGCTGCCCGGCGGGGTCCTGGGCGATGTCCACCGCGCCGTCGGGCACCGCCGCGGCTCGGGCGACCTCGGCCGGGGCGTACGCGCGGTGATACTGGAACGCGCCGCGGGCCAGCTGGTGTTGCTCGTCTGCGGTGGCGCGGTGCTGCTCGTGCGGCCCTCGCCGGTCTCCGCCGCACTCGCCCGCGCCCTCGGCTCGCCCGGCGTCGTGCTGCCGGTCTCCGCTCTGTGTGCGGTGGCCCTGGCGGCCGTCGCATGGCGGTATCTGCGCCGGGGGAGCGCACGAGCTCCGCGCGCCGAGGCGCGCCAGGGCCTGCCGTCCCGCGGGGTCTGGCCCGGTGTCGCGCTGTCGTCGGTGGCGGTGCTCGCCGGCTACCTGGCGATGTTCGTCCTGGCAGCCCGTGTCGCCGGGGTCACCGCACCCACCGCCGAGCTGGTGCCACTGGTGATGCTAGCGCTGCTCGCGATGGCGCTGCCGGTCAACATCGGCGGCTGGGGTCCCCGCGAGGGCGCCGCCGCCTGGGCGTTCGGCGCCGCCGGACTGGGCGCCGCGCAGGGACTGACCACCTCCGTGGTCTACGGAGTCCTCGCCTTCGCCGCCGCCCTGCCCGGCGCCATGGTCCTGCTCGTGCGGTGGGCCGCCGGGGCACGCGCCGGCCACCGCCCGCAGTTCGAGCTCGAAGAGCGTGTCCTGGCCGAGCAGGGCGCGCCGCAGCGGCGGACGTAGCGCCTGGCGCATCACCGGCGTACCGGGAAACCGCAGACCGGGGACGCCGTCGCCGAGCAGGACCGGCGCGACGGTGAGGTACAGCCGGTCCAGCGCCCGCGCCCGCACGAACCGCGACACGGTGACGCCGCCGCCCTCGATCAGCACCCGGCCCAGCCCGCGCCGCGCCAGCACCGCCAGCAGTCGCTCCGGGCCGAAGGCGTCCGCATCCGGCAGCCGGAGGACATCGACCCCGGCGCCCAGGGCCTCCCGGGGCGCGGGGCCGGCGCCCGGTCCGAGCACCCACAGCGTCGGCGCCGCACCGTCGGTGAACACCCCGCTGTGCACCGGCACCCGGCCCTGTGGGTCGAGCACCACCCGTACCGGATGCTCGCCCGCACAGGCGCGTACGGTCAGCCGGGGATCGTCCGTCACGGCGGTACCCGCCCCCACCACCACCGCGTCGGCCAGTGCGCGCAGCCGGTGCAGATGGCGGCGGTCCTCCGCGCCGGTGACGTAGTCGGCGTCGCCGGTACGGGTCGCGATGAAGCCGTCCAGACTCTGCCCGAGCTGCGCGAACGCGATCCGCGGACCCGCCAGGCAGAGCGGCAGATAGCGCTCGGCGAGCTCGGCCGCCCCAGGCGAGGCCGGCTGGCCCCAACGCCACCCGTCGTCTCCGTCCGTCACCAGCCCGGCCGCCCGGGCAGCGCCGGCCGTACGGATCCGCAGCAGCCGCTCCCATGCCGCCGTGGCGTCCAGTACCTCGGGCCTTTTTCCGGCCGTCATCTCACCGCCCGCCTTCCGCCGGCGTCCCCAGCAGGGCGGCGTATTCGCCGAATGCCGCCACCAGTCCGGCCAGCAATTCCCTGCCTTTGCGGGCGGAGGCGAGCGAGGGGCGGCCGATGACTCCGGAGGCGGTATAGGCCGACATTCCCAGCGTCAGCAGATGCTTTCGGTCATCGGCGGTGCAATCCGCCGATTCGTAGCCGTCCTTAACCAGTTCGGGGTGGGCGTGCAGGAGGAGGGACGTCTCGATCTCTCCCGCATGCATATCGCTGTGCGCGGAGGTCCGCACCCCGGCCCGGGCGCGCGCCGCCTCCCAGTCCGCCGACTGGGGGAACAGCGCCATCCGCACCCCGCTCCCGGCGGATTCCTGAACCACATTGCGCAGGACGTAATTTCCGCCGTGCCCGTTGACCAGAACCAGGGTGCCGATGCCGGACCGGCGAAGTGAAGCGGCGATGTCGGTGACGACCGCGTGCAGGGTCCGTGCCGAAATGCTGACGGTTCCCGGCCAGTCGGCGTGTTCGTGCGAACAGGACACCGTCAGCGGTGGCAGCAGTTGGACGGGGTGGGCGGCCGCCAGTGCTCCGGCGATGGTGCAGGCGATGACGGTGTCGGTGATCAACGGCAGGTGGGCGCCGTGCTGTTCGAAACTGCCGACCGGCAGGACGGCCGTCACCGGGCGTCGCGCCCGCACGTCCTCGGTGGTGTCCGCCGGCAATAGAGCGGTGGCCGGGGACGGTTGTGGTGGAGCGGTCATGGGCACTGCCGCCTTTCGTCGCCGGCTGACCGGGGCGTCGGCCTCGCAGCATACTTGTCGCATGGGTGAGTAATCTCTGCCGCCCTGATCACCGCGCCGGTACCATCGCGCCATGACGGACCCCGACGAGGTAGTCGGTCCGGGCCTCGGCCCCGACCTCGCTATCGCTCTCGACAATGCCGGCCGTGAAAATGCGGGTGTGGAACGGGTGGTGGAGGTCCGGCTGCCCACCACCTACGGGGAATTCCGCGCGGTCGGCTATCTCGACCGGCGCGGCGATATCGAGCAGGTGGCGCTGGTGTACGGCGAGGTGGCGGGCGAACTGGCGCTGACCCGGGTGCATTCGGAGTGCCTGACCGGCGATGTCTTCGGCTCCACGCACTGCGAATGCGGCGATCAGCTGTCCGCCGCGCTGCGCGCGATCGTGGCGGCCGGGCGCGGCGTTCTCGTCTATCTCCAGGGCCACGAGGGGCGGGGAATCGGCCTGCTGGCCAAACTCCGGGCGATGAAGCTGCAGGACGACGGGCTGGACACGGTCGAGGCGAACATCGCGCTCGGACTGCCCGTCGACGCCCGTGAATACCGCGTCGCGGCGGAGATCCTGCAGGATCTCGACGTCCGCTCCGTGCGGCTGTTGTCGAACAATCCGCGCAAGCGCGCCGCGCTGCTGCGGCATGGCATCACGGTCGCCGAACAGGTCCCGCTGCTGGTGGCGCCCCGGGCGGAGAACATCCGCTATCTGCGCGCCAAACGCGAGCGTCTCGACCACGACCTGCCGCATCTGGACGGCATCCACGGCCTGTCCTGAGGCGGTCGGCATACGAGAGAAGGAAGGGCCCGCGACGCGTGGTCGCGGGCCCTTCCCGTGTGCGCCTGCCCGGCGGCGGACGCCCTATCAGGAGGTGACGGGCGCCGCCGCGGGTGCGGCGGCCCGCTGCTGCGTGGGGACGACGCGCTCCGCGAGGTGGCCGAAGAGCAGCCCGAAGGCGGTCCACAGCGCCAGTTGGACGGCGATCGTCGACAGCCGGAACTGCCACAGCAGAGTGCCGGGGAAGCCGTGCGGCACATTGTCGTAGGACGGCAGGAAGGCGTACGCGACACCGACGGCGACCACGAACGCGGCGCCGGCCGCCACCGTGGCGTACCAGTTGCCCAGCTTGGGTGCCAGGCGCCGGCCGAGGATCGTCGCGCCGACGGCCAGCAGGATGCCGAGCAGCATCATCAGGAAGTACAGGGCGGTGCGCTGGCCGATGGTGTCCGGGTCACCGACGGCCGGCGGATTCGCCGGGTACTTCAGGAACGGTACGAGATAGACCAGCAGTGCGGCGCCGGACAGCAGGGCGGCGGTGGTCCGGGCGCCGAAGCGGCCGATCCGGCCCAGCAGGAAGCAGAAGACCAGTGCGGCGATGCCGCCCAGCGCCACACCGTAGACCAGGACGCCGGTCGCCAGCCCCGCCGTGGACTGCATACCGCGGCTGACGACCTCCACCTCGTGCTCGTGGCCGTGGCTGTGGGCCTCCTCGAACGCGATGGCGGCGTCCACCCGTGGTTCGCCCAGCAGGTAGGCGACCACAAGGGCGACGACACCGGCTGCCAGGCCGGCGAGCAGACCGCGCACCAGAAGATTTCTGATGGTGAGCGAGTTCATGGGTGCCAGGTCCGATCAGTGGCAGGGGAAGCCGAGGAGGTGGCGCCCGTCGTGGACCCACTCGTGCACGTCGGTGCCGGACAGCAGTGAGGTGGCGCCCTGCTCGGCGCCGACGAAGTACAGCAGGACCAGCGCCAGGACGACGCCGAACAGCGCCCAGGGGGCGATCTCCTTGAGGGGGAGCGGAGCGGGGGCGGTGGCGCCGGTGGCCGGGGGTGCGATGGTCTGAGCCATGGCAGGACCTCCTATTAGGGGGAACTCGCGTCCCTAGTCAGTGGAGTGCGGGACGACATTCCGGGTCTGGCTCATCCGGCCTGGCCCTTTTGGGCTGGTAAAAACCGGACATACAGTGGCGCGACCGCGCCGGGATCCCACCGGCTTCCGTCATGTCATCGTCAATACGATCGGGAAGGTACCGTGAACCGGCCACCGGGCCAAGGCCGTAGAGGGGGCGGAGTGGCGCAGGACGGGGCGCGCCCGCCGGGCAACTGCCCAGTACGGATGGCCGGTTGACGGTGGCGGTGGCCGGCGGAAGGAGGAGGCGTGACGACTCGGGTGATGTTGGTCTCACCGGCGGCGGGCGACGCCCAGCGCGAGGTGCGCTTCGATGACGACGGTCCGCTGAGCGAGGCCGGTCTGCGCCGCGCGCGGGCCGCGGCCGGATCGCTGCCGGCCGCCGACCGGGTCTTCGCCTCGCCCTCCGTCCGGTGCCGGGACACCGCCGCGGAACTCGGGCTGCCGGCCCGCTCCGCGCCGGAGCTGGCGGGTTGTGCGATGGGTGCCTGGCGTGGCCGGACGCTGGCCGAGGTCGCCGGCGCCGAACCGGTCGCGGTCTCCAGTTGGCTGAGCGATCCGGACTTCGACGGACACGGCGGGGAGTCGCTGCGGGCGCTGTGCGACCGGATCGCGGGCTGGCTGACCCGGATGGCGCTCGACGCGGGCCGGGTGGTGGCCGTCGTCGAACCGGATGTCGTACGGGCCGCGGCGGTGTGCGCGCTGCGGGTGCCCGCGGACGCGTTCTGGCGGCTGGACGTGCCGCCGCTCACCGCGACCGAGCTGAGCGGCCGCGGCGGGCGCTGGAACCTGGGGCTGGGGCGGGCGCTGGACCGCAGGTGAGCGGGGGTGTGGCCGAAATGCTTCAGAATTCACCTGTCGCTTCATCTACACATAAAAGCGACATAAGTGCAGAATAAAGGTGCGCGGCCCGATGCCACGCGAAACGGCCAGGCTTGCGAGCGAAGGAGGCGAGTCGTATGGCCGACGTCTCACACCACAGGGGAGATCTCGCCGGTCACCCCGACGCTTCTGAGATGCGGGCCCGCTATGAGCGGGTGCTCGGTGGGCGTGATGTCGTACTCGTCGACGGCCCGGTGTTCTTGGTCGGCCTGTACTGCGCCGTCTCGCCGTGGGTCGTCCACTTCGCCGCCGCGCAACCTCCGCTGGTGTTTCACAACCTCATCCTCGGCATCGCGATCGCCCTGCTGGCGGTGGGTTTCACCGTGGCACCCGAGCGGATGTACGGCCTGAGCGGCGCGATGTGCGCGATCGGTGTATGGATGATCATTTCGCCCTGGATCGTCGGCAGCAGTCCGGACGCCGGCGTCATCTGGAACAACCTCGTCATCGGTGTTCTGACGTTCCTGCTGGGCGCCATGTGTGTCGCCGTGGCATCGAGGAGCCGCACCGCCACATGACGTGCGCTCCCCGAACGGGGGCGTGTGACAAGCCGCCGGTGCGCCTTGCCTCCCTCGGGGGCGGGCGGGCCGGCGGCCGCGTGTGCGGGCGCTGCGGGTCGGGCTATCGGCCTCGTGCGCGGCCCTCGGTCGACAGGTGTCCGGCCAGGCCGGCCAGGATCAGCCCGCTCGCGATCAGCAGGCCGTGCGCCAGGGCGATACCGAGGGCCAGGCCGGCGATCGCCGCGGCCTGTGCCAGCCGTGCGGCGCCGCGCGGACAGGTGCGCGAGCGCCCGGCCGGCGGGGTGCGGGTGCGGGACAGGGTTCGGTGCCGGAACGGCTCGGCGATCTCGCCGAAGGGGCGGTCGTCGTACGGGGACAGGGGTGTCTCTCCTCTCCCGGATGGTGCGCGGGGCCGCGCCGTACGGGCGGGGCGCGGGCGAAGGGGGCGTTGCCCCGTTGATCATTTGTAGTTAGGCTTGCCTAACTTGTTGCGGGGCAACCACGTCACCTGCGTGTTGTGCCCTTCCGGGCCCTGCCCGTAACGCCGTTGACCGGAGAGGTGTCGCATCATGTCGTACGAGAAGCAGCCCTTGGACGAGGCCCGGGACGCGCTGGTCCGGATCGCCTACGGCGGCATGGCGGCACACACGCTGGGCGCCGCGGCCCGCATGGGGATCATCGACCTGATCGGGGACGGGGAGCGCGGCCCGGACGAGCTGGCGGCGGAGTGTGCCGCCGAACCCCAGGCCATGGGCCGGTTACTGCGCGCGCTGGCGGGCCTCGGACTGCTCGTGGAGCGGCCCGCCGGGAAGTTCGCCACCACCCCGGCCGGTGCCCTGCTGCACAGCGACCACCCCCAGTCGCTGCGGTCCTTCTCCCGGATGTTCACCGACCCCACCATCCTCAGGGCCTGGGAGCTCCTGGACGACAGCGTGCGTACCGGCCGGCCCTCCTTCGACACCGCCTTCGGCCAGGACTTCTTCGGCTACCTCGCCCAACAGCCACAGCTCTCCGCCGACTTCAACGCCGCGATGGGCCAGGCCACCCGCGACACCGCCGCGCTGGTCCCCGCGGCCTACGACTTCGGCCGCTTCACGGCCGTCGCCGACATCGGCGGCGGCGACGGCACCCTGCTCGCCCCGATC
Organism: Streptomyces sp. NPDC033270; assembly: GCF_055576575.1. NCBI lineage: Bacteria > Bacillati > Actinomycetota > Actinomycetes > Kitasatosporales > Streptomycetaceae > Streptomyces > Streptomyces sp. NPDC033270. The sequence goes on from NZ_JBVIRA010000021.1 coordinate 157,920, forward strand.
CTGCGGGCGCACCCCGCGCTCCGCGGCATCCTCTTCGACAGCGCGGAGGGCCTCGCCCAGGCCGGTACGCGGCTGGCGGACGAGGGTCTGGACGGGCGCTGCTCGCTCGTCGCCGGGGACTTCTTCGCCACCGCTCCCGAGGGCGCCGACCTCTACCTCCTCAAGAGCGTGATCCACGACTGGAACGACGAGCAGTGCACCACGATCCTGCGGCGCTGCCGGCAGGTGATCCCCGACGACGGCCGACTGCTGATCATCGAGCCGGTGCTGCCGCCCGTCGTCGACCCCTCGCCGTCCGGTGTCGATCCCTCGGGGTCCGGCGTCCTCTACCTCAGCGACCTCAACATGCTGGTCAACGTCGAGGGCCGGGAGCGCACCCGGGACGACTTCGACCAGCTGTGCCGCGCCGCGGGCTTCGCCCTGCGCACCGTCATCCCGCTTCCGGAGCCCAACCGCTTCTGCCTCATCGAGGCCGAGCCGGTCTGATCCGGTGGTGACCCGGGCGGCGCGGCGCACCGGAGCGGGGCCTGCGGGGCCCCGCGCACACGTGCGGCCGCCGCCCGGACTGGGATAATCGGGGTATGGGGTATGTGGCTCTGGGCGACCGCCCCGGAGAGGGAGCATCCCGTGACCGCTGTGCCCGTGGATGATCACGAAGACTTCGCCGACGCCGACCGCGGCTTCATCGCGGAACTCGACCCGCCCGAGGTCACCATGGACGACGGCCGGGTGGTCTGGGACGCCGGGGCCTACGGATTCCTGGCCCAGAACTGCCCCGACACCGCCCACGAGGGCCTGTGGCGCCAGGGCCGGCTGGTGAGCCGCCAGGGCCTGTACGAGGTCACCGAGGGCATCTACCAGGCCCGCGGTCTGGACCTGTCCAATATGACGCTGGTCGAAGGCGACCACGGCGTGATCGTCATCGACCCGCTCCGCTCCGCGGAGACCGCCGCCGCGGCCCTGGAGCTCTACCGCAAGCACCGCGGAGACCGGCCGGTCACCGGCCTGATCTACACCCACTCGCACGCGGACCACTTCGGCGGCGCCCGCGGCGTACTCCCGCCCGGCCACCACCCCGTTCCGGTGCTCGCCCCCGCCGGCTTCCTCGCCCACGCCGTCGGCGAGCACGTCTACGCCGGGACCGCGATGGCCCGGCGCGCCGTCTACATGTACGGCGCCGAGCTCACCAAAGGGCCGGACGCCCAGATCGGCTGTGGTCTGGGCGCCACCCACTCCACCGGCACCATGACCCTGATCCCGCCGACCGTGGACATCACCAGCACCGGCCAGGAGGAGATCCTCGACGGTGTGCACCTCGCCTTCCAGCTCACCCCGGGCACCGAGGCGCCCGCCGAGATGAACTTCTGCTTCCCGGCACACCGGGCGCTCTGCCTGGCCGAGAACGCCACCCACACCCTGCACAACGTCCTGTCGCTGCGCGGCGGCGCCGTCCGCGACGCCCGGGCCTGGTCCCGCTACCTGGGCGAGGCGCTCGCCCTCTTCGGCGACCAGGCGGAGGTCGCCTTCGCCTCCCACCACTGGCCGACCTGGGGCAAGGACCGCGTCCGGACCCTGCTGGCCAACCAGCGCGACCTGTACGCCTATCTGCACGACCAGACCGTGCGGCTGCTCAACCAGGGGCTCACCGGCCCCGAGATCGCCGAGGAGCTGCGGCTGCCGCCGGGCCTCGCGCGGGAGTGGGCCCACCACGGCTACTACGGCTCGCTCAGCCACAACGTCAAGGCGATCTACCAGAGCTACCTGGGATGGTTCGACGGCAACCCCGCCCACCTGTGGGAGCACCCTCCGGTCGAGCAGGCCAAGCGCTATGTGCACACCATGGGAGGCGTCGAGGCCACCGTGGACGCGGGCAAGCAGTACGCCGCCGACGGCGATCTGCGGTTCGCCGCCACCCTCCTGAACCACGCCGTCTTCGCCGACCCCAAGAACCTCCGCGCCCGCCGCGAACTGGCCCTCGTCTACGAACGGCTGGGCCACGGCTGCGAGAACGGCACCTGGCGCAACTTCTACCTCACCGGCGCGATGGAACTGCGCGGCACCCTCGCCGCGCCACGGCCGGGCACCGCCCTCCCCGAAATGGACCGGGCCCGCACCGTCGACCAGCTCCTCGACGCGCTCGCCATCCGCATCGACGGCCCGCGCGCCTGGTCCACCCCGCTCACCCTCGACCTCTACCTCCCCGACGAGGACCGGACCTGGCATCTGACGCTGTCCAACGGGGCCCTGACCCACCTCAGTTCGCCGGGCGCCCCCACCCCGTCCGACGACCGCGGCCCCGACCTGACCCTCACCCTCACCAAGCCCCAACTGCTCGACGTGCTGGCCGGCCAGGGGCCGCTGGAGGCGGACCGGAACGGCGGGACCGGGGCGCTCAACCAGCTCCTGAGCCTCCTCAGCCTCCCCGACCCCACCTTCCCCATCGTCACGCCCTGACCAGCACCGGTCCGCCCGCGGTCGTCAACTTCGCGCCACGGACCGCCCACGCCACCCTCCGCCACCCGACGCCGAAGCTGGGGCAAACTGGGCTGGTGGCGAGCAGCATTCCCGAAGAATCCAGCAGTTTCGTCGGCCGGAGGGCCGAACTACGACAGATCGGCCAGGAGTTGACGGACCACCGGCTGGTCACCCTGACCGGGCCCGGTGGCGTGGGCAAGACCCGCATCGCCATACGAGCCGCGCGCGCGGCCGCGCCACGCTTCCCCGACGGAGTCTGGTGGGCCGAACTGTGGCCCTTACACAACGAAGGGCTGCTGCTGGCCACCGTCTGCGACGCCGTCGGCCTGGCCGACCACACCGCCCGCACCCCCGCGGCGGCGCTGTGCGAATGGCTCGCCGACAAACGGCTGCTGCTGGTCCTGGACTCCTGTGAACACCTCGTCGACGCCTGCCGCGATCTCCTCGCGGACCTGCTGACGGCCGCCCCCCACCTGACCGTGCTGGTCACCAGCCGGCAGCCGCTGGACCTCGTCGGCGAGTGGACCACCGAGATCGGCCCGCTGCCCTGCACCGGCGACAACGACGCGCTGGCCCTGTTCACCGAACGGGCCGGCGCCGCCGCACCCGGCCTGCGGCTCACCGACCCCCGGCACGCGGCGGCCGCCGACACCATCTGCCGGCGCCTCGAAGGCATTCCGCTGGCCCTGGAGCTGGCCGTCGCCCAGCTGGCCGACAGCTCCGTGGAGCGCATCGCCGAGCGGCTGACCTCCCGCTTCGACGCCCTCGACGGCGACCCGCCGACGCGGCTCCCGCGGCACCGGACGCTGCGCTGCGCCATCGGCTGGAGCCATGAGCTGTGCACCCCCCTGGAGCGGCTGCTGTGGGCCCGGCTGTCCGTCTTCCGGGGCACCTTCGACGAGGAGTCGGCGGCCTCGGTCTGTGCCGGCGGCCCGCTCACCGAGGAGGAGGTGCGCACCGTACTGGCCGGGCTGGCCGCCAAGTCGGTGCTCACCCGCGAGGGCCCGCGCTTCCGCATGCTCGACACGCTGCGCGAGTACGGCCGGCTGTGGCTCGGCGAACTGAACGAGACGGCGGCCCTGGCGGACCGGCACGCCGCGTACTTCGTGGCCTTCGTCCGCCGCGCCGAACAGGGCTGGCTGGGGCCCGAACAGGTCGGCTGGTACGGCCGGGTCGCCGACGCCCACGTCGACCTGTGCACCGCCCTGGACCACCTCCTGGCCACCGCCCCGGAGCAGGCCCAGGAACTCAGCGCCTCGATCGGCTTCTTCTGGAGCTGCTGCGGCCATCTGCACGAGGCCCGCGACTACACCGCCCGCGCCCTCGCCGCGCACCAGGGACCGAGCCGGGCCCGTACCCGGGCACTGTGGGCGCTGGGCGTCGCCGTACTCCTGCAGGGTGATCTGTCGCTGGCCGACGCCCTGGGCGCGGAGTGCGCCGACGCGGCGCGGGCGGGCGACGACGCGGAGGAGGTGCTTCAGGCCGGCTACCTGATCGGCCTCACCCATCTGATGGCCGGCCGGCCGATGTCCGCGTACACCGTCGTCGAGCAGGTCCTCGGGGCGCCGCCCGCCACCCCGTTCGACTCACCCGGACGGCTGCGCTGCCACCTCATCCGGATCTTCGCGCTCACCAACCTCGGCAAGCTCGACGAGGGCCGCGCCGAGGCCACCGCACTGCGCCGCGGCTGTGTGGAGCGCGGCGAACACTGGACCCGCTCCTACACCGACTACCAGCTCTCCCTGGTCGCGCTCTTCCAGGGCCGGCCCGCGGAGTCGGCCGGGCACGCCCGCGCCATGCTCGCCGCCAAGCGGGACATCGGCGACAAGTTCGGGATCGCCCTCGGCCTGGACCTGCTCGCCGCCGCCTTGGCGGCCCAGGGCGAGGGTGCCGCGGCCGCCCGGGTCTACGGATGCGGCCAGGCCGTCTGGCGCACCGTCGGGCATCCCCAGCGAGGCACTCCCGAGCTGCGCGCGGTACGCGAGGAGTGCGAGCGGCGGGCCCGCGCGGCGATCGGCGACGACGCCTACGCGGAGCTCTTCCACCAGGCCAGCGAGGAGCGCCCCGAGGTCGCGCTCGCCCGGGTCCTGGCAGGCGACCTGTGAGCGCCGACCCGGTTCAGACGGCGGGCGCGCTGGCCAGCGTGTACAGCAGCTCGTAGGCGGTGGGGATCATCCGGCAACCGTTCCCGCGGCGGGTGGCCAGCGCCACCAGGCCGGTGTGCGACGCCGGGTGGTAGCCGAGGAACGCCTGCTGGCCGAAGGTCGCCCCGACGTGGAAGAGCAACGGGCCGCGCGGGGCCGGGTGCTGGAACCACGTCAGGGTGTGGGTGTTGCGGCGCCGCCAGCCGCGGCGCAGCAACGGGACCTGGACGTCGCGCAGCGGCAGCGCCAGCGGAGTGTCCTCGGGGGAGAGGTGCGCTTCGAGGTAGCCGAGCAGGTCCCCGGGGGTGGCGCGGACCGACCCGACGGCGGCGAAGGCCCCCATGTCGGTGCTGCGCACCGGCGTCACCCCGTTCGCCCGGTGGCCGATGGCGTCGGTGCCGGTGGCCCCCGGGCCCAGAGTGGTGTCCGTCAGCCCGAGCGGGCGCAGTACGCGGTCGGTGAGCAGGGCCGGGTAGCCGGTGCCCGCGGCCTCGGACATCGCCGGGCCGAGCATGGCCAGCCCGAAGTTGGAGTAGCGCCAGCGGGTGCCGGGACGGTTGCGGGGCCGGGTCCGGGCGAAGGTGTGCAGCAGGCGCTCGGTGTCGTAGGTCGCGTACCCGTTGACGGACGGGTGCAGCAGGGCGCCGGGGATCAGGTCGGTGGGGATCCGCGGCAGCCCCGAGGTGTGGGTGGCCAGATGCCGCAGGGTGATCCGCCGCGAGTACGGGTGCGGCAGCGACCGGCCCGGCAGGTACGCGGCGAGCGGATCGTCCAGCGCCAGCACCCCGGCCCTGGCGAGGTCGGCCAGCAGCAGCACGGTGAAGGTCTTCGACAGCGAGCCCACTTCGTAGCGCAGTGCATGCCGCGGGGTGGGCGGGGTCAGGGCCGTGCCGCCGGTGAGCACGGTGCGCAGGCCGCCCCGGGTGACCGCGAGCACCACGTCCGGGGCGTCGATCAGGGTGACCGCGTCCGCGAGGCGGTCGGCGAGCGCGGCGCCGCGTGCCGAGCCCATCAGACGGCGGACATCGCCCGGGAGGTGGCCATCGCGGAGGCGAACGCGGCGACCAGGGTGGGGTGGTGGACCTGGTCGAAGACGTATGCCGGGTCCCCCTCGGGCATCCGGCGCCGGACGGGCATCGCGCCGCAGTCCGACTGCGCGGCGGCGTAGCGCTCCCACAGCGCCGCGTCCAGCGAGGGCCGCGGCAGACAGGCGTCGACGACGAGGAGCTCGCCCAGCAGATCCCAGTGTTCGAGGTCCGCCCAGTCGTTCATCCAGGCCGGCAGGTACCGCGTGAGGTAGTCGGCGACGGCCGGCGGAATGCCCTCGGGGTTCTCGCCCCAGTTCGTGAGGTGGAAGACGGTGTGGGTGATGTCGTAGGCGATGTGCAGCTGCACCGTCCAGGGTTCGGCCAGTTGCCCCAGCCAGGTGCGGGCCACGGCCTGTCCGAAGTCGCTGCTGGGCACGAGGCCCAGCTTGCGTTCCGCGTTGAGCACACCCAGCCGCCGGTTGGGCGACATCTCCAGCGCCGTCCAGGTCCCGATGCGCCGGCAGACCTCCACCCGCTCCTCCAGACCCGGATGACGGTGGCCCAGCTCGTGGAAGGGCGCATAGACCTCCAGCGGCACGGGGGACAGCGGCTCGTCGCACTGGAGGCGGGCCAGTACGTTGCCGCCGTCCAGCAGCTCCCGCCAGGCGAAGTCCAGCAGCTGCCCGGCACGGGTCTTCTGCCGGGACCCGGCCACGCCCTCCCGGAACAGCACCTGCATGTTCATCGCCAGCTCCCCGATGGGCTTGAGCCGTTCGGCGACCGCGCCGTTGGTGGCGAAGTCCTCGGGCGTCAGCCGGAAGCGCTCACGGTGCTCGTCGAGCCAGGACAGCGCCCGGTCGCCGACACCGTGCAGCAGGGCGGGGGATGCGGCCGTCACCATCACGGGGCTGTCTCGCTTTCACAGAGGGTCCGCCCGCCCACCAGCGCCGGCCCGCCGGCCGACGGACCGGCCTCGGCCTCGTCGGCGGCGATCCGGGCGAGGGTGGCGGCGAACGCGGTCACCAGGGTGGAGTGGTAGCAGGCGGTGAAGGCCTCGGACGGATCGCCCGAGGACGGGGCCGCGCCCCTCTCCGGGACGCTGCCGTCGGCCGCCTGCGCTGCGGCCAGTCGCTGCCAGGCCGCCGCGTGGTACGGAGCCGCGGGCAGGCAGGCCGCCACGGCCAGCAGCTCGCCCACCAGGTCCCACAACTCCTCCTCCAGCCAGTTCTCCAGCCAGGAGGGGACCCACAGCCGCAGATAGCCGGCGAGTTCGGGGGACAGCCGTTGCCGGTTGCGGCCCCAGTCGGTGAGGTGGAAGACGTCATGGGTCACGCCGTAGGCCGCCTTGCGGTCCAGTGCCCACGGCTCCGGCAGCCGGCCGAGGCCGGTCAGCGCCAGCACGGCGGCGAAGTCGGCGTGCGGGCGCAACCCGATCCGCCGCTCGGTGTTGAGCACGCCGAGCGTACGGGTGTGGTCCTCGCGCGCCACCCGCCAGCCGCGCAGCCGCATGGTGGTCTGCAGCAGATCGTCGGCCTCGGCATGGCGCAGCCCGGCCTGGGCGAAGACCCCGTAGAGCTCCGCCGGATAGGTGGCGAACGGCTCACCGCGGATCAGCTCGGCGAACAGCTCGCCGTCCCGGGTCTCGTTCCAGGCGAACGAGAACAGACCGCGGGCCGTCTGGCGGATGTCGTCCCGCGGGTGCAGCACCCCGATCAGCTGGGTCAGTTCGGCCAGTTCGCCGAGGGGTTTGAGGGTCAGATTGGGGTCGGCGTCGGTCGTCACGTTCGGAGGCAGGCGGAAGAGCCCGCGCGACTCCTCCAGCCACCCCAGGCTGCCCTGGACCATCTGGTCCAGCAGCCCGGGGTCGCTGTCGGCGGCGGTCACCAGCCCCGCCCGTGGAAGCGCTGGGCGGCCACGACGTGCAGCGCGACCCGTGGGTCGGCGCCACCCATCTGGCGGACGAACGCCAGCCCGCTGTCCAGCCCCAGGGTCTGCGGCACCTCCGGCAGCCGGGCCAGCCAGCGGCCCAGACCGGCCGCCTGCAGCCAGTCCCGCCGGCGTACCGCCCGGACGAAGCCGCGGGACAGATCGTCGGTACGGGTGGCCAGTTGCTCGGCGAGACCCGGTGCCAGTTTGGGCAGTGCGAGCGACGCCAGTTGCGACACCCGGTGGGACAGCTTCGGCCAGGGGTCGAGCCCCACCCATTCGGTGTCGGCGTCGGGCGCCGGCGGCCAGTGCTGTGCGCCTCCCGGCAAAAACGCGTGCGAGGCCTCGACCAGGCCCCGGTAGGTCCACACCGACACCTGCGAGGCATCGGCGCCCGGCGGATAGGCCGCGAGCGCCTGCCGGACCACCGCTTCGTCGTCCGCGCCGAAGGGCGCCGCCCGGTGCTCCACGGCGTACGGCGCGAGCGCGTCGGCGCCGAGCACCCGAACGGCGGCTGGGGTCAGCGCATCTTCTTGCCGCAGAATGCCAGACAACGCATAGGGGTCGCCCTCACCCCGCAGGGCGAGGGCGACCTCTGTTGCGGCATCGGCGATCGCAGCGCTCAGCGGGACTGCTCCCTGCGTCTGCTCAGCCAACGCTCTGTCCCCTCAGCGAGTGTCCGTCTTGGGCCGGGGGGTGGGCGGCGAGAGCAGGAGCAGCGCGGCCAGCAGCAGCACACCTCCGCACTCGCGGGTGTCGCGGAAGACACCGTCGGACTCGGCGGGTTCCAGCAGTCCCTCGACCTCTGCGGCCAGGGTGGCCGTCTCGACGGGCGCTGTGCGGTCAGTAACCATGCGATCAACTCCTTGTGGCGAATGGGATACCAGATTCACATCGGCTTTTATGTGACGCAACGGGAAAAAACGGAACATTAGGCGGTTCGTGTGACATCACGTCATGTGTGACGTCGGCGTTTCCTCCGGTAACTCCCTTCTCTTCAAGGGGAGTTGACGGCGGGCCGGGTGATGCGTGGCGGCTGCCCGGGCGACGGCCCTCAGGGTGAAGCTCGGCGGGTTCGCCCCTCAGGGGCGCGTCCCTCGGCGTGAGCGCCGGATGGATCGGCCGGCCGGTCGCGGACCGGGAGCGCCTGCCGCACGACGCGCTCCCGGCGCTGGAAGATCTCTTCGAGGGAGCGGCCGCCGCGCCCCCACCGCCACCGACCGAGGCAAGGGCAGGGACCCCATGTACGACGCACTCCTGGCAGAGACCGTCACCCTCACCGGCCACGGCGGCGACCTCATCGAGGCGTACGCCGCCCGGCCGCTCGTCCCCGGACCGCTCGGGGGTGTGGTGGTCATCCACCACATGCCCGGCTACGACACCGGCAGCAAGGAGATCACCCGCCGGTTCGCCGCCGAGGGCTTCCTGGCCGTCTGCCCCAACCTCTACAGCCGTGAAGCGCCCGGCGCCGAACCGGACGACGCGGCCGCGGTGGCCCGCGCGCGGGGCGGGGTCCCCGACGCCCGCCTGATCGGGGACGTCGCCGGGGCCGCCCGCTATCTGCGCGGACTGAGCTCCTCCAACCACCGCGTGGGAACCATCGGGTACTGCTCCGGCGGCCGGCAGTCCTTCCTCGCGGCCTGCAGCCTGGATCTGCAGGCCGCCGTGGACTGCTACGGAGGCTTCATCACCCGCCACCCGCCCGAGGACTTCCCGCTCGCCGTCGAGCCGATCGTCCATCTGACCAAGGACCTCGGCTGCCCGCTGCTCGGCCTCTTCGGGGCCGAGGACCAGCACCCGTCCCCGGCGGAGACGGCGGAGCTGGAGAACGCGCTGCGCAAACACGGCAAGGTGCACGCGTTCCATACGTACGAGGGCGCCGGACACGCCTTCTTCGCGGTGAACCGGCCCAGCTACCACCCGCAGGTCGCGCAGGAGGCCTGGCAGCGGGTGCGCGAGTTCTTCGGGCGCCATCTGAGCGGGTGAGGCGGCGAGCTTTCGCCCCCGCTGCCCTAGAGTGCCAAGGTGCCGACGTACAGCATTGGTCAGGCAGCCGGGCTGCTGGGAGTGAGTGCGGAGACCGTCCGCCGGTGGGCCGACGGCGGTCGGTTGCGGATGGACCGGGACGGTGCGGGGAACCGCATGATCGACGGGGTGAGCCTGGCGGCGTTCGCCAAGGAGCGCGCCGCCGGTCTGCATCCGGTGCCGGGCGATGTGCTGACGTCCGTACGGAACTCGTTCGCGGGCATCGTCACCAAGGTGACCATGGACGATGTGATCGCCCAGGTCGAGATCCAGTCCGGGCCGCACCGGCTGGTGTCGGTCGTCAGCCGGGAGGCGGTCGAGGAGCTGGGCATCGAGGTCGGGGTGACCGCCACCGCCCGGGTGAAGTCCACCAGCGTGCACATCGACCGGCCGGGCGACCGGAGTTGAGCCGCCCGCGCGGGGGAGGCCGGGCGCCGGCGCGGCTGCCTCAGTGGCCCGGCAGACTCAGCGGCACAGCAGTGCGGCCCGCAGGTCCAGTTTGTGGTCGAGCCGGGACAGGTCGCGGCCGGTGAGCATCTCTATGCGCTGGATGCGGTAGTGCACCGTGTTCACATGCAGCCGGAGCTTCTCGGCCGTACGCGACCAGGACCCGTGCTGGGCGAGGAAGACCTCCAGGGTCTCCAGCAGCATCCGGTGCGAGGCGGAGCCGCCGCGCGCCAGCGGGCCCAGCACCCGGCTGCAAAAGGCCCTGCGGACATCGGCCGGGACCCCGGCGAACAGGGGGCCCATCGTGCTGAGGTCGTCGACGCGGACCACCCGGGAACCGTCCGGTGCCTCGGAGCGGGCCGCCGCCAGCGCGTAACGGGCCTGCTCCAGTGCGGAACCCAGTCCCTCGGCCGCGGTCACCAGGGCGCTGACCCCCGCGTGCAGCGGCGTCTGCCGAGGGGTGTGCAGAGCCGGCCACACGCCGCCCGACGGGGTGCGTCCGTACCGTTCCTCGGCGTCCGATGCCGTGGGGACGACGGCGACCGCCTCGCCTCCCGGTAGCCCGCCGGTCGCGAACGGCTCACCGGGGGAGTGCCGCAGCGCCTCGGTCAGCGCGTCCACCGCCCCGTCGCCGTCCGCGCCGCCGAGCGTGGCCACCACCACCCGGTACGGGCCGGAGGCGGGCAGTCCGCAGGTGCGCAGCGCGGCGTCGAGCGCCGCACCGTCGGCCGGGCCGGCGTCGACGAGCGCGACCAGCTCGTCGACCGCCCGCCGCTCGTCCGGCCGCACCGCCTCGGTGACGGCCCGGAAGGTGGTGTGCGCGGGCACCGCCACCAGCACGGTTTCGTGCGCACGGCAGGCGTCGACGAGTGCGCCGGGGATCTCGCCGGGCGCCTTCTCGGCGGCCAGCAGTGCGGCGGTACCGGCCGAGCGCAGCGCCGCGACGAAGCGGTCGGCCTGTGTGCGGTCGTCGCCGGGCGTCCACCACCCCAGATTGCTCAGCACCAGTTCGCCCGGGCGCACCGACCCCGCCGGGTCCGCGAGGTCGGTGGTGGTGACCCCGCGGATTTCCCGGTCGAGCAGGGAGCCCTCGCCCCACAGCAGGGTCAGATCGAGCGAATCGACCTGGAGGAGATCTCGGACGTGCATGTGCTGGCTCCTTGCGCGGCTGCCGGAGGCGTGCTCCGGCACGCTCACCTTCGCGAGGCGAATGCGGGTCCCAACATCGTAAACCTCGGATATGCCGCCCTCATGCCCCAATTGCCCTCACAGCGGCAAACTGGAGACTCACATGAGGGTGGCATGTGTGGTTCAGGCCCGACCCGCTCGGGCATCACTGGGAGGCAGCAGCCGCTGCACGGATCGCCTCAAGGGGGACTCCCATGACGCGTACGAGCCGCATCGACCCGCCGTCCCGCGCCGCCGCCGTTCGCCCGACGGCGCCCGAGGAGGCCGTACGGGCCGATCCCCGGCGCCTGGTGATCGGTGGTCAGCTGCGCTGTCCGCTCGCGCTGACCGTCGCCGACCTGCGGGAGCGGTGGCGGCAGCGGCGCGCCGCGGTGGTCTTCGACTGCGCCAAGAACGGGCCGCAGCACCACACCTTCCAAGGGCCGCTGCTGCGGGACGTCATCGACGCGGCGGAGCCCGCCTTCGACGCCTGGCGGCGCAAGGACCGTTCGCGCTATCTGCTCGCCGTCACCGGCGGGGACGGGCACCACACGGTGCTGTCCTGGGCGGAGATCGACCCGGACTTCGGCGATGCGCCGATCCTGCTGGCCACGGCCATGGACGGGCGCGCGCTCGACGGGGCGGGCAGCCAGCTCGTGGTCCCCTCCGACCGGTGCGGGGCGCGCTACATCAGCGCGATCACCGGCATCTGGGTCGGCACCTGCGCCCCGCCAGGGCGGCCGTAGCGGGTGCGGGACCCCGACGGACCGGCGCTACGGGGGACGGGGGTGCGGGGCGGGCCGCGAAGGTGGCACCGCACTTCGTCTTCGTCCGTTCCTCCAAGTGGCTCAGCCATGGGTTGGCATCTGCCATATAGGTTTGGCCGGTGGATTGCAGATGCGACCTGGCGCTGCATATCTTGTCGCACATGCAGTCCTACACGATTGGTCAGGCGGCGCGGCTGCTGGGCGTCAGCCCGGACACCGCGCGTCGCTGGGCCGATGCCGGCAAAGTCGCGACCCATCGCGACGACAGCGGCCGCCGCCTCATCGACGGCCGCGATCTGGCCGCCTTCTCCGTCGAGGTGGCGCAGCACGGCACCGGTGAGGACGACGGCTCGTACACCTCCGCGCGCAACGCCTTTCCGGGCATCGTCACCGCCGTCACACTCGGCGACGTCGCCGCCCAGGTCGAGATCCAGGCCGGTCCGCACCGCCTGGTGTCCCTGCTGACCCGGGAAGCGGTGGAGGAGCTCGGCCTGGAGGTCGGCATGCAGGCCACCGCCCGTGTGAAGTCCACCAGCGTGCACATCGACCGCACCTGACCGAGCGAACCTGACCGACCGCGGCAGCACCACAGCCGGAGCGCCCCCACCGTGCCGACGTCAGCTGCCCCACCCCAGCGGCGTCGCCCGTCCACGGCGCGGCTTTTCCCATCCGCTCGGGCGGCGCCCGCCGTCCCGCGTCACAAGGAGTCCCGCCTCATGCCTCAGCTCATCACCGGGCGCCGCGCTGCCGCCGCGATCGTCACCGCCGCCCTGCTCGTTCCGCTCGCCGCCTGCGGGAAGGGGGCGGACAAGAAGAAGGACGACGGCGACGCGAAGTCCGGCAGCGCCACCAAGGCGGAGCTCACCGTGCTGGCCGCCTCGTCGCTGACCGATGTCTTCAAGAAGGCCGGGGCGCTCTACGAGAAGGACCACCCGGGCACGAAGGTGAACTTCTCCTTCGCCGGCTCCCAGGAGCTGGCCGCCCAGGTCAGGGAGGGCGTCCCCGCCGACGCCCTGGTCACCGCCGACACCAAGACGATGGACAGCCTGAAGGTCGACGTCGGTGCCCCGATCGTCATCGCCAAGAACCGCCTGGTCATCGCGACCGGTGAGGGCAACCCGAAGAAGATCACCGCGCTCAAGGACCTCACCAAGAGCGGCCTGAAGGTCGTGCTCGCCGCCTCCGAGGTGCCGGTCGGCCGCTACAGCAAGCAGGTGCTGGACGCCCAGAAGCTCACGGTCAAGCCGGTCTCCCAGGAGCCCAACGTCCGCGCCGTCCTCAGCAAGGTGGAGCTCGGCGAGGCCGACGCCGGCCTGGTCTACAAGACGGACGCCGCCACCGCGCCGAAGAAGGTCGACGCCATCGACATCCCCGACGCCCAGAACGCCGTCGCCTCCTACCCGGCCGCGACCCTGAAGGCCTCTGAGCACTCGGCGGCCGCGGCGGCGTTCGTGAAGTGGCTGAGCACGCCGGCGGCGCAGAAGCTCCTGCGCCAGGCGGGCTTCCAGCAGCCGTAACGGTGTGCGGCGCGCACGGGTCTGTCCGGCTCGGGGGAGCGGACAGCCCCGTGCGCGCCGCCGTTCGACACGGCTCACGCCGATCCGGTCAGCCCTGACTCCAGGAACCGTCCAGTCCCAGGAACGCCCGATGACACGCCTTCGCATCCCGGCCGCGCGCCCGGCGGGCCGGCGCCGCGCGCCCGGCACCCGTACGCCCGTCGCGCTGGCGGTGCCCGCGCTCGTCGCCGTCGCGTTCCTGCTGATGCCGCTCGTCGGCATCCTCGCCCGGACCTCCTGGAGCGCGCTGGGCACCCATCTGACCAGCCCGGGCGTCACCGAAGCACTCAGCCTCTCGCTGCTGGTCTCCTTCTGGGCGCTGGGGCTGTCGCTGCTCCTGGGCGTACCGCTGGCCTGGCTGCTGGCCCGGGTCAGCTTTCCCGGCAAGGCGCTGGTCCGCTCGCTGGTGCTGCTGCCGATGGTGCTGCCGCCGACCGTCGGCGGTGTCGCCCTGCTGCTCGGCTTCGGCCGCCGCGGAGTCCTCGGCCCCTGGCTGGAGGACACCTTCGGCATCGTGCTGCCGTTCCACACCTCGGGTGCCGTGGTCGCCGCCACCTTCGTCGCGATGCCGTTCCTCGTCATCAGCCTGGAGGGCACGCTCGCCGGGCTGCGCCCCCGTTACGAGGAGACCGCGGCCTCCCTCGGCGCCTCACCCGTCCGGGTCTTCTGCACGGTCACCCTTCCCATGGTCGCCCCCGGCCTCGCCGCCGGCGCCGCGCTGACCTGGGCCCGCGCGCTCGGCGAATTCGGTGCCACGATCACCTTCGCCGGCAATCTGCCCGGCACCACCCAGACCCTGCCGCTCCAGGTCTATCTGCTGCTCCAGGACTCCCCGGAGGCCGCCACCTCGGTCTCGCTGCTGCTGCTCGTCATCGCCATGGCCGTGCTGATCTGCCTGCGCGGCCGCTGGACCGGTGCCACCACCGGCCGCCCGGCCCGCGACGTGCGGGCCGCCGAGGACACCGACCCTCCCGCCCCCGCCACCACCGCCGGCGAACCGACCGCCCCCCCGTCGGCCCCCGCCCGGGAGCGCTGGCCGCTGCACGCCGACGTCACCGGCTTCAACCAGCTGACCCTGGACGCCGAACCGGGCACCACCATCGCCGTCGTCGGCCCGAACGGAGCCGGCAAGACCACCCTGCTGCGCGCCCTGCTCGGCCTCACCCCGCGCGCCCACGCCACGCTCCGCCTCGGCGACACCGACGTCACCACTCTGCCCCCGCACCGCCGCGGCGTCGCCTGGGTCCCCCAGGACGGCGCGCTCTTCCCGCATCTGAGCGCCCTGAGCAACACGGCATACGGCCTGCGCGCCCACGGCGCCGCCCGCGCCGAGGCCCGCCGCGCCGCGCAGCAGTGGCTCGACCGGCTCGGCGTGGGCCATCTCGCGCACCGCAAACCGGCCCAGCTCTCCGGCGGGCAGGCCCAACGCGTCGCACTGGCGCGGGCGCTCGCCGCCCGGCCCCGGCTGCTGCTGCTCGACGAGCCGCTCGCCGCGCTCGACCAGACCACCCGCGCGCATGTCCGCCACACCCTGCGGAGCCACCTGGCGGGTTTCGGCGGCGTCTGCCTGATCGTCACCCATGACCCGGTCGAAGCGGTTTCGCTCGCCGACCGCGTCCTCGTCCTCGACGACGGCCGAGCCCTCCAGGACGCCCCGCCCGCCGAGGTCACCCGCCATCCGCGCTCTCCCTGGGTCGCCCGGATGCTGGGCCGCAACGCCTGGCCGGGCGTCGCCGCCGGCGACGGTCTCGGGCTCGCCGCCGGCGGTCGTCTCGTCGTCGCCGACCCCCTCCCGGAGGGTTCCCGGGCGCTGGCGATCATCGCCCCGGAGGCCGTGTCGCTCCACCTCGACAAGCCCGCGGGCAGCCCCCGCAACATCTGGCCCGGGACCGTACGGGAGATCACCTCGGCGGGCAGCCGGCTGCGGGTACTGGTCACCTCGCAGCAAGCCCCCGACCTGGTGGCCGAAATCACTCCATCGGCCGCCCTCGAACTCGGCCTCGCCGACGGGGTGTCCGTATGGGCCAGCGTCAAGGCCACCGAGGTCTCGCTCGTGACGCTCTGAGGATCAGTCGTGCGGTGTGGCCGCCGGCTCCAGCACGAACACCGGGATCACCCGGTCCGTCTTGCGCTGGTAGTCGTCGTAGTCGGGGTACGCCTCGACCGCGCGCCGCCACCACTGGGCCTTCTCCTCGCCGGTCACCTCACGCGCCGTCATGTCCTGCCGCACCGGGCCGTCCTGCAGCTCCACCCGGGGGTCCGCGACGACGTTGTGGTACCAGACCGGGTGCTGGGGCGCGCCGCCCAGGGAGGCCACCACGGCGTAGGTGCCGTCGTGCTCCACCCGCATCAGCGGGCTCTTGCGGATCTTTCCGCTCTTCGCTCCCCGGGTGGTGAGGACGACGACGGGCATCCCGCGCATCGTGGTGCCCTCCGTGCCGCCCGAGCTCTCATACAGTGCGACCTGATCGCGCACCCACTGCGCCGGGCTCGGTTCGTACTCACCCTGAAGAGGCATGCTGTCCGTCCCATCTGCCAAGACACGAGTGGTGACCGGTGTGGTAACGACCGGTCACCGCCGACCGGGTTGTGCGGGTCACCGGCGAGCGGCAGGCGCGCGCCGGTGATCGCCTGACCTTCGCTCAACAAGCAAGGCGCGCGCAATCATCCCGGCCCCGCCGCCGTGTCCTGAACGCGCCGTCCGTCGCGCCCTTCCGCAGGCCGTGCCGCCGCCCTACGGTCTCGCGCATGACCACCCAGCGGTTCACTCCCGGCTCCGCCGCGCCGCCCGCCGCCCACACCACCCTCGAACGGAACGCCATCGGCACCGGTGACCTGGTCTTCTTCGTCGTGGCCGCGGCCGCCCCACTGACCGTCATGGCCGGTGCGGCGCCGGTGGCGATCGCGATGGCCGGCCGGGCGGCGCCGCTGGGCTACCTCCTGTCCGGGCTGCTGCTGACCGTCTTCGCCGCCGGCTTCACCGCGATGAGCCGCTACGTCCGCAACGCCGGCGCGTTCTACGCCTACGTCGGGCGCGGGCTCGGCCGGGCGGCCGGCGCCGGTTCGGCGTATGTGGCCCTGCTGTCGTACAACGCCATCGAGGTCGGTCTGCTCGCGGTCTTCGGACGGTTCACCGCGTCGGGGTTCCAGGCGCTGACCGGTGTGCAGGTGCCCTGGTGGGCCTGGGCGCTGGCCGGTCTCGTGGCCATCGCCGTCCTCGGCTACCGCAGGGTCACCCTGAGCGCCAAGGTGCTCGGTGCCGCGCTCGTGCTGGAGGTGTTGATCCTGCTCGTCTTCGAGGTCGCGGTGTGCGCGCACGGCGGCGGGCCCGACGGACCGCAGTTCGGGGCGCTCTCGCCGGAGCACCTCGGCACCGCGGGCGCCGGCGGTATGTTCGTGCTGTCCGTCGGCGCGTTCATCGGCTTCGAGGCCACCGCGATCTACGCCGAGGAGGCACGCCGACCGGAGCGCTCGGTGCCGCGCGCCACCTATGCGGCCGTCGGATTCCTCGCGCTCTTCTACACCTTCACGGTCTGGACGATCGTCAACGCCTACGGGGCGGACCGCGTGCAGGCGGTGGCCAACGGCGGTGCGGGCACCGACATGGTCTTCGCCGCCACCGGGCGGTTCGCCGGTGCCTGGGCCGCCGACGCGATGCACGTCCTCATCGTCACCAGCACCTTCGCCGCCACCCTCGCCTTCCACAACGGCGCCACCCGCTACTTCTACGCCCTCGGCCGGGAAGGTCTGCTGCCGCGCCGCCTGGGCACGGTCACCGCGCACAGTCGGTCCCCGGCCGCGGCCGTCCTCCTGCAGTCGGCGATCGCCCTGCTCGTCGTTCTCGCCACGGTTCTCACCGGCCGAGACCCCTACGCGGTCACCTTCCTGTGGACCAGCGGCACCGGGATCCTCGGTGTCATGCTGCTGCAGGCGCTCGCCGCCCTCGCCGTCGTCGGCTTCTTCCGCCGCGACCGCCGGGGGCTGCCCGCCTGGCGCGTGCTGGCCGCGCCGCTGCTCGCCGTGGCCGGCCTGGCCACGGTGATCGTGCTGGTCTGCGCCGACTTCGGCCTGCTGACGAACGCGCCGACGGGTACCAACATCGCACTGCTGGTACCCCTGCCGCTCGCCTTCGCGCTCGGTTCGGCCGTGGCGCTGCGGGTCCCGGCCCGCCGCGCCCCTACGGCGCGGCGAGCCGGGACCCGTGGTCAGGACACCAGCTCCACCGTCTGACGGCTACGGCGGTGCTGCTCCTCCCAGTTCGTCAGCGCCGCGCCACAGGCGTGGTCGAGATGGCGCAGCCCGCTCAGGTCGAGCCGCACATCGCGGTCGGCGGGCAGCGCCTCGAGCTGGTCGAGGATCTTCGGCAGCCGCAGGAAGGTGGCGTTGCCGACGGCCCGTACCAGCACCGGCTCGTCCTCGTCGGCCGGGGTGTCGACCTCGAGGTGGACATGGGAGGTCTCCCAGGCCGTCTTCACGACGGCCATCAGCAGACCGATCAGGACGCCCTCGAACATGTTCACCGTGACGATCGCGATGGCGGTGACCAGCAGCACGACCGCCTCACCGCGGTGTTCGCGCCACAGCGGCCGCAGCGCGCGCACCGGGATGAGCTTGCAGCCCGAGTACACCAGGACGCCCGCCAGCGCGGCCAGCGGCACCACGCCCAGCGCGGCCGGGAACGCCGCGGCGAACACCAGCAGCCAGACCCCGTGCAGCACCCGGGAGGCCTTGGTCCTCGCGCCCGCATGGACGTTGGCGGCGCTGCGCACGATGACCGCGGTCATCGGCAGCGCACCGAGCACACCGCATACGGCGTTGCCCGCGCCCTGGGCCATCAGCTCCTTGTCGTAGTCGGTCTTCGGCCCGTCGTGGAGCCGGTCGACGGCGGCGGCGCTGAAGAGGGACTCGGCCGAGGCGATCAAGGCGAAGGCCACCACCGTGCCGATCACCCCGATGTCGGCGAGCCGGCCCAGGTCGGCGAGGCCGGGAGGCTGGATCGCGTCCAGCAGCCCGCTGACCTCGACCCGGGCGACCGGCAGGTCCAGCACCCAGACCGCGGTGGTGGCGAGCGCCACCGCGGCCAGCGGCGCGGGCAGGATCCGTGCCGCGCGCCGCCAGCGGGGCCACAGCACCAGGACGGCGATGGTGCCGGCGCCGATGGCGAGCGCACTCAGCGCGGTCTGGGACCGTACGGTGTCGGCGACCAGGCCCGGCAGCGAGCCGATGTTGGCCAGTCCGCTGCCCGGCGCCTTGGCGTCGGTGAGGGCGTAGAGCTGTCCGGCGATCAGCACCAGACCGATGCCGGCCAGCATGCCCTGGACGACGGCCACCGAGATCGCCCGGAACCAGCGCCCCAACTTCAGTGCGCCCATGGCCAGTTGCAGGGCGCCCGCGGCCAGCACCAGCGCCCCCAGCGCGCTGACGCCGTACTCCTTGACGGCCTCGAAGACCAGCACCGTCAGACCCGCGGCCGGGCCGCTGACCTGCAGGCTGCTGCCGGGGAGCAGGCCGGTGAGCAGTCCGCCGACGATACCGGTGACGAGTCCCAGCTCGGCCGGTACGCCGGAGGCGACCGCCACCCCCACACACAGCGGGACGGCGACCAGGAAGACGACGAGGGAGGCGGTGAAGTCCGCCCGGAACGAGGTGAGTTGCTTCATGAGGGTCACCTGTGCCTTCACAGCGGGAGGAACAGGTCGGTGGCCGGATGGTGGGCGGCCACCATGCCGGTGTGGACTTCGTAGAACCAGCCGTGCAGGTTCACCTCGCCGGCGGCCAGCCGCTCCTGGACACAGGGGTAGCCGCGCAGCCGGTCGAGCTGTTCGCGCACATGCTGCTGGACCGCGGCGGAGACGGTGGGCTCCGCGTCGTCGGGCAGTTGGTCGGAGAGCTGCTGTGCCAGCCAGTCGCGGACGGCGGGCGCACCGGTCAGGTCCTCGCCGCGGGCCTTGGCGCCGACCGCGCCGCAGTGCGAGTGACCGCACACCACGATGTCGGCCACCTGCAGCACGCGCATCGCGTACTCGATGGTGGCGGCCTCCGCGCAGGCCGCCATGCCCTCTTGGTAGGCGGGGACGGCGTTGCCCGCCGTCCGCAGTTCGAACAGTTCGCCGGGCCGCGCGCCGGTGATCAGGGACGGCACGACACGGGAGTCGGAGCAGGTGATGAACAGGGCGAGGGGCGACTGGCCGGCCGCGAGCCGGCCGTAGGTCTCCTGCTCCTCACGCCGGTCGGCGATACGGGCCGTCAGGCCCCGGGCATGCTGGATGAAGGTCTCCACTGGGAGGTCTCCTGCTGATGAGGTGTGCCACTGTGGGGGTGGTGGCGGAAACATGCGAGGTGCGGAGGGTGCGGCAGACCGCCACGACCGCCCTCAGCAGCGGAAGACGCAGTGCAGGACGGGGAGTCTCTCCGGTCTCGACGCGGCCTTGGTCGAGCTGCGTGCGGGAGCGGGGTCGGTCTCCTCGGCGCCGTGGCGCAGCCGGTCGACGTTGCCGTACGGCAAAGGCCGGCCGCCGTGCCGGGGGACCCCGACGGCGGTGTGCGCGGAGCCGCGGGCCTTGCCGCGCTCGTTCTCGCGCTTGGTCTTTTCCTCGTTGTTGTCGCCGACGGGCTGGGCGGACTTGGTGCCCGCGGGCTGGCCGGCTTTTGCGGTGGCAAGTGCGGGCGCACTGGCGGCCGTTGACGCACCGCCGAGCAGGAACGCCAGGATCACGGCGAGGACGGCCAGCGCGGAGCGGCACGCGCGCAGCGCCGGTGTGCAGGGTATGCCGGTGCCCTTCCGCGTCATCGCTCCCCCGTGGATCGTCCACACGACTAAAACGTCCCCCAATAGTGCATCACATAGGTTTCCCGTGTGCTAACGAGAAATGACATCAAGTTTCAAGACATTCTCGGATGTTGCGGCAGGTGTCGGAAGTGACGTCCGGGTACCCGCCTGCCGTCGCTGCCGGCCGGGTTCAGGCCCGCTCGGTCTCCGTCCGCGGTGCCGCGGGAGCCGCAGCGGTGGCCGCGGGCCGTCTGGCGGCCCAGGCGACGAGGGGCACGATCGCCAGCGCGAGGATGCCGCCGGACAGCGCCAGCGTCGGAAATCCCCCGGCCACCACGACCAGCCCCGAGGACGCGCCGCCGGCCGCGCCGGCGACGGCTATGCCGACGTCCACCAGGCCCTGCGCCGCGGCCCGGTTGGCGGGCGGCAGTGCGTCGGTGACGATGGCGGTGCCGCTGACCAGGCCGAAGTTCCAGCCGAGGCCGAGCAGCATCAGTGCCGTGGCGAGCGCGGGTACGGAGTGCGGTGACGCCGTGGCCGCGACGACACCGGCCGCCAGCAGGGTCACCCCGGACGCGGCGGCGGTCCACAGCCGGCCGACCCGGTCGACGAGCAGTCCGGTCAGGGGCGACGGCAGGAACATCGCGCCGACATGGAGGGCGATGACGAACCCGGCCTCCTGGGTGCCGTGCCCGTGTGCGCGCATGTGCACGGGGGTCATCGTCATGATCGCGATCATCACGAGCTGGGTGAGGACCATGACCAGCGTGCCCATGACCACCCGCCCGCGCTGCGGGGGTGGGGCCGGCCGGTCGTCCGCCCCCGGGGCGCCGTCGGTTGCCTGCGAGGCCTTCTCGGCCAGCGTCTGGGCCAGTCGCAGCGGATCGGGCCGCAGCAGGAAGGCGAGGACGATCCCGGCCGCTCCGAACGCCGCGGTGGCCAGCATGAACGGCCCGGCGAGGCGCGGGATGCCCCAGGAGTGCGCGAGCTGACCGGTCAGCGTGACCAGGTTGGGGCCGACCACCGCGCCGAGCGTGGTGGCGAAGAGCACCGTGCTCACCGCGCGGCCGCGGCGCGCGGGGGAGGCCAGATCCGCTCCCGCGTAGCGCGCCATCAGGTTCGTCGCGGTGCCGGCCCCGTACACCAGCAGGCCCAGGAAGAGCAGCGGAGCGCTGTCGACGGCGGCCGCCGCGACGACGCCGAGGCTGCCGAGCGCCCCGGCGCCGTAGCCGAGCGCGAGCCCGGGGCGCCGGCCCCAGCGCCGGCAGATCCGGCCGATGCCCACGGCGCCGAGCGCGGACCCGGCGGTGAACAGCGCGCTGGGCACGCCCGCCAGACCGGTCGAGCCGAGCATCTCCTCGGCGAGCAGTGCGCCGACGGTGATTCCCGCGGCGAGGCCCGCACCGCTGAGGATCTGGGAGAAGACCAGCACGGCCAGAATGCGCCGCTGTTCGGGGATTTCGCGCATGGCGGGCGCGCCGTTCCTGGCCGTCATGGTTCCTTTCCGATCGGGAGGGTGTCTGCTACGCGGTCGACACGGGTTCGAGTGCCGCGATGTCCGAGAGGGACAGGTTCATCTGCTGGTGCAGGAAGCGCACGATCGTCCAGTGCGGCAGTGCGCCCTCGTCGAACGGGCCGAACTCCCGGCAGTACAACGGGATCCAGCGCAGGGCCTCTTCGAGCGCCTGCTCCCGGCCCGGCTCCTGCTGGTAGTCCTCATAGGCGATGCTGCGGTGTTCGATGAAGCACCGTCCCGGAAGCCGTTCCTCGCACAGGGCACGGTATTCGCGGGTCTGCAGTATGAGGTAGTGCCATATCTCGTCGATTTCCTGCTCGACCGGCAGGAACAGTCCGCCGAGCTGATCGCGGTGCCGGGAGACGAGGTAGAGGTACCGCAGGCATTCGGTGACCTGCCGCGTCACGAACTCACGGGAGAGTTCCGGGTCCTTGGCGGTGAAATGGTCCACCACCTCGGTGTACAACGCGTCTGTGAGCAGGTCCCTCAGATCGTCGGCGGATATCCGCGGGCGGCTGGTCATGACTCTCCTGTGCGAAGGTGGGGTCGGGTGCGGTGCGCGGTTCAGGCGCCGTTGGCGAGCCAGGCGTACTTTCCCGACCGCCCGATGGGGATATGCGCGCGGTGTTCGATCCGGCAGCGTCGTCCGGTCAGTTCACCGACGCCGTGCTCCAGCGCCGCGGCCTCCGCGTCGCCGAGGGGCGCGCCGTGGAACGTGGTGTACGCCAGCAGCGCCTCAAATTCGCCGGTCAGCTGCAATTGGTGCACGAAGACGTGCGAGGACGCCTCGCCGATGCACCGGTCGAGATCGCCCTGGGCGACCGGCCCGTGCGGGGTGCTCAGCAGTTCCTTTTGGCGGCCGCAGAATTGGGCGATCCTCGACGGGTCCGGTGTGCCGTCCAGCGTGCGTACGCAGTCGCCCGAGCGGTAGCGGATCAAGGGCATGAAGGGGTTGCGCACACTGGAGACGATGAGCTCGTACATCGTGCTTTCCGGTGCGACCGGGTGGAGTTCGACGCTCATTTTGTCGAGGTGCGGCCAGTAGGTGCCGCGTCGGTCGCTGAAGTAGAGATAGCCGAGCTCGGTGCTGCCGAACAGGTCGATGACGGGGCAGGCGAAGTGCTGGTGCAAAAAGCGCTGGACGTTCACCGGGGTGTATTCGTAGGCGTGGATGATGCTGGCGGGCGGCGGGAAGTCGTCCCACAGCCCCCATTCGCTGACTTTGCGCACCAGATGCGCCAGGTGGTAGCCGGAGCAGTCGAGGTGGTACCAGCCGCGGGGGTGCGCCTGCCGGGCGGTCCGGATCTCGGCGAGCATCCGCACGACCTCGTCGCGCTCCCACAGGGCCGGGTCGAGCCGCAGGTTGAGATAGCAGGTGCGCTCGTCGAGCCGCCGGTCGTCGAGGGTGGGCACCGGCCGGGGCGGTACGCCGCTGCGGGCGGCGTTGACCCGTGCCACATGCTCCGTCGCCAGCACCGTGGTCAGCGACACCCGCCGGCAGCCCGACTCCCAGGTGTCGGCGATGTCGGGGTGCTCGCGCCACAGCTGGTAGTAGGAGCGCAGCAGGAAGTACGGGGGCCGGATGATCTGCATGCGGGCGTGGTTGGTGCCCGTGGACAGGACGAACTCCGCCTCGCCGGCCTCCAGGGCCGCGGCCAGCCGGGGCGTCATCCAGTTGTCGGGGAAACCGCGCGCGATCTCCGGCTTGTCGAGTACGGGGAAGTGCCCCTTCGCCAGCGACTCGCGGTAGAGGGGGATGTCGCGGATCTGCTCGATGACCTCGGCGGTCGGCTGACCATCCATGGATTCCTCGTCAAGGCTCGAAAGAACGGTGCCCTTGGGGGCGCATGCGGGGGCGGTGCCCGGAAGGGGGCGGCGGCCGGCAGCGCCGCCGGTGCCCCCTCCCGGGTCCCTCAGCGGATACGGCGTCAGGAGATACAGCCGGCCTTCGGCGTGGCGCTGATGCAGCCGGACTTGGGCGCCGCGCTGATGCAGCCGTTCTTCGCCGCCTGCTGTGCGGAGTTGGCGGCGAGCCAGTTCTGCCAGACGTTGTCCTGAGCCATCTTCTTGATGAGCTGTTCCATGGGAGACCTCCGGGAAGAGTGCGGAAGACGTGTGGGGCACAGCGCTGACCTGCACTGATGCCATAGCCAAGAAGGTAAAAGTGTTACCAAGTGAATGTCAATCAAAGGCAATGTCGACGCGGGTGGAAGTGTGGCCGGTGCGCCAACTTTGGCGAGATTCCGTCGAGTTGATCAACGACGGGAACCAAGTGACCCGCAGTCATGTCACGCCCGAATTCTTCGGTTTCGACTCGTTGGCGGGCATCATTCCCCTGCGGTATCTACGCCGGCATTACGCCGCATTGCGGCCGTATTGCGCCGCACGGCGGACGCCGATCGGGTGACCTGCCGCGCACGTCCCAAAGGCCGTCGGGCGCCGCGGTGGAACGATCACTACCGGTTACCCGCTCACCGGTCCCGGCCCCAAGGGAGTCTGCTGTGCGAATTCTGCTCATCGCCGGCGCGTTCAACAGCCTCACGCAGCGCGTCCACGCCGAACTCGGCGATGCCGGACACCATGTGCGGGTGGAGCTGGTGACCCGCGAGACCCCGCTGCTGGAGGTCGTACGCCGGCATTCCCCCGAACTGATCGTGGCGCCGATGCTCAAGACGATCGTGCCCCGCGAGGTGTGGTCCGCATACACCTGCCTGATCGTGCACCCGGGACCCGTCGGCGACCGCGGGCCGTCCTCGGTGGACTGGGCGGTGCACCTGGGCGCGGACCGCTGGGGCGTCACGGTCCTGCAGGCCAACGAGGAGATGGACGCCGGCGACGTCTGGGCCGCGGCCGACTGCCCCGTACCCGAAGTGGGCAAGAGCGATCTCTACCGCAACGAGATCGCCGACGCGGCGGTCGAGGCGGTGCTCTCGGCCGTCGACCGGGTGGCGTCCGGCAGCCATCGCCCGCAGCCCCAGGACACCCTGCCCGACGCCGCGAAGCCCGGCCGCCCCCGGCCGCCCCTGCGCCAGGAGCAGCGCCGGATCGACTGGCACCGCGACCCCACCGGCACCGTCGTACGCACCCTGCGCGCGGCCGACTCCCAGCCCGGCGTACGGGACGAACTGCTCGGCGACACCTGGTTTCTGCACGGCGGCCACCCGGAGGACACCCTGACCGGCCGGCCGGGCGAGCTGCTCGCCACCCGATGTGGCGCGATCTGCCGGGCGACGGCCGACGGGGCGGTGTGGATCCCGCAACTGCGCCGGCCGCGCCGCCCGGGGGAGCCCGGCACCTTCACCCTGCCCGCCACGCTCGCGCTGGGCGAGGACCTCCCGCCGCTCCCCGAGGTCCCGGCCCCGCTCGATCCCGGCGACGGCCCCCGCACCTGGAGCGACATCCGCTACCGCGAGGACGGCCCGGCCGGATTCCTGGAGTTCTCCTTCCCCGGCGGCGCCATGAGCACCGACCACTGCCGGCGGCTGCTGGCCGCCTACCGCCACGCCTGTACCCGGCCGACGTCCGTGCTGGTCCTCGGCGGCCGCCGGGACTTCTTCTCCAACGGCATCCACCTCAACGTCATCGAGGCCGCCGCCGACCCGGCCGAGGAGTCCTGGGCCAACATCAACGCCATCGACGACCTGGTGCACGCCGTCCTGACCACCACCGACCGGCTGGTGGTCGCCGCGCTGGGCGGCAACGCGGCCGCCGGCGGGGTGATGCTGGCGCTCGCCGCGGACGAGGTGTGGTGCCGCTCGGCGTCGGTGCTCAACCCGCACTACCGGCTGATGGGCCTGTACGGTTCGGAGTACTGGACGTACACCCTGCCGGGCCGGGTGGGCTCCGAGGTGGCCGGGCAACTCACCGCACGCGCCCTGCCGATCACCGCCGCGACCGGGCAGCGGCTCGGGCTGGTGGACCGGATCGTCGACTGCCCGCCCCAGGAGTTCGCGTCCCGGACCGCTCACCTGGCGGCCCGGCTGGCGTCCTCGCCCGCGGTCCAGGCCCGTATCGCCGGCAAGAAGGCCACCCGGGAGCGCGACGAGGCCGCACGTCCGCTGCACGCCTATCGCGAGCAGGAACTGTCCCGTATGCGCGACATCTTCTTCGACCCGGAGCAGCCCTACCACGCGCTGCGACGGGCGTTCGTACGCAAGGAGCCCCTGGCCGGCACGCCCTCGCACCTCAACGCCGCCGCGCCGGGACCGGGGGCGGATCCGCGGTTCCGCTGAGCCCGAAGGCCGGTGGCCGAGGTCCCCCCCAGGCCACCGGCCCGTTGCGCGCACGAGCGGCGTCCGCCGCCCTGCCGGCGCCGGGTTACGTGACCGGCAGGTACTTGTAGCCGATACCGAAAACCGTGCTGATGGAGTCGCGCAGCCCGGGACCCAGGCGCCGGCGCAGCCGGGCGATGTGGACATCGACGGTGCGGGTACTGGACTGGCAGCTGGGCCAGACCGCGGCCATCAACTGCTCCCGGGTGAAGGCGCGCTGGGGATGCAGTACCAGGTGGGCGAGCAGATCGAATTCCAGCCGTGGCAGGCAGACTTGGCGGCCTCTGATGAAGACGGTCCGGGCCGCGGTGTCGATCTGGATCGGCTCGGGCCGGGCGACTCGGGCGGCCGGGGCCGGATCCATGGAGCCCGACGGCTCCTCACGCGGTGGTGCCAGAATGATGTGGACCTCGTCCGAGGGCAGGCGGTGCACCGATACGGGTTCCAGGTCGTGCAGGGTCAGTTGCCACTTGCCGTCGGGGAGCCGGTCGACCGCCAGGGGTGGCCCTTCGCCGGGCCCGGCTATCGCCGGACGGCCGAAGCCGGTCTCCGGTCGCCACGCAAGCGGGGTCGTCGAGGAGTTCATAAACATGATCTGGGCCCATTCCTCTTGCAAAGCAGGCGTGTACGGACAGACATGGCGGTGCTCGACGTTCAAGGTGTGCAGGTGTTGCGCAGCAGTGCGCGACGCAGCCCGGGGTCGAGGCGGTGGACGGCGAGCTGGCACCTCCGTCGCAGGTGCGCCCAGCGGGGGCGATCGCTCCGGTCGTGCCGTGGGAACGCTCGCGTCCACGCCTGTGGTCGGCCATGACGTGGTGCGATGCCGCGGCCTCCGGTCCAGTCGAACGCTACATGTGATCGAGCGGTTCCGGAAAGTAGCTTCCGCTAATTTCGGTTGCTCTTGAGCCGATTCCGTGTTTGCGCGGAGCCGCGTCGGGCGGCGGAGCGGCAGGCCGCGTCCGGGCGGGCCGTTGTTTCCTTCCGTAAGCGCACGGGAAATTGAGGGAACGCTGTGAGATGGCGGCCGCCCGCCCTGACTTCCATGCCGCGCCGCCCACCCGTCCGGCATGGCTCAAAACCGTCGGCCAGCTGGTCGTGATCCATGGATGGTTGTCGGATGGTCTGTACCTGTCGGTGTTGTCGTGGTGGGGTGCGCGGCGGGCGTCCGACCGGTCGTTCGCCGCGCGCGGCGCGGTGGGCGTCGTTCCGTTCGCCGTGTGCCGTCGGCGCAGCCCTCGCCCCGGGGGCTCGATTCCGGCCTTCACCGGTCCGCCGGCTCGCGCTCAAGTCGGCGGATGCGGAGGGGTATCGGTTGTTGATGTCCGTTTGTGAAGGGCTTGTGAAGGTGTGAATATGCCAAATAACTGACCTGTAGTGGCTGCGACTCCGAGGGGTGGCAAACCGGAGGGCCTCCGGGAGTCGGCCGGAAAGTGGTTTCCTTTTCAATTTCATCGCGGCGAAACGGTGCGGAACCAGATATTCCAGACGACTGTTTTCGCAATGAGTTGAGGGTGAGTAGGGTGTGCCCCGCTGTCACTTGACCGGTGACAGGGTCCAGTTGAATTCGGCGCGACTGGAATGCGGTGTGGGGGATGACGCCTTCGTGACCGGGAGGGGACCATGACGGCCGGCTCTTTCGAGGGGCAGTACGTATGGAGTCCGGCGGCCGACGACCGGGCGCTGGCACGGGCGTGCATGGACGTCAGGGCCGGCCGGTATCTCAGCGCGCACGAGGTGCTGAAGGAGGCCCGGGAGGACTTCGAGGTACGCGCCCACCGCTCGCTCGTCCTGGCGTCCGTGGCCGCCGACTCGGACCTGGCGGAGCGCTGGCTGGCCGAAGAGCCGGGGCCGGAGGCGGCGTTGCTCTGGGCGCGGGTGGCGATGCTGCGCACCCTGCGCATGGCCGATGCCGGGGACCGGAGGCAGGGGGCGCTGGCCCGGATAGCGCAGACGGCGTGCGAGCGGGCGGCGAAGGAGCTGCCCGAGGACCCCACCCCCTGGGTCGCCCAGCTGGCACTGGCCCGCCTCGACCGCCACCAGGACCCCGCGCCGCAGGGGCTGCTGACCGCGCCGACCGGTCCGTGGTACCTCTTCGCCCACATCCTCCGGCTCGACTCCTGGCACCGCGAGGCGCACCACCGCTTCCTGTCGTTCTTCTTCACCCGGTACGGCGGTTCCTCCGGCGCGAGCTGGGACGTCGCCGCGTTCCTGAGCCAGCGGGCCCCGGCCCACTCGCCTCTGCGGCTGCTGCCGCTGGTGGGGCTGGTCGAGGACTACAACCCCTCCGCCCTGCTCGCGGACCGCACATGGGAGCAGCCCCAGTGGATCAGCACCGCCATGGGCATCTACCGCAACTGGTTTCCGCGGGTTGCCGATTACCGCTTCACACCGGTCCTGGACCTGGCGTACCTGGCGCACGCGCTGTTCATGGCGAAACGTGAATTCGAGGCACGGGAGGTCTTCACGGCGATGGGGCCCTATGCCTCGCGCATGCCCTGGAGTGCGTTCGGCGATCCGGCCGAGCAGTTGACCAGGGCCAGACGCTCCTGTGGGCTCCCCGTACCGCATGGCGCCTGAGGGAGTGTGCCGGGCGCTGCCGTACGCCGGTTGCCGGGAGGTGTCGCGTGCATTTCCCTGGAAACGTTCTCAGGCACCTCCACAGCTTCTCCGCATGCGCGCCGAACGTTCGATCCGCTCAACCCGCTCAATTCTCCCCACGAATTCCCCAGAAAGGTTGCGGTTGTGTCCGAGCGTACCTCGCTTACTCGCTCGAAATCCCCTCACCATCCGTCGAGTCCCGTCACCCTCGACGACGACGCGACACTGCACGCCATGGGTTATCCGAGGAAACTGACCCGCAGATTCCGGGCGTTCGACAATTTCGCCATCTCCTTCACCATCATCAACATCATTTCCGGGATCTTCTCCTCCTTCGGTTTCGGGATGAACGCCGGCGGCCCACGGATCCTGATCTTCGGCTGGGTCGCCGTATCGATCATGGTGCTGTTCGTCGGCGCCGCGATGGGTGAGATCGCCTCCGCCTACCCGACCAGCGGCGCGCTCTACTTCTCGGCCGGCAAGCTCGCCAAGCGGCACAAGGGCGCCTGGTCCTGGTACACGGGCTGGCTGAACTTCGTCGGCCAGGTCGGCGGCACGGCCGCCACCAACTTCGCCGCCGCCACCTTCATCCAGGCATTCATCGCCATGCAGTGGCCGTCCTACGAACCGACACCGCAGCAGACGGTCGGCATCACCGCGGCCATCCTTCTCGTCCAGGCGCTGGCGAACACTTATACGGTGCGGCTGGTCGCGCTGGTGAACCGGATTTCCGTGTGGTGGCTGCTCATCGGCCTGGTGGTGATCGTCGGCGCGCTGACCCTGATACCCGAACACCATCAGTCGCCTTCCTTCGTGACCCACTTCGTCAACAACACCGGCTTCACCCACGCGATGTACGGCGGAATGCTGGGCCTGCTCGTCACCAGCTGGACCTTCACCGGTTTCGACGGCAGCTTCCACATGTCCGAAGAGACGGTGAAGGCGACGGTCAACGCGCCCAGGGGCATCATGCGGGCCATCACCTGCTCCGCGATCACCGGGCTGATCCTGATGCTCGCCCTGGTGTACGCAATCCGCGACTACGGCCATGCCGCGACCGCCGAAGCGCCGCCGGTGCAGATTCTCGTCGACGCGCTCGGCCAAAGCACCGCGAAGTTCCTGCTGTTGATCGTTATCGGCGCCATGCTGTTCTGCGGACTCGCCAACATGACCAGCAATACCCGGCAGATCTTCGCCTTCTCACGCGACGGCGCCATGCCCGGCTCGCGGTGGTGGCATTCGGTCTCCGCCCGCACCCGTACCCCCGTCAAGGCCGTCTGGCTCGCGGCGGCCTGTCCGCTGGTGCTGGTGCTGCCCGGCTGGTGGTCGCACACCGCCTTCACGGCCGTGGTCAGCGTCAACGTCGTCGGGCTGTTCCTCGCCTACGCGGTACCCATCTTCCTGCGGCTGCGGCTGGACGACTTCCAGGCCGGACCGTGGAACCTCGGCCGCTACGGCAAGCCCGTCGCGGCGATCGCGGTGACCTGGATCCTGGTCAGCAACGTGCTGTTCATGCTGCCCCAGGCGTCCCCGATCACCCCCGCCTCGTTCAACTACGCACCCATCGCGCTGACGGTGGTGCTGATCATCGCGACGGTGTGGTGGTTCGCCACCGCCCGGCGGCGCTTCCAGGGCCCGGTCAGCTACGGCCGCCCCGACGAGGTCGCGGCCATGGACCTCATCTAGGGCCTGTCCGATGGGTCATGGCCGGGTCCGCGGCGTCTGGTGCGGCACCTCGCGGCGTTGCCGGAGCGTCCCGATAGCTCCGCTATCGAGACGCTCCGGCGCCTTGCGATGCACCGCACCAGACG
>NZ_JBVIRA010000022.1:0-16104 GCF_055576575.1 Streptomyces sp. NPDC033270
TCTTTTTTTTTCCTGTCTCCCCTCCCCCCCCCCCCCCCCCCCCCCCCCCCCCCCCCCCCCCCCCCCCCCCCCCCCCCCCCCCCCCCCCCCCCCCCCGCTGTGCGGAACGGGTCAGGCCAGGCCGGCGACCAGCTCGGCGACCGGCTTGCGCCGCCCCGTGTAGAACGGGATCTCCTCGCGGACGTGCATCCGCGCCTCGGAGCCGCGCAGATGACGCATCAGGTCGACGATGCGGTAGAGCTCGTCGGCCTCGAAGGCGAGCACCCACTCGTAGTCGCCGAGCGAGAACGACGGCACGGTGTTGGCGCGCACGTCGGGGAAGCCGCGGGCCATCTTGCCGTGGTCGGCGAGCATCCGGCGGCGGTCCTCGTCGGGGAGGAGGTACCACTCGTAGGAGCGCACGAAGGGGTAGACGCTCACGTAGGCGCGCGGCTGCTCGTCGGCGAGGAAGGCCGGGATGTGCGACTTGTTGAACTCGGCGGGGCGGTGCAGTGCCATGTTCGACCACACCGGCTCCAGCGTGCGGCCGAGCCGGGTGCGGCGGAAGAGGTTGTACGCCTCCTGCAGGGCGTCCGAGCTCTCCGAGTGCCACCAGATCATGAGGTCGGCGTCGGCGCGCAGACCGGACACGTCGTAGGTGCCGCGGACCACCACGTCCTTGGCGGAGAGCTGCGCGAACAGCTCCTCGACCTCGTCTGCGTAGCCGCTGCGGTCCTCGGGGAGGACGTCGCGCAGCTTGAACACCGACCACAGGGTGTAGCGGATGACCTCGTTGAGGTCCTTGGCCTTCTTGCCGGCGTTCGGGGCCTTCTCGGGCGCCGCGGGCGGCTGCGGTGCGGAAGCGGGGGTGGAAGCGTCTGTCATGTCGTCCATTCTCACTCGCCGGGCCGGGCGTGCGGCCGCAGGGTGTCCAGGATGTCGTCGGCGGCCCTGCGCGCCGAGGCGATGCAGGCCGGGATGCCGACGCCGTCGTAGGGCGCGCCGCACACCCGAAGGCCCGGCAGCTGCGCGACGGCGTGCCGGATGCGGGCCACCCGTGCCAGGTGCCCGACGGGGTACTGGGGCAGCCCGCCGGCCCAGCGGGTGACCTTCGCAGCGACCGGCGCGGCGGTCAGGCCGACCGCGGCCCGCAGGTCGGCCCGCGAGAAGGCGATCAGTTCGGCGTCCTCGCGCGTCAGGTCCTCCTCTTCGCCGTAGCGCCCGAGGGAGGTGCGCAGGACGAAGAGATCGGGGTCGGCGTCGCCGATCCAGCCCCATTTGTTGCCGGCGAAGGTGGACGCCTTGATCTTGCGGCCGTCCACGGGCGGCACCAGGAAGCCGCTGCCGGTGAGTTGCCGCTCCATGTCGGCGCGGCGGAAGGCCATGGTGACCAGCGCCATCGAGGCGTACTCGACGGCGCCCAGCTCGGCGGCGGCGGGCTGGCTGACGGCGGCGAGGAGGCGGGCCGCGGCGGGCGCGGGCGCGGCGAGGACGACGGCGTCCGCGAGCAGCGGCGTGCCGTCGACCACGACGCGCCAGCCGTCGGCCGACCGCGCCACGGCGGTGACCGGCGCGCCGGTGCGGATCTCGCCGCCCTTGGCGCGCACGGCGTCGGCCACCGCGCCCGGCAGCGTCCCGATGCCGCCGGCGATGCCCATGAAGACCGGCTTGTCCTGGGCGGAGCCGGTCGCCGCAGGGCCGGTCACATGGGCCGCGGCGGCGGCCCGCGCCTGGATGCCGCGTACCCCTTCGAGCAGCGAACGGCTGGTCCGCGCGGCCTCGAACAGCTGGGGCACGGCGGCGCGCAGCGAGATCCTGTACGCGTCGCCCGCGTACACCCCGCCCAGCAGGGGCTCGACGAGCCGGTCGACGACCTCGCGGCCCAGGCGGCGGGCGACGTACTCGCCGACGGCGACGTCCTCGCCGACCTCGGTGCGCGGCAGCCGGGTGTCCTCCTCGATACGGGCCAGCCCCTCCGGGGAGATCACACCGGAGGCGGCGAGCGGCGCCAGGTCCCCGGGGACGCCCATCACATGTCCCTTGGGCATCGGGCGCAGCGCGTCGCGGGTCCACAGCCGGGCGGTGGCGGTGGTGGGCGGCTGGAGCCGGTCGCCGAGTCCGACGGCGCGGGCGAGGTCGACCGCCTCCGGCCGTCTGGCCAGCATCGATTCGGCGCCCAGGTCGACCGGGACACCCGCGATATCGCCCGCGCGCAGCTTGCCGCCCAGCCGGTCCGACGCCTCCAGGACCGTCACCCGGGCTCCGCCGTCCAGGAGGCGGTGCGCCGCCGCCAGTCCGGAGATGCCTCCTCCGATGACGACCACGTGACCGGTGCCGCCGGGCCCGCCGGCCGGAACGGTGTGCGCTGCGCTCATGCCCCCACTCTCTCAGAGCGCGCCGACCGGACCGTGACCGGATCGCGATCCGCGGCCGGCAACCGCGGCCGGCGGCGACCCGTCGAAAGAGCAACATCGGCACGCCACTTAGACCGGGAGCGTTCATGCGGCGAGCGAAGCAGGGCGGGGGCCCCTCCGGCCGACGGCAGCAGGAGGGTCGGGCGACGGCACCGGCGAGGGGAGCACGGGCCCGGCACGGTGCCGTGGCGGGGGCGCTGCTGGCCGCGTCGCTGGTGGTCGCCGGGTGCAGCGCGTCGGGCGACGAGTCCGCGGCCGGTGACGCGGCGGCGCCGAAGGGGGCGGTCGCACCGAGCCGGGCGGCGGAGGGCCGGACGGCCGGCGGCGGGGCGACGACGGAGGGCGGCGCCCGCCCGGGAGACCGCGGCGGCAGGGCACCGAGGATCGCGCCCTCGCAGATCATCCGCACCGCCACCCTCACCGTGCAGACCAAGGACGTCGCGGCGGCGCTGGCCAGGGCGCGGGCGGCGGTCGACGGCGCGGGCGGCTACACGGCCGACGAGACCACCGACCGGGACCCGCGGGGGCACGACCGCTCGCGGATCGTGCTGCGGGTGCCGCCCGAGGAGTACGACGCGGTGCTGGGACGGCTGTCCGGGCTCGGCAAGCTGCTCTCCCGCGAGGTCTCCGCGAAGGACGTCACCGACCGGGTGGTGGATGTCGACAGCCGGATCAGGTCCCAGCGGGCGAGCGTGGCGCGGGTCCGGGCGCTGATGGCGAAGGCGACGACGATCAGCGACATCGTCTCGCTGGAGTCCGAGCTGAGCACCCGGGAGTCCAGCCTGGAGTCGCTGGAGGCCGAGCGGAAGTCGCTCAAGGGCCGGACCGGGATGGCCACCGTCACGCTGCTGCTGCGGCAGCCGGACGCCGAGGCGCCCGGTGACCGGGACCCGGCGTCCTTCTCGGACGCGCTGTCCGGCGGCTGGCACGCCTGGAAGACGGCGTTGCGCTGGGCTCTGGTGGCGATCGGCGCGGTGCTGCCGTTCGCCGGGACCGCGGCGTTGGTGTACGTCCTGTGGCGGCTGGTCCGCGGCCGGCTGCCGGCCGGACCGCGCGCCCGGCGGCACACGGACGGCGGTAGCGGCGGCCCGCAGCCGGCGGACGGCGCCGAGGACGTCCCCCACACGTCCGAGCGGGCCGGTGCGGCCGCCGCCCCGGGCGCGTGCGACGCGGCCGGTCGCGGGGAAGGTGACCGAGGACCCCGTTGACAGCGGACACCGGCGGGCAAAGACTCGGGGCGACGGGTGGCGATCTTCGTACCGCCCGCCGACCGCCGAGCCGGGACAGCGAGGACAGCGCCTGATGACCGACCATCGCCTGCGGGATGTCTACATCGTCGATGCGGTACGCACGCCCGTCGGCAAGTACGGCGGTGCGCTGGCCGGGGTCCGGCCCGACGATCTCGCCGCCCATGTGCTCAAGGCCCTGGTGGACCGCACGCCCGACCTCGATCCGGCGCGGATCGACGATGTCTGCTTCGGCGACGCCAACGGCGCCGGCGAGGACAACCGGAACGTGGCACGGATGGCGGTGCTGCTGGCCGGGCTGCCGGTCACCGTCCCCGGCGTGACCGTCAACCGGCTGTGCGGCTCCGGCCTGGAGGCGGTCATCCAGGCGGGCCGCGCCATCGCGCACGGCGACGCGCACCTCGCGGTAGCCGGCGGGGTGGAGTCGATGAGCCGCGCACCGTATGTCCTGCGCAAGCCGGAACGGGCCTTCCCCGCGGGCCACCAGGAGATGTTCTCCTCGACGCTGGGCTGGCGGATGGTCAACTCCCGGATGCGCCCGGAGTGGACGGTGTCGCTCGGCGAGGGCGCCGAGCAGATCGCCGATCAGCACGGCATCACCCGCGAGCAGCAGGACGTCTTCGCGCTGGCCAGCCATCAAAAGGCGGTACGCGCCTGGCAGGAGGGCGCCTACGCGGCGGAGGTGGTGCCGCTGCCGGGCGTGGACCTGGAGCGCGACGAGACCATCCGCGAGGGCTCCTCCCTGGAGTCGCTCTCCAAGCTGAAGCCGGTGTTCCGTACGGCCGGCGGCACGGTCACCGCCGGGAACTCCTCCCCGCTGAACGACGGTGCGGCGGCGCTGCTGCTCGCCGACGAGGAGGGCCTGCGGGCCACCGGGCGCGAGCCGCTGGCCCGGATCCGCGCGAGCGCGGTGACCGGCGTGGAGCCGCAGCTCTTCGGCCTGGGACCGGTGGAGGCGGTACGCCGCGCGCTCACGCGGTCCGGCCGCGGCTTCGCCGACCTCGCCACCTTCGAGCTCAACGAGGCCTTCGCGGCCCAGGCGCTGGGCTGCATGGGCCAGTGGCCGGAGCTCGACCCGTCCGTGGTGAACCCGTTCGGCGGCGCCATCGCCATCGGCCACCCCCTGGGTGCCTCCGGTGCGCGCCTCGCCGGCTCGGTCGCCCACCAGCTCGCCGCCCGGGGCTCCGGCACCGGACTGGCGGCGCTGTGCATCGGCGTGGGCCAGGGGCTCGCGCTCGTCATGGAACGCTGATCGGTCGGCGTCCTTCCGCCACGCCCGCCGCCTATCCGTTCTGAGGTGCCCCAGATGACCGTGCCCGACCTGACCGCCCCGGAGTCCGGGCTGATCATTTTCCTGAACGGCACATCGAGTTCGGGGAAGTCGAGCCTGGCCGAGGCCCTGCTGCACACCCTCGACGAGCCGTGCTTCCATCTGCCCGTGGACGCCTTCCACCGCATGCGCTCACGCCCTGAGCTGACACCGGACGAGCTGCGCGCCACCCTCGTGCGCACCTGGCGGGGCTTCCACCGCGCGGTCGCCGGGATGGCGGCGGCCGGCAACACCGTCATCGTGGACCATGTGCTGAGCGAGCCCTGGCGACTGCGCGACTGCCTCGACCTGTTCCCGCACCGGGACGTCGTCCTGGTCGGTGTCCGCTGCTCGCCCGAGGAACTGGCGCGCCGCGAACGGTCCCGGGGCGACCGCCCACTGGGCCTGGCGGCCGGTCAGCTGGCGCAGGTGCACGCCCATGGGATCTACGACATCGAGTGCGACACCACCGACACCGCTGCCGAGGAGTGCGCCCGGCAGATCAAGGAGTTCCTGCCCGGCCGGCCCACCCCCACGGCCTTCGAGCGGCTCGGGCCGATCCACGGCACCATCCGGGGCGACGGGGCGGAGCAGGGCGGTACCGCGGTACGAGTGGCGACGGAGGGACGACGGTGACGGCGGAGCGGCTGGTGATCGTCGGTGGCGATGCGGCGGGGATGGCGGCCGCCTCGCAGGCGCGCCGCCTGAAGAAGCCCGACGAGCTGGCGATCACCGCGTTCGAGCGCAGCCACTTCACGTCGTACTCCGCCTGCGGCATCCCGTACTGGGTGGGCGGCGTGGTCGACGGGCCGGACGCGCTGATCGCCCGTACGGCCGAGGAGCACCGCGCCCGGGACATCGATCTGCGGATGCGGACCGAGGTCACCGAACTCGACCTGGACCGCGGCCGGGTACGCACCCGCGACCTGGACGACGGCGGCCGGGAGTCCTGGACCGGCTTCGACAAGCTGGTGCTGGCCACCGGCGCCCGGCCGCTGCGCCCCGGCCTGCCGGGGATCGACGCCCCGGGGGTGCACGGTGTGCAGAACCTCGACGACGGCCGGGCCCTGCTCGACACCTTGGAGCAGTCGGAGGGCCGGCGGGCGGTGGTGGTCGGCGCGGGCTACATCGGCGTGGAGATGGCCGAGGCGCTGATCCGGCGCGGCTACCAGGTCACCGTCCTGGAACAGAGCGCGCAGCCGATGTCCACCCTCGACCCGGACATGGGCGCGCTGGTCCACGAGGCGATGTGCGGTATGGGCGTCGAGACGGTGACCGGCACGACCGTCACCGGCGTGCTGACGGACTCCGCGCAACGGGCCCGCGCGGTGACGACCGAGGACGCCGAGTACCCGGCGGACGTGGTGGTGCTGGGCATGGGCGTACGCCCCGAGACCACGCTGGCCGCGGCGGCCGGGCTGCCGCTGGGCGAGTCCGGCGGGCTGCTCACCGACCTGGCGATGCGGGTGCGCGGCCAGGACGCCGTGTGGGCGGGCGGCGACTGCGTGGAGGTCTACGACCTGGTCTCGGGCCGCACCCGCCATATCGCGCTGGGCACCCACGCCAACAAGCACGGCCAGGTCATCGGCGCCAATGTGGGCGGCGGCTATGCGACCTTCCCCGGTGTCGTCGGCACCGCCGTCAGCAAGGTCTGCGATCTGGAGATCGCCCGCACGGGCCTGCTGGAGCGGCAGGCGCACGCGGCCGGCCTGCGCTTCGTCACGGTGACCGTGGAGTCCACCAGCCGGGCCGGCTACTACCCCGGCGCCCGCCCGATGCACGTCAAGATGCTCGCCGAGCGCCGCACCGGCCGGCTGCTCGGGGTGCAGATCGTCGGCCGTGAGGGCGCCGCCAAGCGGGTCGACATCGCGGCGGTGGCGCTCACCGCCGGGATGACGGTGGAGCAGATGACCGCCCTCGACCTCGGCTACGCCCCGCCGTTCTCGCCCGTCTGGGACCCCGTGCTGGTGGCGGCCCGCAAGGCGACGGCGGCGGTACGGGCCGCCGGCGGCTGACGCCACGGCGGCTGATCCCCAGCACCTGTCCGGCGGATCGGCGCCGGACAGGCCCTTGGGGATGCCCGTCTCTAGCGCGCGGCCCCCAGCGCGCCGAACAGCTCCTCGCGGGCGGCCCGCACCCACCGCAGGGACGCACGGGCCAGCCCCGCCACGAACGCCGGGCACAGCCAGGCCTCCAGCGGCGCGCCCCCGCCGGACCGGCCGCCGCGCTCCGCGAGCAGCCGGCGCGCGCTGGGGCTCTTCAGGCGCATCCCGGCGGTGATGACGTCCTCGGGGGCTTCGGGGAGGACCGGGTGCGCCGCCTCTCCGTGCCCGCAGCCCCCTTCGGCGGGCGCCGCCGGTACGGACGCGAGCCCGGCGATCAGATCGTCGAGCGGCCCCGGATAGTCCACGAGGCCGGTCGCGTACCGGGACAGCGCGGCGACGATGACGACCAGCCCGGCGCGCTCGGCGGGCTCGGTCGCCCCGGCGAGCGCCTTGCCGTAGTGGGACAGCGACCAGGACACGCTGACCCCCGGCGCCGGGTGGCCGTCGAGGAGGGAGGCCAGGTCGGCGGCCTCCTCCTGCTCGGCGGTGGACAGGCGGGCCGGAATGCCGTCGGTGGTCCCCGGGGCGAGGATGTCGATGGCGACCCGGGCGTAGCCGGCGACATTGCGCGGGCAGCGCCACACCTCGGCGCAGTGCCGGCCGCCCTCGTCCGCCTCCTGTGCCAGTGCGGCGCCGTGCTCCAGCAGCGGGAGGTAGGAGACCAGGCGCGGCAACTGCTCGTCGAGGTCGCCCTCGTAGGGGTGCTCGTCGTGGCCGCAGGGGTGCCCGCGCAGCGCCCGGTCGGTGGCGCGCAGCGCGTCGAGGACGGCGGCCGCGGTGCCGTCGGAGGCGGGCTGCAGGGTGACGTAGTCGGCGGTCATCAGCAGTCCGAAGGTCCACAGCCAGGCGCGCTCGCCACCGGGGTCGGCGGCGAGCGCGTGGGCGCAGGCCAGGACGCGTTCGGTGTCGTGGTCCGCGTAGTACTCGGCGCGTACCTCTTCCCAGGCCGCGGCGAGATCCGCTATCGGGGCGTCGGGGGTGGCGTTCATGCCCTCCACGACGCCCCGCGGCGGAAAGCAGTTCCGCTCAGCGCGCCGTCTGCGTGTGGACGTACTCCACCAGGCGGGTCAGCGCGTCCGGGTCGGTGTCGGGCAGGACGCCGTGGCCGAGGTTGAAGACATGGCCTTCGAGGCCGGCGGCCGCGTCGAGCACCTCGCGGGCCTTGGACTCGACGGCCTC
This sequence comes from Streptomyces sp. NPDC033270, assembly GCF_055576575.1. Classification (NCBI taxonomy): domain Bacteria; kingdom Bacillati; phylum Actinomycetota; class Actinomycetes; order Kitasatosporales; family Streptomycetaceae; genus Streptomyces; species Streptomyces sp. NPDC033270. Next base: position 8,234 of record NZ_JBVIRA010000022.1, read on the forward strand.
GCGGGGGGCGAAGAGCACCGCCGGGTCGATGTTGCCCTGGAGCGCCTTGCCGGGGCCGACGCGGCGGGCCGCCTCGTCCAGCGGCACCCGCCAGTCGACGCCGACGACGTCCGCGCCCGCCTCGCCCAGCAGGCCGAGGAGCTCGCCGGTGCCGACGCCGAAGTGGATGCGCGGCACGCCGAGGCCCTCGACCGCCTTGAAGACCTTGGCGGAGGCCGGCATCACCGAGCGGCGGTAGTCCGCGGGCGAGAGCGCCCCGACCCAGGAGTCGAAGAGCTGCACCGCGCTCGCGCCGGCCTCGATCTGCACCTTGAGGAAGGCGGCGGTGATGTCGGCGAGGCGGTCCAGCAGGTCGGCCCACAGCTGCGGGTCGCCGTACATGAGGGCCTTGGTGTGCTCGTGGTTGCGGGACGGGCCGCCCTCGACGAGGTAGCTGGCGAGCGTGAACGGCGCGCCGGCGAAGCCGATCAGCGGGGTGCTGCCCAGCTCGCGCACGAGCATGCCGATGGCCTCGGTGACGTAGGGGACGTCGCCGGGCTCCAGGGCGCGCAGCTGGTCGAGGTCGGCGCGGCTGCGGATCGGGTTCGCGACGACCGGGCCGACGCCGGGCTTGATGTCGAGGTCGACGCCGAGGGCCTTGAGGGGGACCACGATGTCGCTGAAGTAGATGGCGGCGTCGACGCCGTGGCGGCGCACGGGCTGCAGCGTGATCTCGGTGACCAGCTCGGGCCGCATGCAGGAGTCGAGCATCGCGATGCCCTCGCGGACCTTGCGGTACTCCGGCAGTGAGCGACCCGCCTGGCGCATGAACCACACCGGGGTGTGCGGCACCGGCTCACGCCGGCAGGCCTTGAGGAAGGCCGAGTCGTATGTACCGGTCTGCTGCTGGCCCGCGGGGGCTTCGTTGGCGCTCACGCCCCAAATCTTCGCATGCGCCCCCAGGGGGCCTCCGAATGGGCGACGCGCGAACCGGGTGTCCTCCGCGTATACGGGCTCGGTTCCGCCTAATCTTCCGGGCATGGCTGCGGCTCACGAACACCTCGCGGACAGCGCGGACGAGGCCCCGATCCCCTTCCGTCAGGCGGTCGAGGCGCTTCGTGCGGCCCGACTGCGGCCGGAGATCGAGATCGACCCGACGCCCGCCCCCAAACGGCTCGCCCCCTTCGCGTACGCGCTGGAGGCGGCGGTCGTCGAGCACGGCTCGGGGCCGGGCAGCGAGGACAAGGACCTGGCGGACGGGCGGCTGGTGCTGCTGCACAACCCGGCCGGGGACGACGCCTGGCACGGCGCCTTCCGCGTGGTGACACTGGCGCGGGCGGAGCTGGAGCCGGAGATGGGCGCCGATCCGCTGCTGCCGGAGGTGTCCTGGTCGTGGCTGACGGGTGCGCTGGAGGCGCGCGGGGTGTCCTACGGCGCGCCGAGCGGCACGGTGACCCGGGCCGGGTCGTACTACTTCGGCGGGCTCGCCGCGCGCGAGCCGGCGACCCAGATCGAGATCCGGGCGTCCTGGACACCGGCCGAGGGCCCCGGCGGGGTGCCGGACATGGCGGCACACCTGGCGGCGTGGTGCGATCTGCTGTGCCAGGTCGCGGGGCTGCCGCCGGCCGCGCTCGACCTGGCGCCGCGCGGCGGGGTCGTCCCGCTGCCGCAGCGCCGCGGCGCACAGCCGCGCTGAGCGACCCGCCGCGTATCCACAGTCATGCCGCGCAGTCAAGAGGGCGCCGCGCCGCGCCCACCTCGATCACGTTCGCGCACGGCTCTGATCATCTCGGTATGCACTCCGTGCCCACACCTGATCGATCACCCATCCGATTTGCCCGAATTGCCCCTAACTAAATCGTGATCAAAGTCTAAAGTCCTGCCGGATTGCTGCCGAAGAGGTCAGTGACCCTTCAAACACGGATCATTCCGGCTCCCCCAAGCCGGCTTCCGTCCCCGCCACTCCCCCCAGGAGGCCCGGTGTCTGTTCTCCTCGAGCAACCTTCGAGCCTGGTCGCCTACCGCCCGAACAAGCCGACGGCCATGGTCGTCGTGGCCGACCCTCGCGTCCGCTCCACCGTCACCCGCCACCTGTGGGCCCTCGGTGTACGTGACGTGATCGAGGCGTCGTCCATCGCGGAGGCCCGTCCCCGCGTCGGCAACCCACGCGACATCTGCGTTGCCGACGTCCACCTTCCCGACGGCTCCGGCCTCACGCTGCTGTCCGAGACGCGGGCGGCCGGCTGGCCCAACGGGCTCGCACTCTCCGCGGCCGACGACATCGGCGCCGTACGCAACGCCCTGGCCGGCGGCGTCAAGGGCTATGTCGTTACGGGAACCCGCACCAACCTGGGCATTCCCGGCCGCCCAGGTACCTCTCCGATCGGCGCCAACGCCGCCCGTATGCAGCGCCGCCCACCGGGCGCCCCGGGACACCCCGGCGGCTACCGCGAGCTGTCGGGCCGCGAGGTCGAGGTGTTGCGGCTGGTGGCGGAGGGCCAGTCCAACAAGGCCATCGGCGTCTCCATGGGCCTGTCGGCGCTGACCGTCAAGAGCCACCTCGCCCGGATCGCCCGCAAGCTCGGCACGGGCGACCGAGCCGGAATGGTGGCGGTCGCGCTGCGCACCGGCATCATCCACTGACCCCTTACACGACCGGCGTCGCCCGTCGAGGGAACGTTCCCTCGACGGGCGACGTGCATACACAGATACCCTTGACTGGTGACCGACGCCCAAAAGACCGCAGCAGACACGACACTGCGAGCACCCGGAGACTCGCCTCCGGATTCCCGACCGGCGCCGGTCCCTCTCCTGGAGCCCCGCGAGGGCATCCCCCCGGTGACCGCCACACCCGAGGCGCTCGCCGAGGTGGTGGCCGCCTTCGCGGCCGGTACCGGACCGGTGGCCGTCGACGCCGAGCGCGCCTCGGGCTACCGCTACGGCCAGCGCGCCTACCTCGTCCAGCTGCGCCGCGAGGGCGCCGGCAGCGTACTGATCGACCCGGTCGGCTGCCCCGACCTGTCGGCCCTGGGCGAGGCGATCGGCGACGCCGAGTGGGTGCTGCACGCCGCCACCCAGGACCTGCCGTGCCTGCGCGACATAGGGATGGTCCCCTCCCGGCTGTTCGACACCGAGCTGGCCGGGCGGCTGGCCGGTTTCGCCCGGGTCGGCCTGGGCGCGATGGTCGAGAACGTCCTCGGCTACGCCCTGGAGAAGGGCCACTCCGCCGTCGACTGGTCCACCCGCCCGCTGCCCGAGCCGTGGCTGCGCTACGCCGCGCTCGACGTCGAGCTGCTGGTGGACCTGCGCGACGCGCTGGAGGAGGAGCTGACCCGGCAGGGGAAGATGGAGTGGGCCCGGCAGGAGTTCGCGGCGATCGCCGCCGCTCCCCCGCCGCCGCCCCGCAAGGACCCCTGGCGCCGCACGTCCGGCATGCACAAGGTCCGCAGGCGCCGCCAGATGGCGGTCGTACGGGAGCTGTGGACGGCCCGTGACCAGGTCGCCCAGCGGCGCGATGTGTCGCCGGGCAAGGTGCTCGGCGACGCCGCGATCGTGGAGGCGGCGCTGCACCTGCCGCCGAACAGCCACGCACTGGCGGCGCTGTCCGGCTTCGGCCACCGCATGGGCCGCCGGCAGCTGGAGCAGTGGCAGGCCGCCGTCGACCGCGCCCGCGCCCTCCCGGAGAGCGAGCTGCCGCAGCCCGGCCAGCCGCTCAACGGCCCGCCGCCGCCCCGTTCCTGGGCCGACAAGGACCCGGTCGCCGCGGCCCGCCTGTCGGCCGCCCGCGCCGAGGTCACCGCCCTGGCCGAGCGCCTGAACCTCCCGCAGGAGAACCTCATCACCCCGGACACGGTGCGCCGGCTGTGCTGGGAGCCGCCGGCCGAGCCGACCCACGAGTCGGTCGCCCAGGCCCTCAAGGGCCACGGCGCCCGCCCCTGGCAGATCGAACAGGTCGCGCCGCTCCTGACCGAGGCGCTGCTGGCGGACCCGGCCGCCGGCTGACGCGTGCGGCGGTCCCCCGACCGGGGACCGCCGCGGACGCGCCGTCGTCACCACCGGGGGTCGCCGCTCCCCCTCCGTACCGTCACGGCACCCCATTTCGCCGCCATGCGGGCATTTCGGTAGCCGACGGGCTGGATTCCGCCAACGCCGGACACCATTCGGCCCCTTTCCGAGCGCCCGGACGCGCCTCTCCGCTGCGCGCCGCCCAGCCGTACGCCCGCCTGTGCCCGCCGGGCCCCGCCCGGCCACGCACCACCTCCGCCCGCCGGGCCGCCGGTCGGCCCCCTCCGCCTCCATCCGGTGTGACCTTCGCCGCTCCGGCCGATGGGGGTGTGCAGCTTGGTTACCCGTAAGTAGCATGTCGGTGTGAAGCGTCCCTGGGGGCGCCACGCAGCAGTGCCACCCCGCACCTGGAGGAGAGCCAACGTGCCTCGTACCGCTAGGGACGTCGTCTTCGTCGACGGCGTCCGCACCCCGTTCGGCAAGGCGGGCCCGAAGGGCATCTACCACGAGACCCGCGCCGACGATCTCGTCGTGAAGGCCATCCGGGAGCTGCTGCGCCGCAACCCGGACCTGGACCCCGCGAAGATCGACGAAGTCGCGATCGCCGCCACCACGCAGATCGGCGACCAGGGCCTGACCCTGGGCCGCACCGCCGGCATCCTCGCGGGCCTCCCGCAGTCCGTGCCCGGCTACTCCATCGACCGCATGTGCGCCGGTGCGCTGACCGCCGTCACGGCCACCGCCGGCTCCATCGCCTTCGGCGCGTACGACGCCGTCATCGCGGGCGGTGTCGAGCACATGGGGCGCCACCCGATGGGCGAGGGCGTCGACCCCAACCCGCGGTTCGTCAGCGAGAAGCTGGTCGACGAGTCCGCGCTGTTCATGGGCATGACCGCGGAGAACCTCCACGACCGCTACCCGCAGATCACCAAGCTGCGCGCCGACGAGTACGCCGTGCGCTCGCAGGAGAAGGCGGCGAAGGCGTACGCGAACGGGAAGATCCAGCAGGACCTGGTCCCGATCTCGGTGCGCAACACCAACTCCGAGATCGGCGAGACCGGTTGGGGTCTGGTGACCGCCGACGAGCCGATGCGCCCGGGGACCACCCTGGAGAACCTCTCCGGCCTGAAGACGCCGTTCCGTACCCACGGCCGCGTCACCGCCGGTAACGCCGCCGGCCTCAACGACGGCGCCACCGCCTCGATCATCGCCTCCGAGGACTTCGCCCGGGAGCACAACCTCCCGGTCAAGATGCGCCTGGTCTCCTACGCCTTCGCGGGCGTGGAGCCGGAGGTCATGGGCTACGGCCCGATCCCGGCGACCGAGAAGGCGCTCGCCAAGGCGGGCCTGGGCATCGGCGACATCGGCCTGTTCGAGATCAACGAGGCGTTCGCCGTGCAGGTGCTCGCCTTCCTCGACCACTACGGCATCGCCGACGACGACGCCCGCGTCAACCAGTACGGCGGCGCCATCGCCTTCGGTCACCCGCTGGCCTCCTCCGGCGTCCGGCTGATGACGCAGCTGGCCCGCCAGTTCGAGGAGCAGCCGCAGGTCCGCTACGGCCTGACCACGATGTGCGTCGGCTTCGGCATGGGCGCCACCGTCATCTGGGAGAACCCGCACTTCGAGTCCGCCGGAGGCAGCAAGTGAGCACCACCACCACCGCCGAGCTGCTGAAGGGCGCGGCCGAGCTGTTCCCCGACGAGGTCGTCACGTCCGCGCACGTACGCCACCTCGACCTGCCGTTCGGCGCCGGGCGCTTCGCGCTCATCACGCTGGACAACGGCTTCGACCACACCAAGCCGACCACCTTCGGCCCGGGCTCGCTGGCGAACCTCAACGCCGCGCTCGACCAGGTCGAGAAGGAGGCCGCGGACGGCGACATCGTCGGCGTGGGCCTGACCGGCAAGCCGTTCATCTTCGCCGTCGGCGCCGACCTCAAGGGCATCGAGCTGCTGACGAAGCACGAGGACGCGCTGGCCATCGGCAAGGGCGGCCACGATGTCTTCAAGCGCCTGTCCGGGCTCGCCGTACCGACCTTCGCGTACTACAACGGCGCCGCCATGGGCGGTGGCGTCGAGGTCGGTCTGCACTGCTCGTACCGCACCGTCTCCAAGGCCCTCCCGGCCTTCTCCCTCCCCGAGGTCTTCCTGGGCCTCGTCCCGGGCTGGGGCGGCTGTGCGCTGCTGCCGAACCTGATCGGCGCCGACAAGGCCGTCTCGGTCATCATCGAGAACTCGCTCAACCAGAACAAGCAGCTCAAGGGCCAGCAGGTCTTCGACCTCGGGATCGCCGACGCGATCTTCGAGGGCGCGGACTTCCTGGAGCAGTCGCTGATCTGGACCGCGAACGTCCTCAAGGGCGACGTGACGGTCGAGCGTGCCGAGATCGACCGCGGTGCGGCCTGGGACCAGGCCGTCGAGCGCGGCAAGTTCATCGCCGACGGCAAGGTGCACGGCGCCGCGCCGGCCGCCTACCGCGCGCTGGACATCATCGCCGCGGCCAAGAGCGGTGACCTGCAGGCCGGGTTCGACGCCGAGGACGTGGCGCTCGCCGACCTGATGATGGGCGGCGAACTGCGCGCCGGCATCTACTCGTTCAACCTGGTGCAGAAGCGCGCCAAGCGCCCCGCCGGCGCGCCGGACAAGAGCCTGGCCCGTCCGGTCACCAAGGTCGGTGTCGTCGGCGCCGGTCTGATGGCCTCTCAGCTGGCCCTGCTCTTCCTGCGCCGCCTCGAGGTGCCGGTCGTGCTGACCGACATCGACCAGGAGCGGGTCGACAAGGGTGTGGGCTACGTCCACGCCGAGATCGACAAGCTGCTCGGCAAGGGCCGGATCAACCAGGACAAGGCCAACCGCCTCAAGGCCCTGGTGACCGGTGTGCTGGACAAGGCCGAGGGCTTCTCCGACGCGGACTTCATCATCGAGGCCGTCTTCGAGGAGATCGGCGTCAAGCAGCAGGTGTTCGCCGAGGTCGAGGCCGTGGCTCCGGCGCACGCGATCCTCGCCACCAACACCTCCTCGCTGTCGGTGACCGAGATGGCGTCGAAGCTCAAGCACCCCGAGCGGGTCGTCGGCTTCCACTTCTTCAACCCGGTCGCGATCCTCCCGCTGCTGGAGATCGTGCGCGGCGAGCAGACCGACGACGCCTCGCTGGCCACCGCCTTCGGTGTCGCCAAGAAGCTGAAGAAGACCGCGGTGCTCGTCAAGGACGCCCCGGCGTTCGTCGTGAACCGCATCCTGACCCGCTTCATGGGCGAGATCCAGAACGTCATCGACGAGGGCACCCCGGTCAAGGTCGCCGAGAAGGCCATCGAGCCGCTCGGTCTGCCGATGTCTCCGCTGGTGCTGCTGGAGCTGGTCGGCCCGGCGATCGGTCTGCACGTCTCCGAGACGCTGCACGGCGCCTTCCCGGAGCGCTTCACGGTCTCCCCGAACCTCGCGGCCGTCGTCAAGGCGGGCAAGCGCGGCTTCTACGTCTACGACTCCGGCAAGCCGGAGCTGGACCCCGAGGTCGTCGCACTGCTCAAGCAGGGCGACTCGGTGCTGACGGAGCAGCAGGTGCGCGACCGCGTCCTGGACGCCGTCGCACAGGAGATCGGCCTGATGCTGGACGAGGGCGTGGTCGCCGAGGCGCAGGACATCGACCTGTGCCTGATCACCGGCGCCGGCTGGCCCTTCCACCTGGGCGGCATCACGCCGTACCTGGACCGCGAGGGCGTCTCCGAGCGGGTGACCGGCAAGAAGTTCCTGGCCCCGGGCGTGGCGAGCGTGCCCGCGTAAGGGTGCGCGACTGACTGCGGCAAGGGGGGGGGGGGGGGGGGGGGGGGGGGGGGGGGGCGTTTTTTTTTTCCACCCCCCCCCCCGACGCAACCACACCCCAACACG
>NZ_JBVIRA010000022.1:16114-186592 GCF_055576575.1 Streptomyces sp. NPDC033270
CTTGGGGCGGGGGAACTGTCCAAGGGAGGGGGCAACGCACGTGAGAAAAAGGGGGCGCCCCCCCCCCCCCCCCCCCCCCCCGCGCCTTGTCGTTGCCGAACCCGCTCCCGGGGAAGCGCCACATGGCAAGGTGGCGCCATGGATTCCTTGGTCATTGTCGATGCCGCGAATGTCGTCGGCTCGGTGCCCGACGGCTGGTGGCGGGACCGGCACGCCGCGGCGGAGCGGCTGCGCGACGCACTGCCGGGCTTCGCCACCGCCGGCCTGCCGGGGCTGGCCGGGCCGCCCCTGGAGATGGTCCTCGTGGTCGAGGGCGCGGCACGCGGGGTGACCTCGATCGAGGGCGTACGGGTGGTGTCGTCGCCCGGCAGCGGCGACGACCGGATCGTGCAACTGGTGGCGGACGAGGGCGGCGGACGGGACTGCCTGGTGGTCACCGCCGACCGGGGGCTGCGCGAGCGCGTCCAGGCGCTGGGCGCGCGGGTGACGGGCCCCCGGGCGGTGTGGGGACGGCGCGGCGGCGCGTAGGAGCCGTTTCGACGCGGTGGTGGCCGGGTGGAACACCACGGCGCCACCCGCTCAGACCTCGGTCCGCTCCACGGGGATCCACAGCTCCGCGTCCGCCTGTGCCGCGTCCGGGGACAGGCGGGTGCGCAGGATCTCCGGTCCCGGCCTGCTCTGGTACGGGTTGGACGGGAACCACTGGGTGAACACGTCCCGCCACAGGTACTGGAGCGCCTGCGGGAACGGCCCGGAGTTGTCGAAGACGGCCCACGTCCCCGCCGGGACGGTGAGCGCGTCCAGGTCCTCCGGGACGGCCGCCCGGGTCACCACGCCGTGGTAGTAGTCGAGTTCCGTTCCCTCCGCCCTGCTCGGGTCGAGGCCGTCGCTCACCGCGACGATCCCCGCCGGCTCCTGATCGGACAGCGCGCCGATGCGCCGCATCGTCTCCTGGTCGATGCTCCGGATGAGGTCGGCTATCGCGGGGTTCGCCCCCTCGTGCACGAGCGGGACCCGGGCCTTCTTCCCGACCACACGGAACTGCTCCTTCTCCACGACCCGGTATCGCATGCTGCTGTTGCCTTCGATGATGAGACGGAAGGACATCCGCGGTTGGGAGCGCAGCGCGACACCGGTCCGCCGGGCCTCGCCCGGCCCCACACCGTGCACGGCCCGGAACGCTCGCGCGAACGCCTCCCCCGAGCCGTAGCCGTAGCGCACCGCGATCTCCAGCAGCGTCCGCTCTCCGGTGAGCACCTCGGCCCCCGCGATGGTCAGCCGCCTGCGCCGGACGTACTCCGACAGCGGCATCCCCGCCAGCGTGGAGAACAGCCGTCGGAAATGGTACTCCGACGTCGTCGCGATCCGCGCCAGCTCGGTCACCTCGATCCGCTGGTCGAGATGCCCCTCGATGTGTTCCAGGGCCTCGTTCAGCCGCTCGAGCACCTCGGTCTCCTTCCCTTGCGTCCACCACGTGAGGAAGGACGCACCCCGCCGGACCCGACATCCCGTACCCGGTCCGATCAGGTACGACGGTCGCCGACGATCCCCCCTGCACACGAACGCTACGCGGTCGGCCGCACGGAAAGGCCCCGTACACCGCGACGTGCGCGGCGTACGGGGCGAGCGGAGGGCCAGACGGGCGCGCGGCCGGGGCAGGGGCGGGGTCTCAGCCCTTCTCGGCCTGCCGGTTGCGGATGCCGAGGCGGCTGTGCGACCGCCCGTACAGGAAGTAGATGCCGAAGCCGACCACCATCCAGACCGCGAACCGCGCCCAGGTCTCGGCGGGCAGATTGAGCATCAGCCACAGCGAGGCGGCCACCGACAACAGCGGCACCACGGGCACGAACGGGGTGCGGAACGAACGGGGCAGGTCCGGCCGCGAGCGGCGCAGCAGAATGACGCCGACGGCGACCACGACGAAGGCGAACAGCGTGCCGATGTTGACCAGTTCGGCCAGCTCGTCGATCGAGGTGAAACCGGAGACCACGGCGACGACGACGCCCAGCGCGATGGTCGCACGGTAGGGGGTGCCGTAGCGGGGGTGGGCCCGCGAGAAGACCCGCGGCAGCAGCCCGTCCCGGCTCATCGCGAAGAACACCCGGCTCTGGCCGAGCAGCAGGATCATGCAGACCGAGGTCAGACCGACGGCGGCGCCGAAACTGATCACCCCCGCGAAGTAGGGCTGGTCGAGGTCCTTGAAGGCATCCGCGAGCGGGGCGTCGGTGGAGAGCTTGCTGTACTTCTGCATACCGGTGACGACCACCGACACCGCGACGTAGAGGACGGTGCAGATGGCCAGCGAGCCGAGGATGCCGCGCGGTACGTCGCGCTGTGGGTTGCGGGTCTCCTCGGCGGCGGTGGCGACGATGTCGAAGCCGATGAACGCGAAGAAGACCACGGCCGCCGCGCCGAAGATGCCCATGACGCCGAAGTTGGACGGGGTGAAGCCGAAGAGCAGCTGCGCCAGCGGCGCGCCCAGTCCGCCGCCGCCCTCGGTGGGCCGGCTGGGCGGTACGAACGGTTCGTAGTTGGCGCCGTTGATCAGGAAGGCACCGGCGATGATGACCAGCAGGACGACGGTGACCTTGATCCCGACGACCACCGCCGTCACCCGCGAGGACAGCTTCATCCCCAGCACCAGAATGCCGGTCAGCACCAGCACCAGGACGCAGGCGAGCAGATCGAAGCCGAACCGTCCCTCGTGGGTGCCGGACAGGCCGACGGGGAGGTGCCATCCGGCGCTGTCCAGCAGTGAGCGGATGTAGCCCGACCAGCCGACGGCGACCACCGCGCAGCCCAGCGCGAGTTCCAGGATCAGATCCCAGCCGATGATCCAGGCCGGCAGCTCCCCCAGTGAGGCGTAGGAGAAGGTGTAGGCCGATCCGGCGACCGGCACGGTGGAGGCGAACTCCGCGTAGCACAGCGCCGCCAGCGCGCAGACCACGCCGGCGGCGACGAAGGACAGCGCGACGGCGGGACCGGCCTGCTCCTTGGCGATCTTCCCGGTGAGGACGAAGATGCCGGTGCCGATGACCACACCGACACCGAAGACGGTCAGATCGAGGGCCGACAGGGACTTCTTGAGTGTGTGCTCCGGTTCTTCGGTGTCCAGGATCGACTGCTCCACAGTCTTCGTCCGGAACATGCCGCTCTGTCGACGTGAATCATGTGGTGTGCCGTGCTGTGTGCTCATGGGCGAACCTCCGCCTGGACGACCCTCGCAACTCTCCTGAACTGACCGAGTCTCCGCAATGTCTGGAAACAGTCAGCTTTGGCGGGCCTCCAGGAGGCGGTGATTCACCCGATGGGGTGTGGCCGCGGGTATGCCGATGGGCCGGGCGGAACATCCGTACGGATGACCGGCCGGCCCATCGGCCGCGCTCTGCGGAATCAGTCGCGGGCGACCTCGGCCTGCGCGCGGTCGGGAACGTCCGCGGTGGCCGCGGTGTCCTCCAGGTCGGTCCGCGGCAGACCGTCGATCTTGGAGACCAGGCCGGTCACCTGGCGGGCGATGTCCGGAGCGGTGAGCCCGATCTCCGCCAGGATCTCCTTGCGGGAGGCGTGGTCGAGGAAGCGCTCGGGGATGCCGAAGTCGCGCAGCGGCAGGTCCACACCGGCGTCCCGCAGCGACTGGGCGATCGCCGAACCGACGCCGCCCGTACGGGAGTTGTCCTCGACGGTGATGACCACGCGGTGCCTGGCGGCCAGGCCCGGCAGCGCCTCGTCGACCGGCTTGACCCAGCGCGGGTCCACGACGGTCGTCGAGATGCCCTGCTTGTCGAGGAGGTCGGCGATCTCCAGGCACATCGGGGCGAGCGCGCCGACGGAGACCAGCAGGACGTCGGGCCGCTTGACGCTCTCGTCGGGCGCGCGGAGCACGTCCATGCCGCCGACCCGGTCCACGGCCTCGACGGCGGGACCGACCTTGCCCTTGGAGTAGCGCACGACGGTCGGGGCGTCCTTGACCTCGACGGCCTCGCGCAGCTGGGCGCGCACCTGGTCGGCGTCGCGCGGCGCGGCGATCCGCAGGCCCGGGACGACCTGGAGCAGGGACATGTCCCACATGCCGTTGTGCGAGGCGCCGTCGTCGCCGGTGACACCGGCCCGGTCCAGGACGAAGGTGACCCCGCACTTGTGCAGGGCGACGTCCATCAGCACCTGGTCGAAGGCGCGGTTGAGGAAGGTGGCGTACACCGCGAAGACCGGGTGCAGTCCGCCGGTCGCCAGGCCCGCCGCCGACACGGCCGCGTGCTGCTCGGCGATACCCACGTCGTAGACCCGCTCCGGGAACGCCTTGGCGAACTTGCCCAGGCCCACCGGCTGCAGCATGGCCGCCGTGATCGCCACGATGTCGTCGCGCTCCTGGCCCAGCTTGACCATCTCGTCACCGAAGACGGAGGTCCAGCTGGCGCCCGACGCCGCCACCGGCAGACCGGTGTCCGGGTGGATCACCCCGATGCCGTGGAAGCGGTCCGCCTCGTCCTGCTCGGCGGGCTTGTAGCCGCGGCCCTTCTCGGTGAGGCAGTGCACGATGACCGGGCCGCCGAAGCGCTTGGCGCGCTGCAGCGCGGACTCCAGGGCCTCCATGTCATGGCCGTCGATCGGTCCGACGTACTTCAGGCCCAGGTCCTCGAACATGCCCTGCGGGGCGATGAAGTCCTTCAGGCCCTTCTTCGCGCCGTGCAGCGTCTCGTAGAGCGGCTTGCCGACGACGGGGGTGCGCTCCAGGAGGTCCTTGCCGCGGGCCAGGAATCGCTCGTAGCCGTCGGTGGTGCGCAGGGTGGCGAGGTGGTTGGCCAGGCCGCCGATGGTCGGCGCGTAGGAGCGCTCGTTGTCGTTGACGACGATGACGAGCGGGCGGTCCTTGGCGACCGCGATGTTGTTGAGCGCCTCCCAGGCCATTCCGCCGGTCAGCGCGCCGTCACCGATGACGGCGACGACGTGGTCGTCCTTGCCGCGCACCTGGTTGGCCTTGGCCAGGCCGTCGGCCCAGCCCAGGACGGTGGAGGCGTGCGAGTTCTCGATCACGTCGTGGTCGGACTCGGCGCGCGAGGGGTAGCCGGACAGCCCGCCCTTGGCCCGCAGCTGGGAGAAGTCCTGACGCCCGGTGAGCAGCTTGTGGACGTAGGACTGGTGCCCGGTGTCGAACAGGACCCGGTCCCTGGGCGAGTCGAAGACACGGTGCAGGGCGATGGTCAGCTCGACCACGCCGAGGTTCGGGCCGAGGTGTCCGCCGGTCTTGGAGACCGCGTCGACAAGGAAGGTACGGATCTCCCCCGCCAGCTGCTCGAGCTGCTCCGGGCCCAGTCGGTCCAGATCGCGCGGTCCCCTGATACGGGAAAGCAACGCCACCCCTGCCTCCTTGCTGCTGCTGTGTTCGAGCTTGCGGCTGTGATCGAGCTTGCCGATCAGATGAGTCTAATGTCGCGCCCGCGGCGGCGACGCGCGGGCCTCGCGATGTATGTCACTCGGGTGACGACGGCTTTCGGCCGGTTGGTTGCGCGGTGTGACACACACGGCACCGGCCCCCACCGGATCATGCCCGGTGGGGGCCGGCGCCGTCGAAGCGGCTGGGCGGCGCTGCCGCAGCCGAGTGACGAGCGGAGGACTCAGGTGCGTCAGGAGCGCTGCCGCGGGCAGGCGACTTCCCGCACCTTACGTGCGCCGGGAGCGCTGCCGCGGGCAGACGACTTCCCGCACCTTACGTGCGTCCCGCAGTTTTCTGCGTCCGCCGGGAAACCGAGTCGATCACGACCGCGGCGAGCAGCACCGCGCCGGTGATCATGTACTGGATCTCACTGGCCATGCCCAGCAGGTTCAGGCCCTGCTGGATCGACTGGATGACCAGCATGCCCAGCAGCGCGGACCAGATCTTGCCGCGGCCGCCGAAGAGGCTGGTGCCGCCGATGACGGCCGCCGCGATGACATTCATCAGGGTGTTGCCGGAACCGAGGTTCTTGGTGGCGCCACCGGAGAGGCTGGCGATGAACAGTCCGCCGAAGGCGGCGAGCATCCCGGAGATCGCGAAGACGCTGATCCGGATCTTGTTCACGTTGATGCCGGCCCGGCGGGCCGCCTCGGCGTTGCCGCCGACCGCGAAGATCTGCCGCCCGTAGGTGGTGCGGCGCACCACGAAGTCGGCGATGACCAGCACCGCGAGGAAGAGCACCAGGGCAAGCGGCAGACCACGGGCACCGGCCGGCTCGTTGAGCACGTAGGCGACCACGAAGCTGATCAGCGCGACCACGCCGGTGCGCAGCAGGATCTCGCTGAGCGGCCGGGAGGGCAGTGCGGCGGCCCTGCGGCGCTTGCTGTCCAGCAGGAGCGAGGCGGCGTACGCGAGGACCGCGACCAGCGCGAGACCGTACGCGGCGGCCTTGTCCTCGAAGTAGTAGCCGGTGAGGCTCTCCACCACACTGCCGCTCGGCGTGTTGATGGAGCCCTCCTTGCCCATCATCCAGATCTGCAGACCGCTCCAGCCGAGGAAACCGGCCAGGGTGACGACGAAGGCCGGCACACCGATCTTGGCGAAAAAGAACCCGTGCAGGGTGCCGATGGCCACACCGGCCACGATGGCGATCAGGACCGCGAGCCAGTCGTTGACACCGTTGGTGACGCTGAGCACGGCCCAGACGGCCGCACCGACACCGGCCACCGAGCCGACGGAGAGGTCGATCTCGCCGAGCAGCAGCACGAAGACGATGCCGACGGCCATGATGCCCAGGCCCGAGGTGTAGACACCGATGTTCGCGAGGCTGTCCGCGGACAGGAAGCTGCTGTTCTTGAGCTGGAAGACGACCGCGATGACGACCAGGCCGATGATGACCGGCAGCGAGCCCAGCTCACCGCCGCGCACCCGGCGCTTGAAGTCGTTGAGGTAGCCGGCGATGCCCTGTTCACGGACGAGCAGACGGGGGTCGACGGCGGCCGGCTGCGGGGTGTCGACGGCGGCGGGTGCCGCCTCGGTCTCCTGCGGCGCCGCCTCGGTCTCCTGGCCAGCTGGCTCCTTGGTGAGGTCACTCATGCCGAAACCTCGCTCCGCTCGGCCCCGCATTCGCGAGGCACGCACCTTCCAATGGTTCGCTCGCTGCGCTCACTCACGCCCCGGCCTCCTTCTTCACCTGGTCCGTACGCGCCTTGCGGCGGGTGACGGCGTTGTCCGAGGCGCCGGTGATCGCGGCGATGATCTCTTCGTGGGAGGTGCCCTCGACGTCGAAGACACCGTTGTTGCGGCCCAGCCGCAGCACCGCGACCCGGTCCGCGACGGCCTGCACATCGGCCATGTTGTGGCTGATGAGGATGACGCCCAGGCCGCGCTCGCGCAGCCGCTCGACGAGGTCGAGGACCTGCGCGGTCTGCTCGACGCCGAGGGCGGCGGTGGGCTCGTCGAGGATGACGATCTTGGGGTCGCCGATCAGCGCACGGGCGATGGCGACGACCTGCCGCTGGCCGCCGGAGAGCGCGGCGACGGGGATGCGGACGCTGGGGATGCGGATGGACAGGGTGTCCAGCAGCTCCTTGGCGCGCTTCTCCATGGCGATCTCGTCGAGGACACCGGCGGTGCGGGTCTCGTTGCCGAGGAAGAGGTTGGCGACGACGTCGAGGTTGTCGCAGAGCGCGAGGTCCTGGTAGACGGTGGCGACGCCGAGTTCCTGGGCGTCGTGCGGCTTGCCGATGCGGACCGGCTCGCCCTCCCACTCGATGGCGCCGTCGTCGACCGGGTGGACGCCCGAGATGGTCTTGACCAGGGTGGACTTGCCGGCGCCGTTGTCGCCGACGAGGGCGACCACCTCACCGGGGTGGATCTCCAGGGTGACGTCCGTGAGTGCTTGGACGGCGCCGAACCGCTTGGAGACTCCGCGCAACGCCAGCACAGGCGTAGCGGACACGTGAATCATCTCCTTCGCCGCCGTCACAACGGCGGGGATGGTGCGAAGAGCGGGGGGCTCTGCGAGGGGATGGGGGTGGTGCGGGTACGGTCCCGCGCCCGCGCCCGGGACAGGTCGGCGCGGGCGGGAACCGGTACGGCCGGAGGCCGGAGGCCGGGGGCCGGGGGCTGGCAGCCGGGAGGCCGGCAGCCGGTGGCCTTACTTGATGCCGGCCGCCTCGCAGGCCTTCTTGACGTCGCCGGTGCAGATCTGGCTCGCCTTGTAGACCTTGTCCTTGATGATCGTGGAGGCGATGTTGTCCTTGGTCACGATCTGCGCGTCGTAGAGCTTCGCCGGGATGCCCTTGACCTCGCCGCTGAGGCTGTCGACCTTGGCGTCGGTCAGGGAGTCGATCTTCTCGCCCTTGAGCAGCTTGACGGCGATCTCGGCCGTGGAGTCGGCCTGCGGCTTGATCTGCTTGTAGATCGTGAACGCCTGCTCGCCCTTGAGGAGGCGCTGCAGGCCCGCCAGCTCGGCGTCCTGGCCGCCGACCGGGACCTTCACGCCCTTCTGCTTGAGGGCGGTGACGATGCCGCCGGCCATGCCGTCGTTGCCGGAGTAGACGCCCTGGAAGCCGTCCTTGCCCAGCGAGTCGAGGGCCGCACCCATCTTCCGGTTGGCCTCGTCCGGCGACCAGTCCGGGATGTCCTGCTCGTACGCGACCTTCTTGACCTGCTTGTCGAGGACGCTGTGGGCGCCCTTCTTGAAGAACGGCATGTTCGGGTCGGTCGGCGACCCGTTGATCATGACGACGTTGCTGTCCTTGGCCTTGTCGCCCAGAGCCTTGACCAGCGCCTCGCCCTGGAGGCGGCCGATCTTCTCGTTGTCGTAGGAGACGTAGGCGGAGATGTTGCCCTCGGCCAGCCGGTCGTACGCGATGACCTTGACGCCCTTCTTGGCGGCCTGGTTCACCCACGACTTGGTGGCCTTGAAGTCGACCGCGTCGAGGATGATCACCTTCACGCCCTGCGTGATCAGCGCGTCGAACTGCTTCTTCTGGGTCTCGGTCTCCTGCGCCGCGTTGTTGTACTTCACCGTGCAGTCGCTGCACAGCTCCTTGATCTTCGCCTCCATCAGCGGGCGGTCGAAGGTCTCGTAACGCGTGGTCTTGTTCTCCGGCAGCAGCAGGCCGATGGTCTTGTTGTCGCCACCGCCGCCCTTGGCGCCGTCACCGGCCTTGCCGCAGGCGGCCACGGAGAGCGCCATCGATACGGCGGCGGTTCCTATGACGACGCGACGCGTCCAAACGTTCATTGGGGTTGCCTCCCTGACGAGGCCGCGTCGTTGCGGCCGAGGTGGCTGGAAGTCAACTCGGCCGCCAGCCGACCGTCAAGAAGTAAATCCTTAACGAGATGGCAACGGTGCCATGCGTTAGCTGTGTGAACTCAGCGCGCTCACGCTATAGCGGGCGCGTCCACACCCTGCACGCCGTCGAGCAGGCTCGAATCGCCCATTTCGCTCAGCACCAGCGCCAGCGCGCCCAGCACCTCCGCGCGGCCCCCGAGCGTGCCGGGGACGATGCCCAACTGCCGTGCCGCGCTGGGGATCGCGTACCGCGACACCGACTCCCGGATCGGCGCGAGCACCAGCTCACCGGCCTCGGCGAGATCACCGCCGAGCACCACCCGGCTGGGATTGAGCAGATTGCACAGATTCGCCACACCACTGCCGATATGGCGGCCTACGTCCGCAATGACCCGACGGCAGCCCGGGTCCCCCTCGCGGGCCAGCTGCACCACGCGCGGCATGGTCAGATCGGCGCCGTGGCTCGGCTGCAGCAGCGGCAGGACGTACCGGGCCGCGGTGAAGGTCTCCAGGCAGCCGCGGTTGCCGCAGCGGCACACCGGTCCGGACTCGTCCAGGGTGATGTGCCCGATCTCGCCCGCGGTGCCGCCCGGCCCGCGGTAGATCTGCCCGCTGATCACCAGGCCCGCGCCGACACCGCTGGCGACCTTGATGTACGCCAGGTCGGAGGCTCCGCGACCGCCGCCCCACACCAGCTCGCCCAGCGCGCCGAGGTTGGCGTCGTTGTCGACGTAGACCGGCACCCCGAGGCGCCCGGAGAGCTCCTGGCTGGGGTTCGTCCCGGACCAGCCCGGCAGGATCGCGGTCGAGCCCAGCGTCCCCGATTCGACGTCGATGGGGCCGGGCACGCCCAGGCCCACGCCGATGACCTTGCCCGGGCTGATGCCGGTCGCCGCGATCAGCCGGCTGACCAGCTGCTCCGCCCGGTCGAAGCCCTCGGCGGCGGAGGCGTCCACATCGATCGGCTCGGCCTCCTCGGCGAGCACCTGGTGGGCCAGGTTGCCGACCGCGACCCGCAGATGGGAGTGCCCGAAATCGACGCCCACGACGATGCCCGCGTCGCCGGAGAGCGAGACGCTGCGTGCCCGCCGCCCGCCCGCCGAGGTGGGGGTCACCTCGACGGTCCCGCCGTCCTTCAGCTCACGGACGATGTTGGAGACGGTGGCCGCGGACAGCCCCGTGCTCCGGGCGATCTCCGCCTGCGTGAGTGAGCCCGCCATACGCACCGCGCGCACGACCCGCTCCAGATTGGCCCGGTGCAACGAGGACTGCGACCCCGGAGTCTCCATCGACTCATCCACTCCTGTCTCGGGCCGGGGGTGCCTCCCAGCAGAGCTGGGGAGGGCACGACCGCCCACCGACCGCACCCACACCTTCGGGGGGCGGCTGTCGATTCAACATGTGAACTCTAAGCAGAACGCCCGTCGGGAAGTCTCGTCAAGACGTTGAGTCCGGGATGATCGGGGGGCGGCTCAGATGTGCGAACCTCGGGGGCGGCTCCGCCGTGGCGGGGCCGCCCCCGAGGGCGGGGCGCGTGCCGGGGTCTACTTGATCGCTCCGGCCGTCAGCCCGGCCTGCACCTGCCGCTGGAAGACGAAGTACACCAGCAGTACCGGCAGCATCGCGATCATCATGCCGGCCATCAGCCCGCCCCAGTCGCCCTCATAGCCCTGCTGCAGCGCGATGTTGGCGAGGCCCTGGGTCAACACGTACTTGTCCTCGTCCTGGTTGAGGACCATCGGCAGCAGGTACTGGTTCCACTGCCCCAGGAAGTTGAAGATCCCGATGCTGATCAGGCCGGGCTTGGCCATCGGCAGCATCACCTGGAAGAACGTCCGCACGTGCGAGGCACCGTCGATCATCGCCGCCTCCGCCACCGAGGTCGGCAGGGTGCGGAAGAAGGACGTCATGAAGAAGACGGTGAACGGCAGCGAATAGGCGATATAGACCGCGATCAGGCCCTGGTACGTCGCCAGCAGCGGAATCCCCGGAAAGTCCCGCATCACGAAGAACAGCGGGATGACCAGCATGAACACCGGGAAGGACATCCCGGCCACGAACAGGTAGTAGATGAGGCGGTTCCCGGGGAACGTGAACCGTGCCAGGACGTAGCCGGCCATGGAGCCGAGCACCATCGTCCCGATGACCGAACCCCCCACCACGACAAGGGTGTTGAGGAAGAACTTGCCGATGTTGGCCTTGTTCCAGGCGTTGGCCCAGTTCTCGAAGTGCAGCACGTCCGGCAGCGACCAGGGCGTGGTGAGAATGTCGCCGCTGCTCTTGAAGGAACTCCACAGCACCCACAGCAGCGGCATTCCCACCATGAGCGCCCATACGATCAGCATGCCGTGCGAGAAGACATGGAGTACGCCACCCTCGGCGCCCCGACGCGACTTCCGCGCGCTCTTCCCGCTCTCGGCCCGCCGCCCGGCCGTCGCCGGCAGCTTGTCCACCGCGTCGGTTTCCGTCGTCATGCGCCCAGCCCCTAGAACTCGATCCGCTCACGCCGCGCGAAGCGCATCGTGAGGACGGCGAACAACAGCGTGACGATGAGCATGGCGACACCCATCGCCGCCGCGTAGCCGAACTGACTGTCACGGAAAGCGGTTTGGTACAGCCGCAGCGGTACGACGTCGGTCGCGCCGTCCGGGCCGCCCATGTTGACCGACATGATCTGCACCAGTGCGAAGGCGTCCATCGCGATGATGCCCATATAGACCCAGCCCGTCTGCACGGTGTCCCACAGCAGCGGAAGGGTGATCCGGAAGAAGGTGTGGAAGCGGTTGGCGCCGTCCAGCAGCGAGGCCTCGTAGATCTCCCGGGGAATGGAGGCCATGGCGGCGGAGAAGAGCACGACGTAGAAGCCGACGTTCGCCCAGACCATCACCACCATGATGCAGGCCAGGGCGAGGCTGCGCTCACCGAGCCAGGAGCTCTGCAGCGAATCCAGACCCACCGTGCCGAGCAGCGAGTTGAGCATGCCGTCGTGCGGATCCGGATTGTAGATGTTGAACCAGATCACCGAGATGATGGTGATCGAGATGACCTGCGGGAAGAAGTAGACGAACTTGTAGAACGCCGCTCCGCGGACGCCGGTGATGACCGCGCCGCGGCGGGCGCGTCCGCCGACGTTGAGCATGAAGGCGAAGAACAGCCCCAGTGCCAGCGTCGCGATCGGCACCAGCACCAGCATGACGACGTTGTGCCGCAGCGCGTTCCAGAACTCGTCGCTGTGCAGCAGCTTGTCGTAGTTGTCCAGACCGATGCTCTTGGCGGCGCCGCGCAGGCCGCTCCATTCCGTGGTCGAGATCTGGAATGCCTGGATGAACGGCGAGATCACGAAGATCGCATAGATCAGCAGAGGCAGGGCCAGGAACCCCACGATGAATCGGTACTTGCCGTGTTGCATGCGCTCCCCGGCCCTCCCTCGTCAGCGGTGGCGGTGTGCTCAGGCCTAGGGCCTGTCGTCAAGCTCCTGTCGTTCGCCCGCAAGGCAGGCAGGAGTTTGACGACAGGGCCTAGCGGCGGAACTTGGTGACGGAATCGTCCTTGGCGAATTCGTCCGCGTACTGCTGGGCCTTTTTGATCCACTCCGCGGCCTTCATGTCACCGGTCAGCAGCTGACTGGTGAGCCCGCCCAGCTTCTCGTCCGTCAGCTTCGGGTACCACTCCTGCAGCTGGATCATCAGCAGGTTCTCGCCACCCTTCTTGACGACCTCGGCGGCCGAGGACAGGCCCGGTGAGAGCTGCATGCCGTCGGTCGCGCCCTGGACCGCGGTGAGCGACTTGACCTTCGTCGCGAAATTCTGCGCGTGCTTCTTCGACAGCAGAATGCGCAGCAGCTCCATACCGCCGACCGGGTTCTCGCCGCCCTTGGCCACGATGAACGGCTCACTGGGCTCGGCGCGTACGGTGCCGTGCGGCATCTTGTCGCCGCTGCCGCCGTCGAACAGCGGGCCGACGGCCATGCCGAAGTCCTTCGGGGTGGTCGGCGCGGCCTCGTTCTCCACCCAGGAGCCATTGGGGAGGAAGACGGCCTTCCCACGGGTCCAGGCGGTCTGGGACTGAATGTGCGTCAGCCCCTGACTGCCCTGGAGGAAGTACTTCTTGGCGGCGAGTTCCTCATAGTGCTCGACGACCTGCTTGACCGCGTCGTTCGACGTCCAGGCCTTCGGCTCCAGGTTGTCGATGGCGATCCACTTGTCGAGCCCGCCGATCTTGGCGATCTGCGCGAACATATTGAAGTGGACGTAGTAGGGGTACTTGCCCGGGTACGTCCAGGGCGCCACGTTCGCCTTCTTGATCTCCGCACAGAGCTTGATCATGTCGTCGAACGAGGTCGGGTACTCCCAGCCCCGGTCCTTCAGCAGCTTGCTGGAATACCACGTGCCGTAGACCGTGAACGCGTAGTAGAGGACATCGAACGCGTCCTTGTGCTTGCCCTTTTCCAGAGTGCTGGGGTAAAGCGTGTCCCGGACCTTCTTCTTCGGGTCGTCCAGCGAAGGCGCGTCGAGCAGCGTCGTCAGATCCTGCAACTGGCCCTGCGAGGACAGCTTGTTCATATCCAGGTGGTCGGATCCGGAGTTGTCGATGACGTCCGGGGGATTTCCGCCGGCGAACCGCGGCTGCAGCTTCGGGCCGACCTGCTGGGTACCGGTGTGCTTGACCGTGACGCCATAGGTCTTGTGGTAGTCGGCCTCGGCGTCCTTCGCGTACTGGTCGCCCAGCCCGCCCTTGAAGATGAACGCCTCCATCGGCACGCCCTTCTTCACGCCGAGCGGGTTCTTCGCCGAGGTCTCGCCCTTGTTCTTGGTGCCGTTGTCGGTGTCCCCGCCACCGCCACCGGTGGCACACGCCGAAAGCGTCCCCATTGCCGGGACGGCGATGATGCCCAGAGCCGCGGCCCGCTTGACCAGATCGCGACGGTTGAATTCTGAGGTGGATCCCATGCTCAAGTCCTCGCCTTCTTCAGGACTCAGGCGGTGTACCGGAGCCACCCCGGCACCGCGGGTCAGATGAAGCTGAGTTGTACGGGATGTGCACCGGGCGCGCTAGGGATATGCGGGGAAATCATCCGTTCCCCGCCTTCCCCCCGGCTCCCCACGGCCTTGGTCGTACGGCCGCTCGGACGCCGACAGGTATAGTCCACTTCCGGCCGAAGGGGCAAGATCGAATGCAGGGTTGGACAGCAGTCTTTCCCTAGTTGAGACCTCTCCGGTATGCCGACGATCCGACCGCCGTCACCCCGCCGGATCACCTTGGGGCCCGGCCGGCCCATCGATCGCAGCGGCACCCTTGACACCAAAGTGCCCACGCACCTTACTTATCTCTGTTTATCGTCGCGTCGTTCAACTGACAACGATGTCAATCTGGTTGAGAGGGACCGCGTGCGACTCAGACACCGGCACAGTCCACTGCGGGGCGTCCCCCGCCCGACCGCCCTCGTGGCGGCCGCTCTGCTCGTCATCACCGCCCACGGCCCGGCCCTGGCCGCGCCGCCCCAAAAGCCCCGGTCGACACCGGACTTCCGCTCCTCCTTCGAGTCCGGCGACCCCCGGCCCGACTGGACCGACGGCATCGAGACCGGGCCCGACGGACGGCCCCGGACCTCCGGCGTCACCCCGCCGATGACCCCCGCGGCCCCCGGGATGAGCACCGCGCCGGGCACCGGCCCCGCCGACTCCCCCACCGCCAAGGCGCACGCCGGCTTCTCCGGCGGCCATGCGCTGCGCTACGCCGGCACCCACACCGCCGACGGCCGCGGCTACTCGTACAACAAGATCTTCGACGTCGACACGCCGGTCACCGCGTCGACGGCACTCTCGTACGAGATCTTCCCGGAGATGGCGACCACCGACCCGGCCTACCCCGCGACCCATGTCGCCGTGGACCTGGCCTTCACCGACGGCACCTACCTCAGCGAGCTGGGCGCCGTCGACCAGCACGGCGCCCCGCTGACCCCGCAGGGCCAGGCCTCCTCCAAGACGCTCTACGTCAACCAGTGGAACCACCGCGAGTCGCGGATCGGCGCGGTCGCCGCCGGCAAGACCGTCGACCGGATCCTGGTCGCCTACGACGCGCCCGAGGCGCCCCGGAGCGCACCGGCCTTCCGCGGCTGGGTCGACGACCTCACCCTCGGCCGCAAGGCCCCGGACAAGCCGCTCTCCCACCTCTCCGACTACGCCGTCACCACCCGCGGCACCCTCTCCAGCGGCAGCTTCTCGCGCGGCAACACCTTCCCCGCCACCGCCGTCCCCAACGGCTTCAACTTCTGGACGCCGGTCACCAACGCGGGCTCCTCCGACTGGCTCTACGAATACGCGCGCCGCAACAACGCCGACAACCTCCCCACCCTCCAGGCCTTCAGCGCCAGCCATGAACCCAGCCCCTGGATGGGCGACCGGCAGACCTTCCAGGTCATGCCGTCCGTCGCTGCCGGCACCCCGGACGCCTCGCGCACCGGCCGGGCGCTGCCCTTCCACCACGCCAACGAGACCGCGAAGCCGCACTACTACGGCGTGACCTTCGACAACGGCCTCAAGGCGGAGATCACCCCGACCGACCACGCCGCGCTGATGCGCTTCACCTTCCCCGGGAACGACGCGAGCCTGATCTTCGACAACGTCAACAACAAGGGCGGCCTGAGCCTGGACACCGAGCGCGGCGTCGTCACCGGATTCTCGGACGTCCGCAGCGGGCTGTCCGTCGGCGCCACCCGACTCTTCGTCTACGGCGTCTTCGACGCTCCGGTCAGCGGCGGCGGCAGACTCCACGGCGGCGGGGGCAAGGACGTCACCGGCTACCTCCGCTTCCGGCCCGGCGCCGACCGCACCGTGACGATGCGCATCGCCACGTCCCTGATCGGCGTGGACCAGGCGAAGGCGAACCTCTTCCGCGAGATCCCGGCCGGCACGGCCTTCGGCGACGTCAAGCGCCGGGCGCAGTCGCAGTGGGACGACCTGCTGGGCCGTATCGAGGTGCAGGGCGCGAGCCGCGACCAGCTCACCACCCTCTACTCCAGCCTCTACCGCCTCTACCTCTACCCCAACTCCGGCTTCGAGAAGGTCGGCTCGCGCACCCGCTACGCCTCCCCCTTCTCGCCGCAGACCGGCCCCGACACCCCCACCCACACCGGCTCGAAGATCGTCGACGGTGCGGTGTACGTCAACAACGGCTTCTGGGACACCTACCGCACCACCTGGCCCGCCTACTCCCTGCTCACCCCCGAGCGGGCCGGGAAGATGGTCGACGGCTTCGTCCAGCAGTACAAGGACGGCGGCTGGATCTCCCGCTGGTCCTCGCCCGGTTACGCGGACCTGATGACCGGTACGAGTTCCGATGTGGCCTTCGCCGACGCCTACGTCAAGGGCGTGGAATTCGACGCCGAGGCCGCCTATGCCGCGGCCGTCAAGAACGCCACCGTCGCCCCGCCGAACCCCGGAGTCGGCCGGAAGGGCATGAACACCGCCCCCTTCCTCGGCTATACGAGCACCGACACCCGCGAGGGCATGTCCTGGGCGCTGGAGGGCTACCTCAACGACTTCGGCATCGCCCGGATGGGAAAGGCGCTGTACGCCAAGACGCACAAGCAGCGGTACAAGGAGGAGTCGGCGTACTTCTTCCAGCGCGCCCGGAACTACGTCAAGCTCTTCGACGACAAGGTCGGCTTCTTCCAGGGCAGGGACGCCAAGGGCGACTGGCGCCTGCCGCCCGAGCGGTTCGACCCCCGCGTCTGGGGCCACGACTACACCGAGACCAACGCCTGGACCTTCGCCTTCACCGCCCCGCAGGACACCCGGGGCCTGGCCAACCTCTACGGCGGCCGCTCCGCCCTGGCCAAGAAGCTGGACGCCTACTTCTCCACCCCGGAGACGGCCGCCAAGGAATTCGCCGGCTCCTACGGCGATGTCATCCATGAGATGACCGAGGCCCGCGACACCCGTATGGGCATGTACGGGCACAGCAATCAGCCCTCGCATCACATCGCCTACACCTACGACGCCGCGGGCCGGCCCTGGAAGGCCCAGCAAAAGGTCCGCGAGGCGCTCTCCCGGCTCTACCTCGGCAGTGAGATCGGACAGGGATACCCGGGCGACGAGGACAACGGCGAGATGTCCGCGTGGTATGTCTTCAGCTCGCTGGGCTTCTATCCGCTGGTGATGGGGCAGGGCGAATACGCGGTGGGCTCACCGCTGTTCACCAAGGCCACGATCCACTTGGAGAACGGCCGCGATCTGGTGATCAAGGCCCCGCGCAACGGCCCGCGCAATGTCTATGTCCAGTCCCTGCGCGTCAACGGAAAGCCCTGGAACTCCACCGCCCTCCCCCACAAGCTGCTCGCCCGCGGCGGCACCCTGGAATTCGGCATGGGCCCAAAACCGTCCGCCTGGGGCAGCGGCAAGAAGGCCGCCCCCACCTCCCTCACCCAGGACGACCAGATCCCGGCCCCCGAGGCGGATCTGACCCGTCCGGACGGCAGTGCCCTGTTCGACGACACCTCGGACACCGCGGCGGAACTCACCACCGCCACGGTCGCGCTGACCGACCCGAAACGGGCGACGTCGTACACCCTCACCTCGGCGGCGAAGGAGGACGCACCCACGTCCTGGGTACTGGAGGCCTCCCGCGACGGCCGGCGGTGGACACCGGTGGACCGCCGCCGCTCCGAGTCCTTCACCTGGGACCGCCAGACCAGGGTTTTTGAGATCTCCCGGCCGGGCTCGTACCGGCACTACCGGCTGGCGGCCGACGGCAGTCCGACGCTCGCCGAGATCGAGCTGCTCGGGGCGCCGTAGCCCCGGTCGACCTGTGGCGCCCCGGTGACCGGCGAACGGCACCCGGGCATCGCCGGCGCCCGGAACGCGGAACGGGCCGCACCCCCTCGTCTCGGGGAGTGCGGCCCGTTGTGCGTCGTGCGGGACCTACCTGCGGCAGTGCTTACTTACGGATGAGCGACCGCAGCACGTACTGCATGATGCCGCCGTTGCGGTAGTAGTCCGCCTCGCCGGGGGTGTCGATGCGCACGACCGCGTCGAACTCGACGCCGGTGTCGGTGGTGACCTTGACCGTGCGCGGCGTGGTGCCGTTGTTGAGCTCCTCGACGCCGGTGAAGGAGAAGGCCTCCTCGCCGGTCAGGCCGAGGGACTCGGCGTTCTGGCCCTCGGGGAACTGCAGCGGCAGAACACCCATGCCGATGAGGTTCGAGCGGTGGATGCGCTCGTAGGACTCGGCGATGACGGCCTTAACGCCGAGCAGCGCGGTGCCCTTGGCGGCCCAGTCACGCGACGAACCCGAGCCGTACTCCTTGCCGGCCAGGATGGCCAGCGGGATGCCCTGCTCGATGTAGTTGCGCGAGGCGTCGTAGATGAACGACACCGGAGCGTCGGCCTGGGTGAAGTCGCGGGTGTAGCCGCCCTCGGTGCCCGGCGCGATCTGGTTGCGCAGGCGGATGTTGGCGAAGGTGCCGCGGATCATGACCTCGTGGTTACCACGGCGGGAGCCGTAGGAGTTGAAGTCACGACGCTCCACACCGTGCTCGGTCAGGTACTGACCGGCCGGGGTGTCGGCCTTGATCGCACCGGCCGGGGAGATGTGGTCGGTGGTGACCGAGTCGCCGAGCTTGGCGAGCACGCGCGCACCGGTGATGTCCTGGACCGGCGCCGGCTCCATCGCCATGCCCTCGAAGTACGGGGGCTTGCGGACGTAGGTGGACTCGGCGTCCCACTCGAAGGTGTTGCCGGTCGGGATCGGCAGCGCCTGCCACTGGGCGTCGCCCGCGAAGACGTCCTGGTAGGACTTGTTGAACATGTCCTCGCCGATGGCGTTGGCGACGACGTCGTTGACCTCGGCCTCGGTCGGCCAGATGTCGGCCAGGTAGACCGGCTTGCCGTCCTGGTCGGTGCCGAGCGCGTCCTTGGTGATGTCGACCTTCATCGAACCCGCGAGGGCGTACGCGACGACCAGCGGCGGGGACGCCAGGTAGTTCATCTTGACGTCGGGGTTGATCCGGCCCTCGAAGTTGCGGTTGCCGGAGAGCACCGAGGTCACGGCCAGGTCGTGCTCGTTGACGGCCTTGGAGACCTCCTCCGGCAGCGGGCCGGAGTTGCCGATGCAGGTGGTGCAGCCGTAGCCGACGAGGTTGAAGCCGACCTTGTCGAGGTACGGGGTCAGACCGGCCTTGTCGAAGTAGTCGGTGACGACCTTCGAGCCGGGCGCCAGGGTGGTCTTGACCCACGGCTTGCGGGACAGGCCCTTCTCGACCGCCTTCTTGGCCACCAGCGCGGCGGCGACCATGACGTACGGGTTCGAGGTGTTGGTGCAGGAGGTGATGGCCGCGACCGTCACCGCACCGTGGTCGATCTCGTAGGTCGAGCCGTCGGGGGCGGTGACCGTGGTCGGACGGCTCGGCACGCCGTTGGTGGCGGCCGGGGAGTCGGAGGCCGGGAAGGACTCCTGGCCCGCCTCGTCGGCGTCCGACACGTAGTTCAGGACGTCGCGCTCGAACTGCGAGGCGGCCTCGGCGAGGACGATGCGGTCCTGCGGGCGCTTGGGACCGGCGATCGACGGAACGACCGTCGACAGGTCCAGCTCCAGCTTCTCGGAGAAGTCGGGCTCGGCGGCCGGGTCGAGCCAGAGGCCCTGCTCCTTGGCGTACGCCTCGACGAGCGCGACCTGCTGGGCGTCACGGCCGGTCAGGCGCAGGTAGTTCAGGGTCTCGTCGTCGATCGGGAAGATCGCCGCGGTGGAGCCGAACTCCGGCGACATGTTGCCGATGGTGGCGCGGTTGGCGAGCGAGGTGGCGGCGACGCCCTCACCGTAGAACTCGACGAACTTGCCGACGACACCGTGCTTGCGCAGCATCTCGGTGATCGTGAGCACGAGGTCGGTGGCGGTGGTGCCGGCGGGCAGCTCACCGGTCAGCTTGAAGCCGACGACGCGCGGGATGAGCATGGAGACCGGCTGGCCGAGCATGGCGGCCTCGGCCTCGATGCCGCCGACGCCCCAGCCCAGCACGCCCAGGCCGTTGACCATCGTGGTGTGCGAGTCGGTGCCGACCAGGGTGTCGGGGTAGGCCTGGCCGTTGCGGACCATGACCGTACGGGCCAGCTTCTCGATGTTGACCTGGTGGACGATGCCGGTGCCCGGGGGGACGACCTTGAACTCGTCGAAGGCGGTCTGGCCCCAGCGCAGGAACTGGTAGCGCTCCTTGTTGCGGCCGTACTCCAGCTCGACGTTCTGCTTGAAGGCGTCGTTCGTGCCGAACTTGTCGGCGATGACGGAGTGGTCGATGACCAGCTCGGCCGGCGCGAGCGGGTTGATCTTCGCCGGGTCGCCGCCCAGCTCCTTCACGGCCTCACGCATGGTCGCGAGGTCCACGACACACGGGACGCCGGTGAAGTCCTGCATGATCACGCGGGCCGGCGTGAACTGGATCTCCTGGCTGGGCTGGGCCTGCGAGTCCCAGCCACCGAGCGCCCGGATGTGGTCGGCGGTGATGTTCGCGCCGTCCTCGGTGCGGAGCAGGTTCTCCAGCAGCACCTTCAGGCTGTACGGCAGACGGGCGGAGCCCTCCACCTTGTCCAGCCGGAAGATCTCGTACGACTCGTCGCCCACCTGCAGCGTGCTGCGGGCGTCGAAGCTGTTCGCCGACACGACAGTCTCCTTCATGCATGAATTCGCGCGTACCACCGCAATCCTGCCGTCACAGGTCCTTGCCCCATCCGCTAAGGTGAGCCTAAGTTAGGCATGCCTTACTGGCGCGGCAGCGGTACGCCTCTCGGCAGATATCTCGATGTCGAGATAACTCTAGTACATCGTCGCGGCGGGGTCATGCCCTGACGGGCGCCGACGACTCCCCCGCAATCCGGTCGCTGTCTCCTCGAACGCCGTCCAAAAGGACACACCCGCGCCCGAAGATCTCCGCACGGACCCGGACGACCTGCTGGTAGGCCGCTGGAACGGCGTCCCGTTCGCGGACGGCGGTGTCGCGCACATCACCCTTGCCATGATCGTTGTCCGGTCACATCCGACCCGCCGCATACGTCATGGTGATGACGGATCATGACGGGGAGGCAGGAGACCGGTGAACGATCACGAGTGGCTGGCGGCGCGGTTCGAGGAGAACCGGAGTCATCTGCGGGCGGTGGCCTACCGCATGCTCGGCTCACTCAGTGAGGCGGACGACGCCGTCCAGGAGGCCTGGCTGCGGCTGAGCCGGTCCGGTGCGGAGGGCGTGGAGAATCTGGGCGGCTGGCTGACGACGGTCGTCGGGCGGGTGTGCCTGGACCAGCTGCGGATGCGCAAGGCACGGCGCGAGGACCCTCTCGACACGCACGTCCCCGAGCCGGTGGTGAGCCGCCTGGACTCCGTCGATCCGGAGAACGCGGCGATGCTGGCCGACTCGGTCGGGCTCGCGCTGCTGGTCGTCCTGGAGACCCTCACCCCCGTCGAGCGGCTCGCCTTCGTCCTGCACGACATGTTCGCGATGCCCTTCGACGAGATCG
The DNA here is from genome assembly GCF_055576575.1 of Streptomyces sp. NPDC033270. NCBI lineage: Bacteria > Bacillati > Actinomycetota > Actinomycetes > Kitasatosporales > Streptomycetaceae > Streptomyces > Streptomyces sp. NPDC033270. The sequence goes on from NZ_JBVIRA010000022.1 coordinate 37,854, forward strand.
CGCCGATCGTCGACCGCACACCCGCCGCCGCCCGGCAGCTCGCCAGCCGGGCGCGGCGCCGCGTGCAGGGCACCGCCCCGGCCGCGGACACCGATCTCGCCCGCCGGCGGGAGGTGGTGGACGCGTTCCTCGCCGCCTCGCGCGGTGGCGACTTCGAGGCGCTGCTCGCCGTCCTCGATCCGGACGTGGTGCTGCGCGCCGACGCCGGTGCGGAGCCCGGCGGCCTGTCGAAGCTGATCCGCGGGGCACGGTCGGTCGTCGGCCAGGCGCTGATGTTCTCCCGGTTCGCCCCCTTCGCACGGCCGGCGCTGGTCAACGGCGCTCCGGGACTCGTCACGGTGGTGGAGGGGCAGCCGTTCTCCGTCATGGACTTCACCGTCGCGCACGGGAAGGTCGTCGAGATCAACATCCTCGCCGACCGCGCGCGGCTGCGACGACTGGATCTGACATTTCTCGATGACTGAGTCACGCGCGGCCCATGACAGGCCGGACCAGCTCAGCAGCTGGGGACCGAGCCGCCCTTGGCCAGCGCGCGCAGCGCCTGCACCGCACCCTTGAGGGTGGTGACGGGGACCAGCCGCAGCCCGTCCGGGGCCGGCTGCACCGCCGCGCACTCCGCCTTCGGCACGAGGAAGACGCTCGCCCCGTCACGCCGTGCCGCCTGCGTCTTCAGCGCCGCTCCGCCGACCGCGCCCACCGTCCCGTCGGCGTCGATCGTGCCCGTACCGGCGATGTTGCGGCCGCCGGTGAGGTCGCCGCCGCTGCCGTCGCCGTCCAGCTTGTCGACGATGCCGAGCGAGAACATCAGTCCGGCACTTGGCCCGCCCACACCGTCGAGGGTGAGCTTCACCTTCACCCGGCCCGGGTCCTTCCCCAGCAGTCCGAGCGCGGCCGCGGTGGCGGCATGCTGGGAGGACTTCATGTCCGCGAGGTTGTGCCGCGCCGTCTCGGCATCGGACATGCCGGCCGGGAACACGGCGTCTTTGGGCATCACCGCACGATCCGTACGGAACCAGCCGTCGATCACCTCTCCCCAGCGGACGGTGACATGCGGCCCGGTCGCCTGGATCGCTGCCATCCGCAGCTGACCGCTGGTCTGACGCACCGGTGCGCCCCTGATGGAGATGACCTCGCCACCACGATCCGAGCCCAGCACGTCGGTGGTCTGTCCGGGCCGTGCAACGGAGTACGGAAGCGGTGCGAGGCCGACGACGGCCAGCAGCACCACGAGCGGCACGGCGCTGAGCGCGAGGACACGGCCACGGACGCGCGAGGGAGCGCCGGGGCGGACCGGAGTTCCGTCGGGGGAAGGGCGAGTGATCACGTTGTCAATCTAGGTCAGGGCGCGTGACCGGGGTTCACGCGCCCCGATGGCGAGACCGGCACAGACGGCATACGGGCGGAGAGCCGCACCGTCCCGGCTCACTTGCCCGCCAGGCCCACCCGTACCACCGTCACGATCTCCTCGTCGGAGAGTCCCAGATGGCGGGCCTGCGCGATCAGGCGCTGGGCGGCCTCACCGAGGCGGGCGCGCGCGGGGGTGGCGATGCCGGTGACCACCGCGCCGCGGCCGCGGCGGAGTTCGATCAGGCCCTCCTCCTTGAGGCGCTGATAGCCGCGCAGCACGGTGTGGACGTTCACCCCGAGGGACGCGGCGAGTTCACGGGCGGCCGGCAGCCGCTCCCCGGTGCCCACCGTGCCGTCGGCGATGGCGCCGCGGACCGAGGCGGCGATCTGGTCGCCGAGCGGGACGGACGAGCCGGGGTCCACCCGGAAAAGCACCTCAGCCTCCTTGCCGCGAGCGCGCGCGGTCCGCGTAGGTGTTGAGCAGCGCGGCGGCGGTCGCCGCGTCGTCCACCGTGACGACGAACTCCCGGCCGCTGGTCAGCCGTACCGCGATCCCCTCACCCGAACGCAGCACCAGGCCGCTGCCGCGCCCCCGGACACGGTAGCCCCAGCCGCCGAACTCGGCGAAGCAGTCGACCCGACGGCTGGTGGCCTCCGCCACGCGGTCGGGGCCGATGCGCCGGAACCGGATGCCGAAGGCCCGCGGCAGCGCCGGCGCGAGGGTCAGACCGCGGCGGTCGACGGTCACCCGTACCGACGTGACGGCGAGGCACACGATCCCGCTGAGGACGAGGATCACGCCGGAGAACCAGCTGGCGAGCTCGCCGGTGGCGAGCCTGCCGCAGAGCACCAGTCCGCCCAGCGCCATCAGCGGGGGCGAGCTGATGGTGCGTGACCAGCCGGCCGTCGTGCCCGCCGGGAGGTCGAGCCGGGGCGCGTCGCCCGCCGGCCGGCGGGGCGGGCGGGGTGCGGCGCCGGCGAGCAGATGGCCCAGCACGCCGGCGAGCAGGGCGACCGGGATCGTCAGGAGCAGCTGCCACAGCGGCAGCCGTACGGCCGAGGCGTCGGCGGCGCTCGCGTTGCCGAGCAGGGTGAGGCAGAGCGCGTAACCGACACCGGCGGCGACGGTGTATCCGGTCGCGATCACCCACGGGGCCGCCGTGGCGAGCTTTGGCGCCCCGCCGAGCAGGGTGAAGACGGCTCCCAGGGCGAGGAGGACGATCAGAGTGCCCGTCAGAAAGCCGTGGGTGGAGGAGAAGCCGTCGGCCCGACCGGCGGCGTCGAAATGGGTGGCGAGCGGGTCGGGCAACCGGGTGGAGACGGAGGCGTGGACCGTGGTGGCCGTCGCGGCGGCCACGACGAAGGGAAATGCGGCAATAAGCGGCCGAAGTATGGCCTTTAAGCGTAGAGCCGGACGAGGAGCGCGCTTCATATGCGTGGTGACCACCCTTCAGTTGTTTGCATATTAGTAGAACAACCTAGCCACCATCAATTGCACATCCATCTCATATCTGAGATACGGTCGGCCCATGGCAGACGACTACCTCGTACGCATCGGCAAGCTCATCCGTGACGCCCGACAGCATCGCGGCTGGACGCAGACGCAACTCGCGGAGGCGCTCGGCACCAGCCAGAGCGCGGTCAACCGCATCGAGCGCGGGAATCAAAACATCAGCCTTGAGATGATCGCCCGTATCGGTGAAGCGCTCGACAGCGAAATCGTGTCGCTCGGCTATGCCGGACCGATGCATCTGCGAGTGGTCGGCGGTCGCCGGCTGTCCGGCAGCATCGACGTGAAGACGAGCAAGAACGCCTGTGTCGCGCTGCTGTGCGCCACGCTGCTGAACGCGGGACGCACCACCCTGCGCAGGGTGGCCCGCATCGAGGAGGTCTACCGCATCCTCGAAGTGCTGGGCAGCATCGGCGTGCGCACCCGGTGGATCAACGACGGCAACGACCTGGAGATCGTGCCGCCCGCGGAACTCGACCTCGACGCGATGGACACCGAGGCGGCCCGCCGCACCCGCAGCGTCATCATGTTCCTCGGCCCGCTGCTGCACCGGATGGACCACTTCAAGCTGCCGTACGCGGGCGGTTGCGACCTCGGCACCCGGACCGTGACCCCGCACATGACGGCGCTGCGCCACTTCGGGCTGGAGATCACCGCGACCGACGGCACCTACCTCGCCGAGGTCGACCGCACCGTCGCCCCCAAGCGGGCCATCGTCCTGACCGAACGCGGCGACACCGTCACCGAGAACGCGCTACTGGCCGCCGCCCGGCACGACGGCGTCACGGTGATCCGCAACGCCTCCTCCAACTACATGGTCCAGGACCTCTGCTTCTTCCTGGAGGAGCTGGGCGTCCGGGTCGACGGCATCGGCACGACCACCCTGACCGTGCACGGCACCGCCCACATCGAACGCGATGTGGACTTCGCCCCCTCCGAGGACCCGGTCGAGGCGATGAGTCTGCTGGCGGCGGCAGTCGTCACCGAGTCAGAACTGACGATCCGTCGGGTCCCGGTGGAGTTCCTGGAGATCGAGCTGGCCGTCCTGGAGGAGATGGGCCTGGACCACGAGCGCAGCACGGAGTACCCCGCGGACAACGGCCGCACCCGGCTCATCGATCTGACCGTCCGCCCCTCCAAGCTCCAGGCCCCGCTGGACAAGATCCACCCGATGCCCTTCCCGGGCCTGAACATCGACAACGTCCCCTTCTTCGCGGCCATCGCCGCCAGCGCCCAGGGCCAGACCCTGATCCACGACTGGGTCTACGACAACCGCGCGATCTACCTCACCGACCTCAACCGGCTCGGCGCCCAGGTCAAACTGCTCGACCCGCACCGCGTCCTGGTGGACGGCCCGACCCGCTGGCGCTCCTCGGAAATGATGTGCCCCCCGGCCCTGCGCCCGGCCGTCGTGGTCCTGCTCGCCATGATGGCCGCCGAGGGCACGTCCGTACTGCGCAACGTCTATGTCATCAACCGCGGTTACGAGGACCTGGCGGAGCGGCTCAACTCGATCGGGGCGCAGATCGAGATCTTCCGGGATATCTGAAGTCCCCTCCGGAGGAAGGCCGCAGACTCCCCCGTGCGGGCCCACCTGACCCGGGCTCACCTGACCCGGGCCCGAACGACAAGCACTGACCAGGATTCCCCCGGGAAGCCTGGTCAGTGGTCTTTTCGCTGCCCTGTAGGGGCCGGGCGATGGCGTCCGGCCCCTACCGAAGGGCGAAAGCGGGCCCTGGGTACCCGGCCTGTGGCTCGGGGGTCCGGGCCGTTGCGGACTCTTAGTAGTCCTTGTCTTCCTTGCCGTCCTTGTCGTCCTTGCCGCCACCGTCGGCGAAGCTGTTGTTGCAGCCCATCGACGAGCCCATCTTGGTCTCCTGGGCGCCCGGGGAGCCCTCGCCGCCGAGCGCGTTGCCCAGGACGCCGTTGAGGATGCCGACCTCGCCGAGGACGTCGACGTTCAGGTCGTGCGACCGGCAGGAGCTGCCCTGCTTGATGTTGAACTCGGTGCCACCCTTGTGCCTCCCGCCGTCGGCGGAGGCAGAGCCGGCGCCGAGGAAGGCGACGCTGCCGAGGACGGCCGCCACGACGGCAGCCTTACGAAGCTTGTGCATGTCATCTCCGGTGTTCTGAACGGATGCGATCAGTAACTGATCAACCTCGTACAGTTACGAAAGGCTAATCGGAAAGTCCTCGTCCGCATTGATCGACGCGCCGAGTCTGGGCGCGGCCGCGGCATACCGGTCAGCGGCGCCCGCAACGCCGCACGGTGTCGGCGTGGTCACCGCTTCCCGTGGTAAGGGCGGCGGCGCCCGGGCCGAACGCGGCGTGCCGCATGCGGCGTTCGGGCCGGACGCCGCATGCCGCATGCCGCGTTCGTCCAGCGTGGGGTACGGGAAGGTGCGGCCTGGCGCCTCCGCCCGGAGGGACAGGGACTATCGGCGGCAGAGGACTTTGAGCCGCGGTTTGTGCGGAGTCGGGGGTGGGAGGGGCGTCGTCGAACGTCGGGGAGGGCGAAGGGCGGTCAGCCCAGTGCGCCCGCCTGCGGTGTGAGGACGACGAACTCCGCGCCCGAGGAGTCGGTGCAGACGGCCAGTCGTCCGACGTCCTCGGCGGTTTCCGGTCCCATCGACAGCGTGCCGCCGTTGCCCGTCACCAGGCCGACCGTGGCATCGCAGTCCTTCGAGACGAACACCGGGTGCCAGTACGGCTTTCCGCCGGGCCCGAGCAGGTCGGCGGGGACGCCTATGAGGCCGCCGTGCATCCGTTCCTCGCTGCAGTTCGCGGGGCGGAGCAGGGTGTAGGTGCCGCCGCCTGCGGGGAGCTGCATGTCCTGGGTGTGCCAGCCGAAGACGGTCCGGTAGAAGGTCTGCGCGGCGGCCGGGTCGGTGGTGTACAGCTCTGTCCAGCCCAGAGTGCCCGGGCCGTCCGCGGCCTCGATGCCCGGATATCTCGCCGGCTGCCAGACGGCGAACTCCGCGCCCTGCGGATCCGTGAGCTGGGCGAACCGGCCGTCGTCCGCTCCCACCGGGGCCGGCGCCGAGCGGACCGAGCCGCCCGCCCGCGCCACCGCCTCGGCCGTGGCATCCGCGTCAGGGGTGTGGAAGTAGATCGTCCAGGCGGAGCGGGCGCCGTCCTCGGTGAGCGGGCCGGCCGCGCCCACCGCCTTCCCGTCGAGCCGGAAGAGGGTGTATCCGCTCGCGCCCTGCTCACCGTGCGGTTCGGCCCGCCAGCCGAACACCGCTCGGTAGAAGGCCGCCGCGACCTCGACATCGGGCGCACCAAGATCGATCCAGCACGGGGAGCCAGGGACGAAGTCAGTAGTGATCATGACGATTCCCTTCGCGGATCCTTCGTGATTTCAGCCTGACATCCGCCACTGACACTCGCCCGTCGGCCGCCCACCGCCCGGGATTCGGCCCCCGGGCATCCGCTTGCTAGCCTGACGCGCGCTCGTCAAGGAATCCCGCATCGAGGAGACCCGCGAGCGCATCATCAATCGGGTACGCGTACGGCTACGCGTACGCAGCGGCCGCCCACGGAGGCGGCCGCTTGTCACGGGGGAGAACTCGGGATGAAGATTCGCCATGTTCGCGCTGTCGCGGTGTGCGCGCTGGTGGTCGTCGCGCTGACCGGTGCGCGCGGTTCGCACGGTGGTGGCTGCGGCGGCAGCCACAGCTCCAGCTCCAGCTCCAGCAGCAGCTCCGGCGGCGAGTACAGCTCCGGCAGCACGTCCAGCGGCGGATACAGCAGCTCCGGCAGCACCACCAGCGGCACCACCACCAGTGGCACGACCACCGGTTCGCCGTCCTCCGGATCCACCACGCCGCCCGAGTCGGACATCCGCATCACCGACTGCCAGGTCGACAGCGCCGCCGCCACGCTGACCGCCAAGCTGAGCGTGACCAACGGCAACTCCACGAGCCCCGCGACCTACAACGGCAGCGTGCGGTTCACCGACGCCTCCGGCGGCTACGTCGGCGTCGTGCAGATCTCGTCGCTCAAGGTGGCCGCCGGCCAGACCCTGCCCACCACGGTGACCGGCACGTTCATCAAGAGCCCCAGCGAGCAGGGCACGTTGTCCGGCAAGTGCACGCTGGGCAGCGTGTGGAAGGTCAACGGCTGAGGCCTCAGGGTCGGCCCGGGCGGCGGAGTCCGGTACCGGCACGGACGGTTGACGTTCAGTGCCGGTACAGCTCCTTGGCGATGATGGAGCGCTGCACCTCCGTCGCGCCCTCGTAGATGCGCGGGGCGCGGACCTCCCGGTAGAGGTGCTCCAGGAGGTGGCCGCGGCGCAGCGCGCGGGCGCCGTGGATCTGGACCGCGGCGTCGACCACGTACTGGGCGGTCTCGGTCGCCAGCAGTTTGGCCATGGCCGAGCGGCGGGCGATGTCCGGGGCGCCGGTGTCGTATGCGGAGGCGGCCGCGTACACCAGCAGGCGGGCGGATTCGACCCGGGTGGCCATCTCGGCGAGCTGGTGGCCCACGGACTGCAGGTCCTTCAGCGGGCCGCCGAACGCGGTGCGCGCGCCCGCGTGCGCCAGCGCCGCGTCCAGCGCGGCCTGCGCCATACCGACCGCGAAGGCGCCCACGCTCGGCCGGAAGAGGTTCAGGGTGGCCATCGCGACGGCGAACCCACCGCCCACCTCGCCCAGCACATCCGCCCTGGTCACCGGCGTACCGTCGCACACCAGCGTCCCGATGGGGTGCGGGCTGAGCATGTCCAGGCGCTCGCCGGTCAGGCCCGGCCGGTCGGCGGGGACGAGGAAGGCGGTGACCCCGCGCGCGCCCGCCGCGCCCCCGGTGCGGGCGAAGACGGTGGCGAAGTCGGCCTCGGGGGCGTTGGAGATCCAGCACTTCTCGCCGGTCAGCCGCCAGGCGTCCGGGCCGTCCGGCTCGGCGGCCAGGGACAGCGCGGCGGCGTCCGAACCGGCGCCGGGCTCGCTCAGCGCGAAGGACGCGACGGCGCGCCCGGCGGCCACCTCGGGCAGCCAACGGGCACGTTGGGCATCGGTGCCGGCCTGGACGATCGGGTAGGCGCCCAGGCCCTGCAGCGCGAGCGCGGTCTCCGCCTCCGTGCACTCCTGGGCGAGGCACTCCCGCAGCAGACACAGGTCCAGGGCGCGCAGCGCTCCGTCGGTGGGGAACAGGCGGCGCAGCAGGCCCAGTTCGCCGAGGGCGGCGACCAGCGGGCGGTTGACCCGGCCCGCCGCGCCCTTCTCCGCCAGCGGGCTCAGCCGTTCGGCCGTCATGGCGCGCAGCTCGGCACACCATTGCCGCTCGTCCGGTCCCAGCGCGAATACAGTCACGAGGCGGCTCCCTGGTAGCGGTCCTCTATCGCGGTCTGTTGACTGCCGTCACCAACACGTTACGCTGACGAAGCATCCGAACGGCAGTCCTCGACCACTCGTCGCACCGGTCCCGGCCGGCCGGACGAGCAGCCAACCGAGTCGGCCACCCGGCCGCCCTAGGGGGCGCATCCGCCATGGAGCTACGGTCCTCGGCCCACGCCGACACCTTCGCGCGCGACCGGCTGCCGCCCCGCGAGCAGTGGCCGCACCTCACCGACCTGGGCTACCCCGACCGCCTGAACTGCGGCGCCGAACTGCTCGACGGCACCATCGCACGGCTCGGCGCGGACCGTCCCGCGGTGCGCGACGCGAGCGGGCCGGTGTGGACCTACGGGCAGCTGCGCGCACAGGTCGACGCGATCGCCCGGGTGCTCACCGACCGGCTCGGGGTACTTCCGGGCAACCGCGTGCTGCTGCGCGGCCCCACCACCCCGTGGCTGGCCGCCTGCTGGCTCGCCGTGATGAAGGCGGGGGCGGTCGCGGTGACCGTCCTGGCCGCGCAGCGCCCCAAGGAGCTCGCCACGATCTGCGAGATCGCCCAGGTGCGGTACGCGCTGTGCGACGTCCGCTGCGTCGACGACCTCGCCGCGGCCGGGGTCCCGGGGCTGCGGATCACGCCCTACGGCGGGGACGGGCCGGACGATCTGCACCGGCTCGCCCGGCCCGGCGCGCCGTACACCGCGGTGGCGACCGCGGCCGACGACGTCGCGCTGATCGCCTTCACCTCGGGCACGACCGGCCGCCCCAAGGGCTGCCTGCACTTCCACCGCGATGTGCTCGCCATCGCGGACACCTTCTCGGCACGGGTGCTGCGCCCGGCCCCTGACGACGTGTTCGCCGGCAGCCCGCCCTTGGGATTCACCTTCGGCCTCGGCGGGCTGGTGGTCTTCCCGCTGCGGGCCGGCGCCTCGACGCTGCTCGCCGACTGGAGCGGGCCCAAGCGGCTGCTCACCGACATCGCGGAACATCGCATCTCGGTGCTGTTCACCGCGCCGACCGCCTATCGGGCGATGCTGTCCGAACTCGACGGGCATGACATCTCCTCGCTGCGCCGGTGCGTGTCGGCCGGCGAGAACCTGCCCGCCGCGACCTGGCAGTCCTGGTACGGGGCGACCGGCCTGCGGATCATCAACGGCATCGGCGCCACGGAGCTGCTGCACATCTTCATCTCGGCCGCCGACGAGGCGATCCGGCCGGGTACGACGGGGCTGCCGGTGCCGGGTTTCCAGGCCCGGGTGGTGGGCACGGACGGCACACCGCTACCGGACGGCGAACCGGGCCTGCTGGCCGTACGCGGCCCGACCGGCTGCCGCTACCTCGCGGACGCCCGGCAGACCGAGTACGTCCGGGGCGGCTGGAACCTCACCGGTGACACCTATGTCCGCGAGCCCGACGGCTACTTCCGCTACGTCGCCCGCGCGGACGACATGATCATCTCGGCCGGATACAACATCGCCGGGCCCGAGGTGGAGGACGCCCTTCTCCAGCACCCCGACGTGGCCGAGGCCGCGGTGGTCGGGCGGGCCGACGAGGACCGCGGACAGGTCGTCGTCGCCCATGTCGTGCTGCGGGCCGGCGTCCCCGAGAAAGAGGACACGGTCGCCGCGCTGCGCGCCTTCACCAAGGCCCGTATCGCGCCCTACAAATGCCCCCGCGAGATCGTCTTCCACACCGCGCTGCCCCGCACCCCGACGGGCAAGCTCCAGCGCTTCCGGCTGCGTACGCCCCTCTAGAGTGACCCGGTGACCGACCAGCAGACACAGCACACCCCGCGGTCCCTGATCGTCACGTTCTACGGCGCCTACGGGCGCGGCGAACCGGGCGCGACGGACGAGACGGCCGCTGTGGTGCCGGTCGCCGCGCTGATCCGGGTGCTCGGGGTGCTCGGGGTGGATCCGCCGTCGGTGCGCTCCGCGGTCTCCCGGCTCAAGCGGCGCGGGCTGCTGGTCCCCGCGCGGACGGCCACCGGGGCGGCGGCCTACGCACTGTCCGACGCGGCCCGCGAGCTCCTGGAGGACGGCGACCGGCGGATCTTCGGCCGGCCGGCCGCGCGGCCCTCGGACGGCTGGGTGCTGGCCGTGTTCTCCGTCCCCGAGCAGGAGCGGCACAAACGGCACCTGCTCCGCTCCCGGCTGGCCCGGCTCGGCTTCGGCACCGCCGCGCCGGGTGTGTGGATCGCGCCCGCACAGCTCTACGAGGAGACCCGGCACACCCTGGAACGGCTGCAACTGGCCCCGTACGTCGATCTGTTCACCGGCACGCACGCCGGGTTCGCCGCCACGGCGGACGCGGTGGCACGCTGGTGGGACCTGGACGCCATCGCCGCGCAGTACCGCGCCTTCCTGGACGAACAGGAGCCGGTCCTGCGGCGCTGGTCACGACGGCGCACGGTGCCGCCGGAGGCGGCCTACCACGACTATCTGCTGGCCCTGGACGCCTGGCGCCACCTGCCGTACGCCGATCCCGGGCTGCCCTCTCCCCTCCTTCCGGAGGACTGGCCGGGTGGCCGCGCGGCAGAGGTGTTCAGCAGGCTGCACGGCATGCTGCGGACCACCGGCGCCCGTTACGCGCACCAGGCGACGGCCGGTCCGTAAGGCGCCGTCCGCGGCTCAGCGGCGGCGCGCTTGAGCCCCCACCGCGACGGCCGGCCGCGGCCTGGCCGCCGCGATCACCGAGACCACGTCCTTGAACGAACTGCACATCCGGGTGCCGGCGACCGCGGCGAGCTCACCGAACGTACCGACGCCGTAGGTCACCGCGACCGGCGCCATGCGCGCGGTGACCGCCATCCTCATGTCCCCCACGGTGTCCCCCACATACGCGCTCTGCCAGGGCGCGACGCCCAGCCGGCCGGCCGCCCGCAGCACCATCTCCGGGTGCGGCTTGCCGCGCCGGACCATGTCCTGGCCGATGACCGGGCCGACCAGGTCGCGGATGCCCATGACGTCCAGCAGCGCCTCGGCGCTGCGGGTGGTCTTGGACGTGGCGACGGCCAGCTCGACACCATGGGCGCGCAGCGCGGACAGCCCCGCGGTCACGCCGGGGAAGAGCAGCTGCGGCCCCTGGCACAGCACCTCGTAGGCGAACAGCTCGCGGTAGCGGGAGATGGCGGCCTGCACCCGGCCGTCGTCCTCGGGCTTGCCCAGCAGCCGGCCGAAGGCGGGGCCGGGGGGTTTGCCGATGGCGGAGGCCGCCTGCCGCGCGGTCACCGAACAGCCCTGCTCCGAGGCCACCTTGACCAGCAGTTTGCTGATCGCGGGCAGAGTGTTGGCCAAGGTGCCGTCCAGATCGAAGACGGCGGCCTTGATCGTCTCGCCTCCTGCGACCCGTGCGCCTCTCGCGGGACGTTCGCCGACTTCCATTGCTACGCGCATGGCTGGAGACCTTTCCGGATTCCGATGGGGGTGCGGGGTGCGGGGGTTCGGGTGACGTTGCTGGCTCTGCTGGTTGGGCGGCCTGCGGTCGGCGACGGGTAAGGGGCGGAGGCGGTCTCGCCATGGCGCACACGCTGTCCAAGGGCGGTACGCGACCGTCGCGGCGGCTACATCGGAACGGATCGTCCCGTTTACCGCCTTCGGAGATTTAAAAACCGCCTGCGCTGTTTGTCAATGTGCCTTTGTCACATCCTGACGGGTCGACAACGCTCCCCCGCAAGGCCAGACTGGCGACACAGGACCCGCAGGCGCCACCGGAGGCCCGGAATCCGCGGCCGGACATCGGCTTCTCGCCAGGGCGTACCAGTTCAGGCCATTCACCCCGACCATATCGAACCGCATGGTTGGTTTTCTATGTAGACTGCAATCAGCTTCGCAGCCGTACTAGAGACGGGACGGACACCGTGCCCACCCAGCATCGCGCCATCCAGAGCCGCCAGGCACTCATCCGCTCGGCCGCAGAGACCTTCCTGGAGAAGGGGGTTCCCGCCGCGGGCATGGTCGAGATCAGCCGGCGGGCCCGGCTGAGCAAAGGAGCCCTCTACTTCCACTTCACGTCCAAGGACGACCTCACCCTCGCGGTGCGCGACGCCGCGCTCGCCACCCTGCAGGAGATCGAGAACGGCTTCGCCCGCTCCCCGCGACCACTGGCGAGCGCCGTGCAGGACTTCGCCGTCGAGCTGTTCAGCCGGGTGGAGACGGACGCCGTACTGCGCGCCGGATTGCGGCTGCGTCCGGAGACCGCACCGGGTCTGGGCATCTACGCCCTGGAGCAGCGCTGGTACGCGCTCTTCCTCGACAAGGCGGTGACCTGCGGGACCGGCGAGCCGGGCCGGCCGACCGCGGCGGAGGCGCCGGACGCCGAACCGCGCCGCACCGCCCAGCTGCTGACCTCGATCGTGGTGGGTCTGCTGCATCTGGGCGGCGAGGACGGGACGTGGTGGGACCGGGAGGCCGTGATCGGCCTGTGGGGGCTGCTGTCGGCCTCCGCGGAGCGGATCCCGGCCGCCGGCGTCCCGGAGCCGGCACACGCCCCGGCCGCCGGCTGACCCGGCAGGCCGTTCAGGGGCTGTACGCCACGAACGGGCGCGAGCGGATCACAACTCGACCAGCACGGCCCCGATGTGGCGGCCCTGGGTGAGCTCGCACAGCGCCCGCGGGGCCTGCTCGATGCCCTTCAGCAGGGCGTGCGGGAAGACCAGGGAGCCGTCCCGCAGGCCCTGACCGAACTCCTTCGCCCACTCCTGCGGCAGATCCGGGTGCGCATGCAGCGCGAAACCGCGCAGCGCCACCCGCCGCGTGATGATCAGCGCCGTGTCCAGCTCCACCGGGGCGGTGCTGCCGCCGGTCGCGCCCAGCTGGCTGGAGAGCGCGCCGACCAGCGCGAAGCGGGCGTCGGGGCGGGCCAGAGCGAGTGCCGCGGTCAACTGCTCGCCGCCCACGGTGTCGAGCAGTACGTCGATGCCGTCCGGGGCCGCCCGCCGCAGCTGCCGCTCGATCGGGCCGGCGCCGCGCACGATGGTGTCGTCGTACCCCAACTCGGCGCGCAGCCGGGAGGCCTTGCGCTCCGAGCCGGTGCTGCCGACGACCCGGGCGGCGCCCAGCCGGCGCGCCAGCTGCCCGGCCAGACTGCCCACGCCACCGGCCGCGCCGGAGACGAACACCGTGTCCCCCGGGCGGACTTCGGCGGCCCGGCGCAGCGCGCCCCAGGCCGTCGCGCCCTGGGAGAGGTGCGCGGCGGGATCCGGTAGCGCGTCCAGGTCGAGCCGGCGCACCTGCGACTCGTCGACCACCGCGAACTCCCGCCATCCGTAGCGGTGGTGGACCAGTTCGCCGGGCGTGAAGCCGCCGCCGGGCGCCGCCACCACCTGCCCGATCGCGGAGCCCCACAGCGCCTGACCCGGTACGAAGGGCGGCATCGGCTTCGAGTCGCCGGACATCTGCATCCGCATCGCCGCGGTCACCGCCATCAGGCGCGTACGCACCAGGACCTGCCCCGGCTGCGGTTCGGGCAGCGGCACCTCGGCGACCACGAAGTGCCTGCTGGTCAGCTCTCCTTCGGCGTGGCGGGCGAGCCGGATCTCGCGCTGCGCGGCAGGCAGAGCGGTGGGGGACATCGGACAGCTCCTAGAAGTCGTAGTACACGCCACGGCGCGCAGATTCAATACCGCCTGGTTGGCTTCTTTATGATGCCGAAAGAGACTGCGCGGCCAGGGCGACGGGTCGCACTCGGCGCAACTCCAAGAGAGCATACGGAGGCGGTTCGGTGGTCAAGCAGGAACGTGCAGTGCGCACCCGGCGCGCGGTCCTCGAAGCCGCGGCGCACGTCATCGGCAGCCGCGGGTACCAGGCCGCCACCATGGCCGAGATCATCCAGCGTGCCGGGGTCACCAAAGGAGCCGTGTACTTCCACTTCACCTCCAAGGGCGCACTGGCCCGCGCGGTCATCACCGAGCAGGCCGACCCGTTCCTTCCGCAGGTCAGCGACTCCCGGTTGCAGGACGCCATCGACTTCACCCACCGGGTGGCGCTGGCGCTGCGCAGCGACCCGCTGCTGCAGGCCGGCACCCGTATCGCGGTCGAGACGACGTTCAGCGACGAGCCGCTGGTCCCCTACCAGGCCTGGACCGACATCATCAGCACGATGTTCAGCGAGGCCCGGGACAAGGGGGAGTTGCTGCCCGGTGTGGTGCCGGACCGGGCCGCCGAGTTCTTCGTCGCCGCCTATATGGGCGTGCAGTTGTTCTCGCGCGCCGCGACCAACCGCGCCGATCTCCCCGAGCGGGTCACGGCGCTGTGGAAGCACACCCTGCCGGGTCTCGCCTCGCCGGGCGCGATGAGCCACCTCGACCCGCACGGCCGCGCGGCGCGGGTCTCCGTCTGACGTCCGCCCGTCCGGCTTCGCCGCCCTGTCGAGCCTGGCCGAGGAGCGCCCCTTAGCACTGGTGAACACACCACAGGGTCCGTATCTTGGAGCCGCGGGGACCGCCAGCGCGGCTCGGCCCGTCTGGGCGCTGAGAGCCGCACTTCAGAGAGGACACCTATGGCCAGAGCCATCCTCATGCCGTCGTCCCAGGATCAGCGCCACGACGGCAGAGGCGGGTTCGCCGACGGAAACCGAACGTTCCCTTTGAGTTCCACCGCGCCGCAGGGGTACGGCCGCCGTGCGGCGGTGCCCGAGGTGTTCCTGACCAACTGGCGGCGGGACACCGCCGACGGCTGGGTCGTCAGCGCCCGGTGGCCGCGCGCACACGGCTTCTACGGACCGGTCGACGGGCGCGAGCGGCTGCACGACCCGCTGCTGCTGGTCGAGACCATGCGGCAGGCGGGGATACTGCTCAGCCATCTCGCCCACCGCGTGCCGCTCGACCACCCGATCACCTGGCAGCGGATCCACTACGACCTCGCGCCGCAGGCACTGGGCACGGCCGGCGCGCCGGCGGAGGTGGAACTGCACGTCACCGACCATGAGGTGGTCCGGCGCGGCAAGCGGCTGCTCAGCGCGCGCCAGGACTTCCGGGTGCGGTGCGACGGCGCCGACCTGGCCACCGCGACGCTCGACTACGCGTGCCACAGCCCGGCCGTCTACCGCCGGCTGCGCGGCAGGTACAGCGAGCGGAGGCCGGCCGACGCCCGCAGGCTGCCGCTGCCCACGCCCGTCTCCCCGCAGTCGGTCGCCCGGGAGCGCGAGCACGATGTGGTGCTCTCGCCCACCGGCCGCCCCGGCCTGTGGCGCCTGCGGGTGGACACCTCTCATCCGGTGCTCTTCGACCAGCCCGCCGACCACGCCCCCGGCATGCTGATGATCGAGGCCGCCCGCCAGGCCGCGCAGGCGGCGACGCCCGGGGTCACCCTGCCGATAGCGATGGAGTGCACCTTCGAGCGGTACGCCGAACTGGACGCACCGTGCTGGGTACGGGCGCGGACCGCCACGGAGCGGGCCGCGGCGCAGGACCGGGACGGCCGCATGCCGGTCGACGTGGCCGTGGAGCAGCACGGCAAACCGGTGATCTCGGCGCGTGTCACCAGCCTGCCGCTTCCCTGAGGCGCCGCCGTAGGGCTACCGGAGGTGCGCCGTCCCTCCGCAGACGGCCCCGCCCCGCTGCCCGTGTCTCCCCGTCACCGCAGCGCGAGGCGGGGCTTCGGCGCGTCGGTACGACCGGTGGGCGGGGTACGGCTGCCCGCCTGGTAGGGCAGCGGCCACGGGGCGCCCGGCCCGGTGTACCCCTGCTCCGCTGCGGCGTGCAGCGTCCAGTGCGGGTCGTACAGATGGGGCCTGGCCAGCGCGCACAGGTCCGCACGCCCGGCGAGCACCAGGGAGTTGACGTCGTCCCAGGAGGAGATGGCGCCGACCGCGATGACCGGCACCCCCAGGGTGTTGCGGATGCGGTCGGCGAACGGCGTCTGGTACGAGCGGCCGAAGTCGGGGCGCTCGTCGGCCACGACCTGCCCGGTGGAGACATCGATGGCGTCAACACCGTGCTCGGCGAAGGCCGCCGCCATGGCCACGGCGTCCTCGGCGGTGGTGCCGCCCTCCGCCCAGTCGGTGGCGGAGATGCGGACCGTCATCGGCCGGTCCTCCGGCCACAGTTCGCGGATCGCGTCGAAGACTTCGAGGGGGAAACGCAGGCGCCGGGAGAGGGAACCGCCGTAGGCGTCGGTGCGTTGATTGGTCAGCGGGGAGAGGAATCCGGACAGCAGATAGCCGTGGGCGCAGTGCAGTTCCAGCAGATCGAAGCCGCAGTCGACGGCGCGGCGCGCGGCGGAGGTGAACTGGCTCCGGATCATGGCGAGTTCGCCCGTGGTCAGCTCGTGGGGGCGCTGGCTGCCGGGCTTGTACGGAAGGGGGGATGCCGCCACGAGAGGCCAGTTGCCGTCGTCGAGCGGTTCGTCGATGCCGTCCCACATCAGCTTGGTGGAGCCCTTGCGGCCCGAGTGGCCGAGCTGGAGACCGATCGCGGTACCGGGTGCCTGGGTGTGCACGAAGTCGGTGATGCGACGCCAGGCGGCGGCCTGATGCGGGGTGTAGAGCCCGGCGCAGCCCGGTGTGATGCGCCCCTGTTCGCTGACGCACACCATCTCGGTCATCACCAGGCCCGCCCCGCCCAGGGCCCTGGCGCCCAGGTGGACGAGGTGGAAGTCCCCGGGGACGCCGTCCCGCGCCGAGTACATGTCCATCGGCGAGACGACCACGCGGTTGCGCAGGGTCAGCGAGCGCAGCCGGAAGGGCGTGAACATCGGCGGTGTGCCGGTCGGCGTGTCCGCCTCGCCCTCGACGGCCGCGACGAATCCGGGGTCGCGCAGCCGCAGGTTGTCATGGGTGACACGGCGGCTTCGGGTCAGGAGGTTGAAGGCGAACTGGCGGGGCGGCTGGCCGAGGTAGGTGGCCAGCTCCTCGAACCAGGCCAGGCTGGCGCGGGCGGCGCGCTGGGTGGAGGCGACGACGGGGCGGCGCTCCGCCTCGTAGGCGGCCAGCGCACCGGCGGTGTCGGGCTGCTCCTGGAGGCAGGCGGCCAGCGCCAGCGCGTCCTCGACGGCGAGCTTGGTGCCGGAGCCGATGGAGAAGTGCGCGGTGTGCGCGGCGTCGCCGAGCAGCACCGTGTTGCCGTGTGACCAGCGGTCGTTGACGACCGTGCGAAAGGCGGTCCAGCTGGAGTTGTTGGAGCGCAGCGGCCGGCCGCCGAGTGCGTCGGTGAAGGTCCTGGCGCACCATTCGGCGGATGCGCGCGCGTCGCAGCGGTCCAGTCCGGCCGCCCGCCAGACCTCCTCGCGCATCTCGACGATGACGGTGCTGGCGCCGCTGGACGGGCGGGCGTAGGGGTAGGCGTGCAGCTGGGCCACACCGTGCTCGGTCTCGGCGATCTCGAAGCGGAAGGCGTCGAAGGCGAAGTCGGCGGCGAGCCAGATGTAGCGGCAGCGGTGGGTGGTCAGCCGCGGCCGGAAGGCGTCGGCGTGCGCGGTGCGGGTCGCGCTGTGCACCCCGTCCGCGGCGATCACCAGGTCGTGGGCGCGGGCCAGCTCGGCGGCGGGCGGCGCCTCGGTGCGAAAGCGCAGATCGATGCCGAGGTCGCGGCAGCGCCGGTGGAGTACGGCCAGCAGCCGGCGCCGTCCGAGCGCCGCGAAGCCGTGTCCGCCCGAGGTGAAGGTGCGGCCCCGGTGCACGATGTCGATGTCGTCCCAGCGGACGAACTCCGCCTGGAGTGCGCGGTAGACCTCCGGGTCGGCGTGCTCGATGCCGCCGAGGGTCTCGTCGGAGAGCACGACGCCGAAGCCGAAGGTGTCGTCGGGGGCGTTGCGCTCCCACACGGTGATCTCGCGGCGGGGATCGAGCCGCTTGAGGAGCGCCGCGGAGTACAGCCCGCCCGGTCCACCGCCGATGACGGCGACCCGCACGGCTACTTCCCCTGCCACTTGGGCGCCCGCTTCTCCATGAAGGCGGCGTGGAACTCGGCGTAGTCGGCGCTGTTCATCAGCAGCGCCTGGGTGGCGGCGTCCATCTCCACCGCGGCGGCCAGCGGCAGATCGAGCTCGGCGGTGAGCAGCGCCTTGGTCTGGGCGTGCGCCAGCGCGGGACCCTCGGCGAGCCGACGGGCGAGCGCGGCGGCCGCCTGGTCGGCGTGGCCCTCCTCGGCCAACTCGCTGATCAGGCCGAGCCGTTCGGCCTCGGGCGCGCGTACGGCGTCGCCGAGCATCAGCAGCCGGGTGGCGTGGCCCAGCCCGATGACGCGGGGCAGCAGATAGGCCGCGCCCATGTCGCCGCCGGACAGTCCGACCCGGGTGAAGAGGAAGGCGAAGCGGGCCGAGGGGTCGGCGACGCGGAAGTCCGCGGCCAGCGCCAGCACCGCGCCGGCGCCGGCGGCGACGCCGTGCACGGCCGCGATCACCGGGAACGGGCACTCCCGCAGCGCCCGTACGACCTGGCCGGTCATCCGGTTGAAGTCCAGCAGCTGTGCGGTGTCCATGCCCAGGGTGGCGCCGATGATCTCCTCGACGTCGCCGCCGGAGCAGAATCCGCGGCCTTCTCCGGCGAGCACCAGGGCGCGTACGGAGCGCTCCCTGGACAGCTCCGTCAGCAGGTCGCGGAGGTCGGCGTAGGCCTCGAAGGTGAGCGCGTTGAGCTTCTCCGGGCGCGCCAGGGTGACCGTGGCGATCCCGTCCTTCCTGGTCACGCGGATGTGCTGCCAGGAGTCTGTGCTGCGGGCGGATCCTGTGAACGGGCTCATCGGACTGCCTGCCCCCTTTGGCGGGTCGGCCGGTGGATGCTCTTCCGGATGCCCTTCGAAGTTATCACCGCTTTGTGACTGTCGTCACGAGGGCGCGATACGCCGTTTCTCGGCCATGGACCGGACGAAGGTCCCGCCCGCCGTAGGGCTTAGGTCACCGCGGCCCCGGCCGCTCGCCTCTGCCCCGGGCTCCGCCGCGCTTCCTACGGTGGACCTACCGGATCCGGCCGGCAGGCCCCCGGCGCGGGCCGCGGGCACCCGGCGCGGGCCTTCCGCACCCGATCCGGCCCCCGGCATCCGATCCGGCCTTCTGCGAACGGAACGTACCGCTCATGTTGGCACCGCCCACCCCCACGACCTGGCATATCGCGCTGCCGCGGGGCGCGACCGCGGTCCCCGTCGCCCGGGCGATGGTCCGATGCGCCATGCAGGACCTGCGGGCCACGGCCGACCGGACCACCGCTCAGCTGCTGGCAGCCGAGCTGGTCGCCAACGCCCTCAAGCACACCCGCGGCACCGACCCCGTCGAGCTGGTGGTGGAGCTGGGGGCCGGGGGCTGCCGGGTGGAGGTGCACGACGGGGACGGCAGGCACCTCGACGGGCTCGGGGCGCCTCCCCCGGCTCCGTCCGCTCCCCCTCCCCCGGGCGACGGCACCGCCGCCCCGGCCTGTGCCCGCGGCCGCGGTCTGCTGCTGGTCCGGTCCCTCAGCTCCGCGTCCGGCTGCCGCCCGACGCCGCGGGGCAAGGCCGTCTGGTTCACCCTTCCCGAGCTGCGTCAGCGGCGCCAGGGCCGCTGACGGCCGGTTCACCGGCCGGCTGCGGGGCCGCCGCGAGCCTGGAGTGGCGCCGCCCGTAGAGCGCGTAGACCAGCGCGCCGGCCACCAGGAAGCCGGCGAACTGGAGCCAGGTGGCCGGGCCGGTCCCGTACATCAGGTAGAGGCAGAAGCCGATGCCCAGCAGCGGGCTGGCCGGGAAGAGCGGGACGCGGAAGCGGCGCGGCAGATCGGAGCGGGTGCGGCGGAGCACCATCACGCTGAGGTTGACCGCCGCCATGACCGCCAGCGTCCCGATGGTGGTCAGGTTCATCACCACGTCCAGCGGGACGACCGCCGCCGGCACGGCGAAGACGGCCGCGACGATCCAGGTGTTGGCGACGGGGGTGGACGTACGCGGCGAGACCCGCTCGAAGACCCGCGGGATCAGGCCGTCCCGGGACATCGACATCAGGATGCGGGTCTGGCCGTACATCACGGCGAGGACGACGGAGGCGATGGCGACGACCGCGCCGAAGGCGATCACCCCGCCGCCGAGCGCCGAGTCGGTGACCCGGTTGACGATCAGCGACAGCGCGGCGGGCCGGCCCGCGACCTGGTCGGAGGAGAGCGCACCGATGGCGGCGAGCGCGACCAGGCAGTAGAGCACGGTGACCACACCGATGCAGACCATGATCGCGACGGGGATGTTGCGGCGCGGGTTCTTCACCTCTTCACCGGCCGTGGTGATCGCGTCGAAGCCGATGTAGGAGAAGAACGCGAGGGAGGCGCCGGAGGTGATGCCGGCGATGCCCTCGGGCGCGAACGGCGAGAGGTGGCCGGCCCGGAAGGCGCTGAGGCCGATCGCGCAGAAGAGCACCAGGATCGCGAGCTTCAGCACGGCCATCGCGGCGGTCGCCCGGGCGCTCTCCCGGATGCCGCGGACGAGAAGCAGGGCGGCGAGCAGGATCACGACGACGGCCGGGATGTTGACGATGCCGCCGTCGCCGGGCGGGCCGGCGAGCGCGGCCGGCAGCTGCCAGCCGATCAGGCTGCCCAGCAGCTCGTTGAGGTACTGGCCCCAGCCGACGGCGACCGCCGAGACCGAGACGCCGTATTCGAGCAGCAGGCACCAGCCGACGAGGAAGGCGGTGCGCTCGCCGAGGGTGGCGTAGGCGTAGGAGTACGAGCTGCCGGACACCGGTATCGCGCCGCCCAGCTCCGCGAACGAGAAGGCGGTGAACACGCAGGTGACGGCCGCCAGCACAAAGGACACCAGGACCGCGGGGCCGGCCTCGGCGACGGTGTCGGACAGGCCGACGAAGATGCCGGTGCCGACGATGGCGCCGATGCCGAAGCACACGAGCTGGAAGAGCCCCATGCTGCGCTTGAGGCCGTTGCCTTCGAGGTCCGCGCCCGATTCGGCGACGAGGACGTCGGGGGACTTGATGCGCAGTCCGGACGGACCTGGCGCGCCGGGTGCGGCGCGCAGCGCCTCCTGGGGACGGGGGCGGGAGACGGGCGGGCGCATGGGGGCGGTTCTCTTTCTGGTGGTGCGGTGCGCGCGGCGGGGGTGGGCCGCACACAGGAGCGGGGTCCGGACCGGTGGGTCCGAACCCCGCGAGCGGCTCGATGGTAGCCGCTCCCTCCGCATGATCGCCCATTGGGACGTATGCCTATGCAATGCGATCTTTCAGGCGATGCCGCCGCACATGGTGGATACCGCCTCCGCTCAGCGGGCGAGCGTCGCCACCAGCACCGCCTTGATGGTGTGCATCCGGTTCTCCGCCTCGTCGAAGACGACGGAGTGCGCGGACTCGAAGACCTCGTCGGTGACCTCCAGCGACGTGAGGCCGTACCGGGCCTGGATCTCCCGGCCGACCGCCGTACCGAGGTCGTGATAGGCGGGCAGACAGTGGAGGAACTTCACGTCCGGCTTGCCGGTGGCGCGCAGCACGTCCATCGTGACCGCGTACGGGCCGAGCAGCGCGATCCGCTCGCCCCACACCTCCTTGGGCTCGCCCATGGAGACCCAGACGTCGGTGGCGACGAAGTCCGCGCCGCGCACACCCTCGGCGACGTCCTCGGTGAGCGTGATCCGGGCACCGCTGCCCTCGGCGAGCGCCTGCGCCCGGTCGATCACCGACTGCTCGGGCCACAGCTGCCGCGGGGCCACGATCCGGACGTCCATGCCGAGCAGGGCTCCGGTGACGAGGTAGGAGTTGCCCATGTTGTTGCGGGCGTCGCCGAGGTAGGCGAAGGCGGTCTCCTCCAGGGGACGGCGGCCGCCGTGCTCGACCATGGTGAGCACGTCGGCGAGCATCTGGGTCGGGTGCCAGTCGTCGGTCAGCCCGTTGAAGACCGGTACGCCGGCGTGGGCGGCCAGCTCCTCGACGTCGGACTGCCGGCTGCCGCGGAACTCGATCCCGTCGAACATCCGGCCCAGAACCCGGGCGGTGTCCTTGACCGACTCCTTGTGCCCGATCTGCGAGCCGGACGGGTCGAGGTAGGTGGTCGAGGCGCCCTGGTCGGCGGCCGCGACCTCGAAGGAGCAGCGGGTCCTGGTCGAGGTCTTCTCGAAGATCAGGGCGATGTTCCTGCCCTGGAGGCGGGGGACCTCGGTGCCGGCGCGCTTGGCCGCTTTGAGCTCGGCCGCCAGGTCGATCAGTCGGCGGAACTCCTCGGCGCTGAAGTCCAGCTCCTTGAGGAAGTGGCGGCCCCTGAGATCTATCGCCATGGGTGGGCTCCTGGTTCGCGGCGGTGGGACGGGGATGCGTACGGAAGGCGTACGGTCGCACGACGGGAGGGGCACACGGCCCCACATCTGGAAGTATATACGAACAGCCGTATCTATATACAGAGCGTCCGGCGTGCCCTCCGGACGCGCGGCCGGGTGCATCGGCGGGTGTCACGCCTCAGGCTGCCCCGGGTACCGCGTCCCTCGCCACCGGGCAGCTCATACAGCGCGGGCCGCCCCGACCCCGCCCCAGCTCACTGCCCGGGATCGTGATCACCTCGATGCCGCGCTTGCGCAGAAACGTGTTCGTGGTGACGTTCCGCTCGTACGCCACGACCACCCCCGGCTCGACCGCCAGCACATTGCACCCGTCGTCCCACTGCTCGCGCTCCGCGGAGTGCACATCCTGGGTCGCGGTCAGCACCCGGATGTCCGACAGGCCCAGCGAGGCCGCTATGGCGCGGTGCATATGCTCCGGCGGATGGTCGGTGACCTTCAGGTCCTGGTCGCCAGAGCCCGGCTCGATGGTGTACGAGCGGAGCATGCCGAGCCCCTCGTACTGCGTGAAGGTATCCCCGTCGATCATGGTCATGACGGTGTCGAGGTGCATGAACGCGCGGCGCTTGGGCATGTCGAGCGCCACGATCGTGCGCGCGGAACCGGCCGCGAACAGCCCGCGCGCGAGCAGCTCGACCGCCTGCGGGGTGGTCCGCTCACTCATCCCGATCAGCACCGCGCCACTGCCCAGCACCAGGACGTCGCCGCCCTCGATCGTCGACGGGAAGTCCGCCTGTCCCTCCGACCAGACGTGGAAGTCCTCGTCGCGGAAGAGCGGGTGGTGGCGGTAGATCGCCTCGTAGTGCACGGTCTCGCGCTGCCGGGCCGGCCAGCGCATCGAGTTGATCGAGACCCCGTCGTAGATCCACGCGGAGGTGTCGCGGGTGAAGAGGTGGTTGGGCAGCGGGCCCAGCAGGAAGTCGTCCAGATCCATCACATGGAAGCGGACCGAGGTCGGCTCCGGGTGGCGTTCGAGGAACTCGCGCTTGGTCATGCCGCCGACCAGCGCCTCGACGAGTTCCGGCACCGGCAGTTCGTCGAAGGCGGCACGCAGATGGTCGGTGGCCAGCGGCCCGTACTCCTTCTCGTCGAAGACCCGGTCCAGGACCAGCGTCCGCGCCTCGGGGATCTGCAGGCTCTCGGCCAGCAGATCCCCGAAGAGGTGCACCTCCACACCGCGGTCGCGGAGCACATCCGCGAACCCGTCGTGCTCGGCCCGCGCCCGGCGCACCCACAGCACGTCGTCGAAGAGCAAGGTGTCCTTGTTGGACGGTGTGAGCCGCTTCAGCTCCAGGTCGGGTCGGTGCAGGATGACCCGGCGCAGCAGCCCGGCCTCGGAGTCAACATGGAATCCCATCCGTCCATCTTGACCGCTTCCGGTGCCGGGGGAAGGGAGTCGGGCGATGTCGGCTGGTCGGGTCCGGGGGCGGGCGGGCCCGGGGCACTGGGCGGACCGTCGCAGATCACCTGTCGGGCCATCGCAGGGTCGGCGCTGCCACGACCGCGGCCGCCGAGATCACCGCGAAGAGGAGCCAGCCCCCCGCAACCTCCCTGATACCGGGCTCTGCTGACCGCCCATCACAATGCTCAGCACGGCCATGCCGAGCGCCGTCCGACCTGCCGGGCGACCACCAGGACGCCGGATCCCTGCGAGAGCCGACGCCGCGACGGAGGCACGGGCGGCGCGACGGAGGGGGCGGGGGGAGGAGCGGCAACCGCCCCTCCCCCCGCCTCGGTCCGCCTCGGTCCGCCTACAGTCTCGGGTCCACCGGCTCCGACTCCAGCGCCAGCACCGCGAAGACCGCCTCATGCACCCGCCACAGCGGTTCGCCCTCCGCCAGTCGGTCGAGCGCCTCCAGGCCGAGCGCGTACTCCCGCAGGGCCAGCGAACGCTTGTGCCCCAGATGGCGTATGCGCAGACGCCTGAGATTGTCCGGGCGGGTGTACTCCGGACCGTAGATGATCCGCAGGTACTCGCGGCCACGGCACTTGACGCCCGGCTGGACCAGCCGCCCGTCCGCCGTCCGTACCAGCGCCTGTACCGGCTTGACCACCATGCCCTCACCGCCGTCCGCGGTCAGATCCAGCCACCACTGGACACCGGCCGCGACCGACGCCTCGTCCTCGGTGTCGACGAGGATGCGCCGGGTCGTGGCGAGCAGCCCCGGGCGGTCCCGCCCACCGGCCCGTGGCGCGGCACCGTCCCGGGACGTCACCGCGTCCTCGGCCGCGACGATCCGGTCGATCAGCGCCAGCTGTTCGGTGTGTGCCAGCCCCGCGAGGCTGCGCCCCTGCACCGCGAGGATCTGGAACGGCGCGAGCCGGACGCCCTCCAGGTCGCCGAGCCCGCCGGACGGTTCGGCCGCGGCCGCTGCCGTGCCGCCGCCCGCCACATCCGCCCCGGCCGCCGGCCCCTCCGCCGTGCCTTCCGCCGTCCCGACGCGCCAGCAGTAGCGCCGGTACGCCTCGGTGAACGCCGCGGCGTCCGCCGCCCGGTCGCGCTGCCGATCGAGCAGCGGCCCCACCTCGACACCGCGGGCGGCGGCCGCCTCCAGCGCACCGAGCACGCTCGGGAAGGCCGCGCCGGACGCCGCGCCGACCGCGGCGTACTGCTTGCGCAGCAGGCCCGTCGCCTTCAGGGACCACGGCATCAACTCCGCGTCCAGCAGCAGCCAGTCCGTCTCCAGCTCCGCCCAGAGGCCGGCCTCCTCGACGCACGCCCCGATCCGCCGCAGGATCCGCTCGGTCGTCTCCGGGTCGTCGAAGAACGGCCGGCCGGTGCGGGTGTACAGGGCGCCCGACACGCCCTTGGGAACGCCGAAGCGCTCGCCGGCCACCGACTCGTCGCGGCACACCAGGACCACCGCACGCGATCCCATGTGCTTCTCCTCGCACACCACTTCGCGTACGCCGTCCGCCCGGTATCCGGCGAACGCTTCCACCGGGTGCTCCAGGAAGCCCTCGTCACCGGCTCCCTCACGGGTCTGCCCCGTCGAGGTCGCGCAGGGCGCCATCGTCGGCGGGAGGTACGGCAGCAGCCGCGGGTCGATGGCGAAGCGGCTCATGACCTCCAGCGCGGCCGCGGCGTTCTCCTCCCTGACCGCGAGCCGGCCCATGTGGCGGGTTTCCACGATCCGTCGGCCGGCCACGTCCTCCAGGTCGAGGGGACGGCCGTCCGCCCCGCCCGGTGCCTCCGTGGCGAGCGGCTTCGCGGGCTCGTACCAGACCTGCTCCGCCGGTACGTCCACCAGCTCGCGCTCCGGCCAGCGCAGCGCGGTCATCGCGCCGCCGAAGACGCAGCCGGTGTCCAGGCAGATCGTGTTGTTGAGCCAGGTGGCCCGCGGGGTGGGCGTGTGGCCGTAGACGACGGCGGCGCGGCCTCGGTAGTCCTCGGCCCACGGGTAGCGCACCGGCAGGCCGAACTCGTCGGTCTCGCCGGTCGTGTCGCCGTACATCGCGAAGGACCGCACCCGGCCGGACGTCCGGCCGTGGTACTTCTCCGGCAGCCCGGCGTGGCACACCACCAGCCCGCCGCCGTCCAGGACGTAGTGGCTGACCAGGCCGTGGACGAACGCCCCCGCCTCGGCGCGGAAGGCGTCGTCCTCCGCCCCCAGCTGCGCGACGGTCTCGGCGAGCCCGTGGGTGTGCTGGACCTTGCGGCCCTTGAGGTAGCGGCCGAGCTTGTTCTCGTGGTTGCCGGACACGCACAGCGCGTGCCCGGCCCCGACCATGCCCATCACCAGGCGCAGCACTCCGGGGCTGTCCGGTCCGCGGTCGACGAGGTCGCCGACGAAGACGGCCGTGCGGCCCTGCGGGTGCGCCGCGTCCACGGCCCTGCCGAGCTCGTCGCGCACCAGCGCATAGCCGAGCCTGCCGAGCAGCGTCTCCAGTTCGGAACGGCACCCGTGGATGTCGCCGATGATGTCGAACGGGCCGGTCAGATGGCGCAGGTCGTTGAACCGCCGCTCCAGGACGACTTCGGCGGACTCCACCTCCGCCTGGCCGCGCAGCACGTGCACCTTGCGAAAGCCCTCGCGCTCCAAGTGCCGCAGGGAGCGGCGCAGTTCGCGCTGGTGACGCTGGATGACACGGCGCGGGAGCCCGGCTCGGTCGGCACGCGCCGCGTTGCGCTCGGCGCAGACCTGCTCGGGCACGTCCAGCACGATCGCCACCGGCAGTACGTCGTGCTCCCGGGCCAGCCGCACCAGCTGGGCCCGCGCCTCGGGCTGCACGTTGGTGGCGTCGACGACCGTCAGCCGCCCGGCCGCGAGCCGCTTGCCCGCGACGAAGTGCAGCACCTCGAACGCATCACCGCTCGCGCTCTGGTCGTTCTCGTCATCGCTGACCAGCCCCCGGCAGAAGTCCGAGGAGATCACCTCGGTCGGCTTGAAGTGCCGGGCGGCGAAGGTGGACTTACCGGAGCCGGTGGCCCCGATCAGCACCACCAGCGAGAGGTCGGGCACGCCGAGCGTGCGCCGCACCGCCTCCCCGCTGTCCCCGTGCCCGTGCGCCTTCCCGTCCTGGGACTCCGTACGATCCGCGTCCGTCATGCCGCGACCTCCTCCCCACTCACCGAACCATCGTCACTACGCGCACCATTGCCCTGTGCGCCGTCATTACGTGCACCACTGCCACGTGCACCGCCGTTACGGCCGCCGCTGTTACGGCCGCTGCTGTTACGGCCGCTGCCACCTGCTCCCTTGCCGTCATCGCCGTCGTCGCCGGAGATGCGGAAGTGCGCGAGCTGGGTGGGTGGGCCCACCTCCGGGTCGTCCGGCCCCACCGGGCCGAAGACCACCTCGTATCCGTGCCGCGCGGCAACCTCCTGCGCCCACTGCCGGAACTCCTCGCGGGTCCACTCGAAGCGATGGTCCGCATGCCGCACATGGCCGGCCGGCAGCGACTCCCAGCGCACGTTGTACTCGACGTTCGGTGTCGTCACCACCACCGTCCGTGGCCTGGCCCAGCCGAACACCGCGTACTCCAGGGCCGGCAGTCGCGCGGGATCGACATGCTCGACGACCTCGCTCAGCACCGCCGCGTCGTACCCCTTCAGCCGGCTGTCCGTGTAGGCCAGCGACCCTTGCACGAGCCGTACGCGCTCGGCCTGCCGCTCGGACATCCGGTCCAGCCGCAGCCGGCGTCGCGCCTCGTGCAGCGCCCGCATCGACACGTCCACGCCGACGACCTCGGTGAACTGTCCTTCCTTGAGCAGCGCACCGACCAACTGGCCCTGTCCGCAGCCCAGATCGAGCACCCGTGCCACCTGCTCCCCGCGCAGTACGGTGAGAATCGCCTCCCGCCGCTGTACGGCGAGCGGCACCGGCTTCTCCTCGGTATCCGCCTCCTCGTCCACCGCGTTGTCCACCTCCTCGGCCGCCACCCCGTCCGACTCGGCCAGCCGCTCCAGCTCCAGCCGCTCCATGGCCTGGCGCGTCAGCGACCAGCGTCGTGCGAGATAGCGTCCGACGATCACCCGCTGCTCCGGGTGGTCCTCCAGCCAGCCCTCGCCGGCCCGCAGCAGCTTGTCGACCTCGTCCGGCGCGACCCAGTAGTGCTTGGCGTCGTCCAGCACCGGCAGCAGCACATACAGATGCCGCAGCGCCTCGGCGACCGTCCGCTCGCCCTCCAGGACAAGCCGGACGTAGCGGGAGTCGCCCCACTCCGGGAACGTCTCGTCCAACGGCACCGGCTCGGCCAGCACCGTCCAGCCCAGCGGCTGGAACAGCTTGCGCACCAGCTCCGCACCGCCCCGGGCGGGCAGCACCGGCACCTCGACGCGCAACCGCATCGCCCGCGCCACCAGCTCGGGCCGCGCCGTGCACTGCCCCTTCATCGCGCTCGCGAAGACGCTTCGCAGCGCCACCGCCAGCAACGAGGAGGCCGCGTACGGCCGGTCGTTCACATACTGCCCGAGCGCCGAGTCCGGAGCGCCGCCACGGCCCTTCCCCCGGCCCCGGCGGACCAGGGCGATGGGATCGACCTCCAACACCAGTGCGGCCGTGCACCGTTCCGCATCCGCCTCCGGGTAGAGGACGTGTGCGGTGCCGTGCGACGTCGAGAACTGCTGCGACCTGTCCGGATGCTTGTGCAGCAGAAACCCGAGGTCGGTCGCGGGACGGTCGGCGCTGCCGGTGGTGGTTATCGTCAGGAACACGCGTCCGAGTATTGCCGCAATCCGTCCCGATTCCCCACCGGTTTTCCCACAGCACCGCCCACCACCCCGGCCCCGATAGGCCCGGCCCGGCCGGCCTCGCCGGCCCGGGCCCGACTCGCTTCACCTCACCTCACCTCGCCCCAGCTCCCCTCCCCCCTCCCCTCCCCTCCCCTCCCCTCCCCTCACCTCACCTCCCCTCCCCTCACCTCCCCTCCCCTCACCTCACCTCACCTCACCTCACCTGCGACTGGACCTGCTCCGAGATCAGCTCAAGGTGGTCGAGATCATCGAGGTCCAGGATCTGCAGGTAGACACGGGAGGCACCGACGGCGGCATAGCGCCCGATCTTGTCGACCACCTCGGCGGGCGAGCCCGCCAGGCCGTTGGCCTTCAGTTCGTCCACGTTCCGCCCGATGGCCGCGGCGCGGCGTGCCACCTCGGCGTCGTCCTTGCCGACACAGGCGACGAGGGCATTGGAGTAGACCAGCTCATCCCCTTTCCGCCCGGCGGCTTCGGCGGCCGCCCGCACCCGTCCGAACTGGGCTTCAGTGTCCTTGAGCGAGGCGAAGGGAATGTTGAACTCATCGGCGAACTGCGCCGCAAGGCGCGGGGTGCGCGTCTTACCGTGTCCACCGATCAGCACCGGCACCTTGCCCTGAGCGGGCTTGGGCAGCGCGGGCGACTTCTCCAGCTGGTAGTAGGTCCCGTGGTAGTTGAACTCCCTCCCTGCGTCTGTGTCCCACAGGCCGGTGATGACTTCCAGCTGTTCCTCCATTCGCGCGAACTTCTCCCTGGGGAAGGGGATGCCGTACGCCTTGTGCTCCTCCTCGAACCAGCCCGCGCCAAGGCCGAGTTCGACCCGTCCGCCGGACATCTGGTCGACCTGCGCGACCTGGATGGCCAGGACGCCCGGCAACCGGAAGGTGCCGGCCGTCATGAGTGTGCCGAGCCGGATGCGCCGGGTCTCACGGGCGAGGCCGGCCAGTGTGATCCAGGCGTCCGTCGGGCCGGGCAGCCCGTCGACGTTGCCCATGCTCAGGTAGTGGTCGGACCGGAAGAACGCGTCGAAGCCGAGATCTTCCGTGGCCTTGGCGACCGTCAGAAGGGTGTCGTAGGAAGCCCCCTGCTGGGGCTCGGTGAAGATTCGTAGGTCCATACCTCCATCCTGCACACCGAACGGCAAACCAACCGTTAGGTGTGTCGAGGCATCAAGTCGCTACGTCAGTTTGGGTCAGAGCTGGTCAGGGCCGAGTGAATGTGGGTCAGCCTCTGTCACGGCGACGGTGCGGGCGGCGCGGGCGGCGCGCATCGATCATCGACGCGGGGTGGCGCGACATGGCAGGACATGGCATGGCACGTTTGGGCCCAGTGCGTTAGTGCGGCTGCGCGGGCACGAAGGCGGCGATCACTGGCATCACTGGCATCACTGGCATCAGTGGCAGATGAAACGGAAAGCGCAAGCAGCCGCGCGGTGGCAGTGGCAGTGGCAGTGGCAGTGGCAGTGGCAGTGGGGAAGGTAAGCACGGCGGTGGGCCTACCGCCACCTGTCGGCGGGCGTGACGTCGCACCGTCGGCGTGCTGGGCGTGAGCATTCGTGTCTTGTCCGGTCCCCGCTCAGGCCGGGTTCCGGTCACGCACCTCCAGCTTCTCCAGGATTCCGGCGACGCGATCCCTCGATTCGTCGACCGTGTCCATGGCCTCGACACAGGTCCAGTACGCTCCCTCCTCGTCCGCGAGCAACACCACTCCCACCAGCGCCTCGCACACTTCTCGCAAGAGCCGGCTCAGGCTCGTTAAGGCGACTCTGGCATCGCGCACCTCGGTCAGCTGAGCCGCTCGCAAGCCGCCGGTGACCGATGCCGGGCACAGCAGTCCCCCGCTGAACCGCCCGCCCGCGTCGCCCAGACTCTGAGCCCTGGACCGTACTTCGTACGGCCCGAATATCGCGAGATGGCTTCCTATCGCCTCCGCCAACGCTTGCGCCTGCCACGCCTCGACGATCACGTCCTGGACCGTCGTCGCCTCCACCAGCCCGCGCCGACCGGCCGCGATGATCCGCACCGCATCCATCCGTTCCCCTCCTTCCCGCTCCATTCGCATGCACCCTGCACTTCTTCCACTACCCAGAGTGAGGGTGAACGCCCAAAAAAGCCAGGGGAATTCGCAAATCTGTGGACAACCAAGGCGTTGTGGAGAGATCAATCACTCCGGAGAGTGACGATTGGCGGGTGCGGGCCCTTCGCCCTCCCCTCTCGCCACAGCACCCCCACCTCTCACACGACGGACATAAGTCACGGAAAACGCCCGAACGGCCTGAATCGTCGCGCCGGTACGGACCGAACGAGCCCGGAGCCCGCCGTGATGAAAAGGCGGGGGTGGGAACGCATGCCGCTCCCACCCCCGCGCCGCCCCGGCTCCGCCCGGCGCCCCCTACTGCGCCGCGACGACTCCGCTCCCTACTCCTCGTCCTCCCGCGGCCGGTCCGGCCGTGCCCTGCGGACCGCGGGGAATCGCGACTCGTTGCGCTCGATCTTCGCGGCGAGCGCCGCCAGGGCGTCGATCCCCAGCGCCTCGCAGAACTGCAGCAGATACGCCAGCACGTCCGCGACCTCGTCCTCGACCCGGCCGGCCGCCCGCGGATCGGACATCACCTTCGCCGACTCGTCCGGTGTCAACCACTGGAAGATCTCGACGAGTTCCGCCGCCTCGACGCTCAGCGCCGCGGCCAGGTTCTTGGGGGTGTGGTACTGCTGCCAGTCCCGGGCGGCCGCGAATTCGGCCAGCCGTCGCTGCAGCGCGTGAAGATCCTCGCTCATGTCCCTAGGTGTAGCACCTGTACACCGGGCAGCCCCTCGGCGACCGACGGATCCCGCACCGTCCCCAGCAACCGGACATGTCCCCGATCCGCCATGCGGACGGCCAGCGACACCAGCTCACGGGCCTGCCTGCGGTCCATGCAGCGGTCCATGCCGTCCGCCATCACCGTCATCTGCTGCTGGGCCGACGGGACCTCCCCGGCCGGGTCCATCGCCAGCACCCCCGGCCCGGTGAGCAGTACCAGCGCCAGCGCCAGAAAACGCAGCTCCCCGTCACCGAGCTGCTCGACGGGCATCTCCCCCAGGGCACCCCGGTCAAGGACGGCCCGTACGCCCGGCTCCCACGCCTCCTGCCCCTTGTGCTGAACGGCCGCCGGTCCGCCTCGGCCGGGCGCCGACGGGGCGGCGGCCGCCCCCTCCGCCACGGCGCCCGCCTGACGCGGCACGGCGCGCAGCCCGTCGACCGGCCCCGTACAGGCCTCCCTTACGGCCGCGACCAGCACCGCGTGCCGCCGCGCGCACTCGCGGCTCGTGCGCTCCAAGACCGCGGGCAGGTTGTCGCAGGACGACCGCAACCGCCCCTCGTCCTCCTCCCCGTCCCGGCCCCAGCCACCGGCCTCGCCGCCCCCTCCACTCCCCCTGCGCCCCCGTGTGCCCCCGCCGGCTTTGGTCGCACAGCTTCCCGCGCTCCCCGCCCGGCCGCCCCGGGCCCCGCCTCCCCGCCCCGCGGCGCCGTCCGGACCCCGTCCACCCCAATCGCCGCCCCCGCTCGTCTCGCCCGCACGGGCCTCCCGCATGGCCTCCGGTCGGGGGTCGCACACGAACGCCGACCGGAGCGCCACCACGACCTGTTCGGCCGCGGCCAGGACCAGCCGCTGGCCTTCCGTCTTCCCCGCCACGCGCAGCGGCAGCAGCGACGTGCCCAGCCGGTCGTCGGGCAGCGGAGCGCGGGTCACGGCAGTCGCGCCCGCGGTGTGCCAGGCCGCCTGGACCGCGGGACGGGTGGGGTCGGTGAGCGCGGTGGTCAGCAACGTCTCGCCGCCGCCGGTCAACCGCTCGCCGACGATGCGCAGTTCGGGCTCGGCCTGTACGGCGAGATCGAGGCTGACCGGACCGGCCGGGCCGTCGACCGTGCAGCCGATGCGGAACCCGCGCCGTCCCTG
The DNA here is from genome assembly GCF_055576575.1 of Streptomyces sp. NPDC033270. Taxonomy (NCBI): domain Bacteria; kingdom Bacillati; phylum Actinomycetota; class Actinomycetes; order Kitasatosporales; family Streptomycetaceae; genus Streptomyces; species Streptomyces sp. NPDC033270. Next base: position 70,401 of record NZ_JBVIRA010000022.1, read on the forward strand.
TCCGTCGGGGCGTGCTCCCGCCGGCACACAGGCCGACGGGCCGCCCACCACCTCCTGTACGGCACGTGCGAGCGGCTCCCCGCTACCGAGCCGGGCGAGCATCTCGTACGCCTGCAGCACACTGGACTTGCCGCTTCCGCTCTCGCCGCTCAGCAGCGTCAGCGGGCCGAGCGGCAGGGTGACGCCGCGATGGGTCTTGAAGGCGGACAGCCGTAACTCGGTGACGGCCGGCCGCACACTGTCGGTATTCATGCGTGGACGCTATGCAGCAGCCCGGCCGGAGAACCGTTACGCCCGACAGCTCTTCCTACGAACGGGGGACGGCCCCCGTTGCGGCCTCGTCGACCTCGGTGCCCACCGGGGCGAGCAGGAAGACGTTGGTGTCCACGCGGTGCATCCCGCTGCCGAGCCCGAAGACGACGCCGCTGGAGAAGTCCAGGATGCGCTTGGCGACATCGGTGTCCGCGCTGCTGAGGTCCAGCAGGACCGGGATCTGCGCCATCAAGTACTCGGCGACCTCACGGGCGTCCGCGAAGGTCTGGACGCGGATGACGATGAACCGCCGCATCTCCTCCGCCGGCTCGTCCTCGGGGAGGGCGCGGTGGTCGGGCCAGGAAGGCCATCCACTGCTGCTGCGGAGCGGGACGACCTCGGCGAGCCCTTCCCACTGCTCGTCGGTGGCATCGGGGCCGTTCACCGAATCACCTCACCCAGAGGAGCGCTGGCTATCTGCGGTATCTGCATCGCACGATTCTAGAGATAAACATACAAAGCCTGATGGACGCGACACACGCCGCGCCGCGCCCGTTCCATCCTGCACCATGCCCCCTGACCTGTGCTGACATCCTCGACAGATATCCTGCGTCGAGATTCTGTGTGCCCGTTCATCCCCCCTTGTCACGGAGGTCGGTTCTGTCGTGAGCACTGAACCTCCCGGTCGCCGGCCACGCGGCCTGCGCGGCCTGCGCAAACCCGCGAAGAAGAAGGGGGCCGCCGCGCCCCCGCCCGCCGAGCCCGCCGACGGCACCGAAGCCCCCGAACCGTCGACCGAGAACAACAGCAGCATCATCAGCGCCGCCCTGTACCGGGACGGACACCGCGTCAGCACCCACGACACCCTCGCCGACGCCTTCCGCCAGCAGCGCGCCACCGCCGACACCCTGGCCTGGATCGGTCTGCACCGGCCCACCCCGTCCGAACTGGTCACCCTGGCCTCGGAGTTCGATCTCCACCCGCTCGCCGTCGAGGACGCCCTGGAGGCCCATCAGCGCCCCAAACTGGAGCGCTACGGCGGCACCCTCTTCGTCGTACTGCGCGCCGCGCGCTATCTGGACGACCCCGAAGAGGTCGACTTCGGCGAGCTGCACATCTTCGTCGGCCGCGACTTCGTGATCACCGTCCGGCACGGCGGCGCCCCCGACGTGTCAGCGGTGCGCCGCCGCATGGAGGACACCCCCGAACTCCTCAAGCGCGGTCCCGAAGCCGTGCTCTACGCCATCCTCGACGCGGTCGTCGACGGCTACGCACCCGTCGTCGCCGGCGTCCAGAACGACATCGACGAGATCGAGACCGAGGTCTTCGGCGGCGATCCCCGGGTCTCCCGCCGCATCTACGAACTCTCCCGCGAGGTGGTGGAGTTCCAGCGCGCGACCCGCCCCCTCAACACCATGCTGGAGAGCCTCACCGCCGGCTTCGAGAAGTACGCGATCGACGCGGAGCTCCGCCGCTATCTGCGCGACGTGGCCGACCACGTACTGCACACCACGGAGCGTGTGGACGGGTTCCGGCAGGCCCTGCAGGACATCCTCACCGTCAACGCGACGCTGGTGAACCAACAGCAGAACGCCGAGATGCGCGCCCTGGCGGAGGCCGGCTTCGAACAGAACGAGGAGATCAAGAAGATCTCCGCGTGGGCGGCGATCCTGTTTGCACCCACATTGGTGGGAACGATCTACGGCATGAACTTCGACAGCATGCCGGAGTTGCACTGGGCGGGTGGCTACCCGTTCGCGATCCTGCTGATGGCCGTGGTGTGCACAAGCCTGTACGTGGTCTTCAAGAAGCGCGACTGGCTATAGAACACGACGCCACACCGCTGATTATCTTCATGCCTGCGCACACCTCTGAGAGGTCGCGGCAACCGTCTGGGGAGAATCTGGGGAGAATGCGCACACGGCCCGCCTTCTGTCCGGTTTGATGTCCCGCCGCAACCGGTACCGGTGCCGGCGCACCGCGGCGGCGGTGGTCTTGAGCCGCTCGGCGATCCGGGAGTCGTCGTGGCCCTCGGGGGCGAGTAGCACGACCGCCCGGGACTCGGCGGAACGCTATGGCGCGGTCGCGGCGGGCGACGTGCCCTTGCCGGCGGGCGAGAGCCTCGAATCACCCCCCGGCGGGTGCAGTGATTCGTACTGCAGCTCTCAGTACTCCGTCGAGCCCCTCGGGGCGCGGCATCGCGGTAGCGTCGGGTGACGTGGCGTCAATGGCCCCAAGGGGAGGGGAAGGTGCGTCGAAGGTCGACCGGGTGCGGTGGGCGGGTGAGCGGCCGGCCGGTGTCCGCGGTGCTGCCCCCGTTGCTGCGCGCGTGGCTCGGGGTGATCGCGGCTCTCGCCGCGCTGGTGGTCGTCGTGCTCGGGGTCCTGTATGCCGATGCCGGCGAGCCCGGCAGGGTGGACGCGCGGATCTGGGCGGCGGTGGACGGTGTGGGGCCGCCGTGGCGGTATGTCGCTCTGGCGACGGACTTCTTGGGGGAGCCCGTGGGAGCGGCGACGCTGGTCGTGGCCGCCGTGGCGGGCTGCCTGCTGCTTCGGTGTCCTCGTGCGGCGGTGCTCCTCGTTGCCGGTGCCGGCATGACCGTGGGGACGGCGACGGTGCTCAAGCACCTGGTGGGCCGCACCATCCACGGCGACGACAACCTGTCCTACCCGAGCGGGCACACCGCCTTCCTCACCGCGCTCGCCCTCATGGTGGCGCTGCTCGTGACGGGGCAGCTCGGGCTCGGCCGGGCGGCCGGGATGCTCCTCGTGCTCACCGCGGCGCTGGTTGCCGGCGCCCTCATGGGCTGGTCGCAGGTCACCCTGGGCGCGCACTATCCGACCGACGCCCTCGGCGGCTGGTGCACCGCGCTGGCGGTGGTACCGGCGACCGCGTGGCTGGTCGACCGGATGGCCGTGCGGGTGACCGATCGGCTGGGTGAGCGGATGGCCGACGGGCTTGGTGAGCGAACGGCCGACGACGGTCGGCGGGAGCGTGGCTGACGTCACGTCAGGTTTCAGGTGACGTGACGTCATGTCACGGCATGCGGCGGAATACCGGCTTCACCGGCCGTCCGGCCAGCCAGGGGGTGGGGTCACCGGCGTCCAGTGCCTTCCGGTACACCGCGCATGCCTGGGCCACCACGTCGACGGTGTGATCGATGTCGGCGTCGCTGAGCGCGCTGCTCACCACGAACGACGGGGCCAGCACTCCGCCCGCGAGGAGACGGCGCAGGAACAGGGTGCGGTACTGCTGCGAGGGCTGCCGGTTCTCGTCGAGGGTGGCGAAGACCAGGTTGCTGGCCCGGCCCCGGACGACGAGGTGGTCGCCGACGCCCATGCCGGCCGCGGCGTCGCGGACACCGGCGGCCAGCCGCTCGCCGAGGGTGTGCAGCCGTGCGGTGACGCCCTCCTCGACGTAGGTGGTCTGCACGGCCATCGCGGCTGCCAGGGAGTGCGTTTCCGCGCCGTGCGTGGTGGACAGCAGGAACACCCGGTCGTGGGAGTGGCGCAGCCCGCCTCGCTCCATGAGAGCGCGGCGCCCGGCCAGTGCGGAGACGGCGAACCCGTTGCCCAGCGCCTTGCCGAACGTGGAGAGGTCGGGGACGACGCCGTACAGGCCCTGGGCGCCCGCCTCGGACCAGCGGAAGCCGGTGATCATCTCGTCGAAGATCAGTACGCAGCCGTGCCGGTCGGCCAGTTCGCGGAGGCCCTTGAGGTATCCGGGCGGGGGCTCGGTGTGGGTGGCGGGTTCGAGGATCAGGCAGGCGACCTCGTCCTGATAGCGGGTCAGGAGCTCCTCCGTGGCGGGCAAGTCCCCGTACGGGAACGGCACGGTGAGGTCGGTGGTCGCCGTCGGGATGCCGGCGGACATCGGTGTGGTGCCGATGAACCAGTCGTCGACGGAGAAGAAGGGATGGTCTGCGCAGAGGGCGACCCGCGGGCGCCCGGTGACCGCGCGGGCGAGGCGGACGGCGGCGGTGGTGGCGTCGGAGCCGTTCTTCGCGAACTTCACCATCTCGGCGGTCGGCACCGTGGCCAGGAAGCGTTCCGCGGCCTCGGCCTCCACGATGGACGGCCGGACGAAGTTGCTGCCGCGGTCGAGTTCCCGTCGCACCGCCTCTAGCACGCGTGGGTGGGCGTGGCCGAGGCTGACCGATCGCAGGCCGGAGCCGTACTCGAGGTAGCGGTTGCCGTCGATGTCCCACACGTGGGCACCGCGGCCGTGGCTGATGACCGGGGCCAGGTTCTCGGGGTACTGGTCGTCGCCCTTGGCGTAGGTGTGCGCGCCGCCGGGGATCAGGGCGTGCAGTCGTTCGTTCGCCGCCCGTGACCGGGGGAGGCTGAACTCTTCGGTGTCCATGGCGACTTCAGCTCTCTTTCTGCTTCAGGGCTTCGGCGAGGCTCGGTGCCTCCCGGTCCCGCTGGGACATCGAGGTGGGCGGAAGCGGCCAGGGAATGGCGAGCTCCGGGTCGTCGAAGCGAATCGTCACGTCCTCGGTCGGATCGTGCGGGCGGTCGATCTTGTACGAGGTGTCGGCGGTTTCGGTCAGCGCCTGGAAGCCGTGGGCGCATCCCGCCGGGATGTACAGGGTCGTCTGTGTCTCGCCGGACAGCTCGAAGGAGGCCCGGCCCAGGTAGGTCGGCGAGTCCGGCCGCAGGTCCACGACGACGTCGAAGATCTTCCCGTACGAGCAGCGCACGAGTTTGGCCTCGCCGGCGCCGGAGCGCAGGTGCAGGCCGCGCAGCACGCCCCGGACCGAGCGGGACACGCTGTCCTGGATGAAGGCGTCCGGGTCGAGGCCCACCGAGCGGATCACGTCGGCGTCGAAGGTGCGGCAGAAGAAACCGCGTTCGTCGGCGTACGGGGTCGGCTCGAAGAGGTATGCGCCGTCGATCGCCGGGACTGCGGTCGCTTTCATGGAGCCTCCCGGATGGTGCGGGCGTGGGCATGGGCAGGGGTGGTCGCCGGGAACAGGGCCGCGGTCAGGGCGGTGAACTGTCGCTCCAGGCGCCGGGCGGCGGTCAGGTTCCGCTGGGTGAGGGTCCGCCGCAGCTCCGCCGATCGCCGCTCCAGCGCCCGGAACTGCACGAGCAGCCGGTCGGCGTCGACCTCGCGGGCCGGGTGGCAGTACGCGGCAAGGCCCATCTGAGCCATGAGCGCGTCGCTCTTGGCCGCATAGCTGAGTGCGAGCGTGGGCGTGCCGACCTTCAGCGCGCAGATCAGGTTGTGGTAGCGGGTCGCCACCACGGTGTCGGCGGCCGCCATCTCCTTCATCAGGTCGGCCAGTGAGAACGTCTCGGCAGCGGTGACCAGCGGCGAGTCCACCGCGTCGAGGATCGCGGCGACCACCGGCGCATCGCACTCGTCGCCGGTGAGCAGCCGCACCGGCCTGCCGTCCTCGACCAGCGTACGGACGAAGCGGGTGGTCCCGTCGAGGTAGCGGCGGTGGATCTCCTCGGCCCGGGCGCGGTCGTCATTGCCGCCGTGGAAGGCCATGACGCCGACGCAGACCGGGCCCGGCCGACTCGGTACAGGCGCCGAGGGCGCTTCCCCAAGCTCTCCGACAAGCTCCGAGCAGGGGATAGCCCCTTCCCGCGGTGTCGGCAGGGCGAAGGCGAGGTCCGGGTAGACCTCGTCGCGTGCGGTGTCCACGCCCATCTCCCGCATCGCGTCGCGGGACGGGGCGTCCCGGTACGACCGGTACGCGGCCAGCCGCGCCGACCAGCGCACCAGGGCCCGGGTCGACCGGTTGCCGATCGGGGCGGCGCCGACGCCGACCAGCGCGACCCGGGTGCCCAGCAGCCAACCGGATGCGCAGAGCAGGAACAGCGCGTACGGGAAGCCCCACGGCCGCAGTGGCAGCGTGGCCTCCAGGACGCCCATGCCCGGCACGATCACCACGTCGTGCCGGCGCACCCAGACGGCGGTGCGGACGGCGTCGACGAGTTTGCCCAACCCCTTCGCCGCGATCGCGCCCGCGCGCGACGCGGTCCGGTACTCCCCGCGGTACCAGTGCAGCCGCGTCGCGGGGATCCCGTACCGGGCCGCGACGACCTCGGGGCCGCCGCACAGCGCGTCGACGACCGCCTCCGGGTGCTCGGCGCGGAGGTAGCCGAGCACGGCCTCCAGCGACCCGTCGTTGCCGAGGTTGCCGGAGCCGAGCAGGCCGAACACCCCGACGCGCACCGGGGTTTCGTCCGCGGACGTCATGCCTGCCCCCCTGTACGGCCCTCACGGCCGGCGACGAGGGCGTCGACGGAGACGGTGAGCAGGGCCGGGTCGGCCGGGGCGCGGTCCTCGACCCGCTCGCCGGCGCCCGGCCGGACCCGGCTGGTCATCCATGCGGCGAGGTGGCGGTAGCAGGCGCGCCGGTCGGCCGGGGACAGCGGCGCCCGCCGGATCGCCGAGGCGAAGCCCCAGACGTACTCGGCGAGCAGCCGGGGCGTCGGGTGCAGCGGGCCGGCCCGGCGCGGGTCCAGGTTGACGCACCGGGAGCGCTTGGACGGGTTCGCCCGCTCGGCGCGGGTGGGGTGGTCGCGGCGGAAGTACAGCAGCTCCGGCACCTGGTGGAAGGGCCCGTGCAGCACGATCTCGGCGACGAACGTGCGGTCCGCGTGGTGGTAGCTGTCGTGCGGCTTCACCCGGCGCAGCATGTCGGCCCGCATCACCCCGTAGAAGTCGTCGCCACCGGGCTCGAACAGGAAGCTGCGGAACCGCTCCGGCGCGTGCGGGGAGGCGGTGGCGAGCCCGTACGCGTACGGGACCTTCACCTGGCCGTCGCCGTCGATGACCGCCTGGCCGGAGTGCGCGAGGACCACGTCCGGCCGCTCGTCCAGCGCCTGAACGCAAGCCCGCAGCAGGTCCCGGGCGTACAGGTCGTCGTGCGAGGCCCACTTGAACAGCTCGCCGCGGCACTGGGTGAACACGTAGTTGTGGTTCGGTGCGGCGCCGATGTTGCGGGGCAGCCGGAGGTAGCGGATGCGCGAGTCCTGCGCGGCGTACTTGCGGCAGATGTCCTTGGTCCCGTCGGTCGAGGCGTTGTCGGTGACGACCAGCTCGAAGTCCTCGTAGGTCTGGCCGAGCAGGGCGTCGAGCGACTCGGCCAGGTACTCCTCGCCGTTGTACACGGGCAGGCCGATGCTCAGCCGGGGATGGCGGGGATGGGCGGTCATGGCGTCGTGGTCCTCACTTCGGGGATGGGGTTCTGGTGGCGCTCGCGCAGGGCGGAGCGCAGCTGCAGCCACCACACGGCCGAGCCGCTGACGGTCGCGGCGGCGACGCCCCAGGCCGAGCCGACCGTGCCGGCCACGGCCGCCCCGCCGAGCCCGCCGATGACGTAACAGGCGGAGGCGAACAGCTGGCTGCGCAGGCTGCGCCGAGCCGCGCCGAGCGCGCGCAGCCCGGCCGCCGCGCCGGTGCCGAGGCCGGCGCCCGCGACGCCGAGCGTGGCCGGCACGATGAGCTGGGAGGCGGAGTGCCAGACGCCGCCGAGTACGAGTTCGCCGCCCCGGTCCGGCATCAGCAGCAGCGCCGCGCCCCAGAGCAGCGCGGCGACGGCCTGCCCGCCGCCCAGCAGGAGGCAGAACGCGCCGAGGCGGTGCGGGGCCCGCCGCAGCACCCGTGCCGCCTCCGCGACGGTGACCAGCGACAGCCCCATCAGCACGGCGAGGAACGGGCCGAGCAGAAGCTCGGCGCCCCGGACCACACCCACCGCGCCGACCCCGACGATCGCGCCGAGCCCGTACGCCCGCAGCTGGCTCGCGCCGCTGGTGCTGACGTTCTCGACCAGGTACCGGTAGCCGAGGTCGCGGTGCTCGCGAAGCCACTCGCGCGCTCCGGACAGCCGGGGCAGGAGTCCCGACTGGAAGCAGCCGTACACCGCGGCCACCGCGGCGGACGCCCCCCAGGCGAGCACGAAAGCGGCCACGGTGCCCACGCGGGCCGCCACCACCATGGCCGGGACGAGCGCGACGCCCCACACGACGTCGTTGACGAACGCCTTTCGCCCGGCTCCGGCGGCGAAGAACGCGAACCGCCAGGCGTCCTGCAGCAGCAGCGCCGGCAGGACGACGCCGAGGCAGACGAACGCGGGCCCCACACGGCCGCCGAGGCCGAGGCCGACCAGCAGGCACACCGCGCCGAGGGCGGTCCCGACGCCGAGCGCGGCACCCGACGACCGGGCCGCCGCCCCGCGCCAGGACGCGTCCGGCACGCCGCTGAAGCGCACCACGAGCGGGTCGGTGGCCAGGCCACGGGCGACGTTGAGCACCACACCGTAGGTCAGCCAGGCCAGGCTGAACACGCCGAACGCGGTCACCCCCAGCGAGCGTGCCACGTAGATCCCCACCGCGAAGTTGGTCATGCTGGAGGCCGCCTGGTCGGCCAGTCCCCAGGACAGCCGGCCGACGATGGCCCGCCTGGCGGTCGCCGCCGTCGGCCTCGTCTTCTCCCCCTCGGTGGTCATCGGCGTCATGCCTTGATCAGCCCGGCGCCGTGCAGGGCGCCGGCCGCGGCGGCGACGGTGGAGAACGGCAGGCCGGACCGCTCGGCGACGTCCAGCAGACTGTGCTCGCCGTCGGAGAGGTTGAGCACCCAGAGCATGGCCATCTGGGCCTGCTTGGCGTCGCTGCGGCCGCCGAGCGAGTCGTACAACCCCCGCCGGCCCAGCTGCGGTTCGCCGTAGGGGCTGAGGTTGACGTACCGCCGGTTGCGGTCCAGCACGGCGCATGCCTCGCGGCAGACGGCGAGGGTGTCCGCCATCGCCTCCGGGGAGACGAAGTCCAGGTTGTCCGCCGAGGTGTGGTACTCGGGGTAGCCGGCGTACGGGGTCCGGGTGAGCGAGCCCACGCCGAGGTCGAACCCTGGCGAGCAGTACTGCCGCTCGTCGTAGCCGTAGGGGGTGAACTCGGTGATGTGGTGCGGGCGTTCGGTGGCGGCGAGCACGTGCCGCATCACCCGGTCGATCTCCGCGTCGCCGCGTCTGCTCTGCTTGTACGTGAGGTCGCCCGGGTCGCCCGCGCAGGCCAGCACGAGGCCGTGCTTGACCCGCTCCACGCGTTCCTTGTTGCGGGCGAGCCAGGTGATCGCGCCGATGGTGCCGGGCGCGAAGATGAACCGGTAGGTGTAGTAGGGGGTCTGCTCGGCCAGGGCGCGGGCCAGGTAGGTTGCGACCGCGATGCCGGCCAGGTTGTCGTTGGCCAGCGACGGGTGACAGACGTGGCAGGAGACGATCACCTCGTCGGCGACCTGGCCGGGGACCACGTGCTCGGCGTAGGTGAGATGGCCGTCGGCGAGGGTGGAGTCGACGCACACCTCGTACTCGCCGTCCGGCATCGCGTCCAGGGTGTCCTGCGCCAGGCAGAACCCCCATTCCGGCTGGTAGTAGCTGGTGCGGTACGGCACCCACGTCGGGTGGTCGGGAAGGGTGTGGAGGTGTGCGCGCAGCTCGGCGAGCGGCATGGTCCGCGACACCGGGACGCTGTAGCCGAGCACGTGCAGGCTGGACGCGGCGAAGTCGACGACCCGGTTCCCGGCGGCGTCGGCGATGTACGCGTCCCTGATGTTCCACTCCTGCGGCACCGTCCAGTCCAGCACCTGGGTTCCGGTCGGTACCTCGTGCACGTCGAGCGGGAGGTGTTCACCGACGAGGGCCAGGGTGGCGCGCACACCGTCGCCCGTGATGCTCCGGCAGAGCGGGTACATCCGCTCCACCAGGGCGTACATCTCCTCGCCTGGCGTGGTCACGGGCGCCACCGCAGGGTGTCGTCGACGGCGCCGGCCTCGGAGGCCGCGCGCAGCACGGCGAGGCGGGTGAAGCGGCGGTCGAAGTCGTCCTTGGTGAGGGCGAACTTCCGGTAGGCGTCGGCGAGTTCGAGGGCGCCCCGCTTGACCGTCCACTCGCAGTCGAAGCCGGGGAGCGCGTCGCGGAACCGGGAGAAGTCCACCCGGTAGGAGCGCGGGTCGGCGCCGTTCTCCCCGGTGATGCGCACCTTCGCGCCGGTCACCGCCTCGGCGACCTGCTCGGCGATCTCGGCGACGGTGACGTTGTTGGTCTCGCTGCCGATGTTGAAGGCCCGGTCGTGGACCGCCTCGCGGGGCGCGGTCAGCGCGGCGGTGAAGGCGCGGGCGATGTCGGCGGCGTGCACGAGCGGACGCCAGGGCGTGCCGTCGGAGAGCACGAGCACCTCGCCGGAGAGCAGGGCGTGGCCCACGAGGTTGTTCAGCACGATGTCGGCGCGCAGCCGGGGCGAGTAGCCGAAGGCGGTGGCGTTGCGCATGGAGACGGGCGTGAAGTCGTCGTCGGCGAGCGCGTGCAGGTCGTCCTCGACGCGCACCTTGGACTCCGCGTACGGGGTCACGGGGCGCAGCGGGGCGTCCTCGCCGACGAGTTCGTCGCCGCCCGCGGCCCCGTACACCGAGCACGTGGACGCGTAGAGGAATCGCTTGACGCCGGCGTCACGGGCGAGGCGGGCCAGGTGGACGGAGGCGTGGTGGTTAATGTCGTAGGTGAGTTCCGGCGCGAGCGAGCCCAGCGGGTCGTTGGAGAGCGCGGCCAGGTGGATGACGGCGTCGACGCCTGCCACGTGCTCGGCGGTGACGTCGCGGAGGTCCACCCGGTGCCCCTGCGGGTCGGCGGGTGTCGGGCCGAGGACGCAGTCGGCGAACAGGCCGGAGTCGAGGCCGACGACGTCGTGTCCTGCGGCCTTGAGGACCGGGGCCATCACGGTGCCCAGGTAGCCCTGGTGTCCGGTCAGTAGTACGCGCAAGGTTCAATCCCCCAGGTTGAGCGTGAGTTTGGTGACGGCGAACGCCTCGGCGTAGCGCTCTTGGCATTCGATGCCGCGGATCCGGGCGAGGCCGAGGAAGGCCTCGCGGTCGTACCAGGGACGGTGCCGCTGCGAGGGGTAGTGCTCCTGCAGCAGCCGTACCTTCTGTTCGGCGATCTCCTCGGGCAGCGGCTGGTACGCCGTCATCCGGCCGAGGTCGCCGTCCCACTTGACGATCTCGTAGCCGAGCACGAGGTGGTCGCGGAACGCGGTGGGGATCAGTCGCGCCAGGCCCCGGTGGTCCTGGTGCGCGTCGTCGGTGCGCGGGGCGAGGACCAGGTCGGGGTCGGTCTGCGCGCGCAGTTCCTCGACCGCCGACTTGGCCTCCTCCCAGTGCGCGGGAAGCCGTCCGTCGGGCAGCTTGTGCACGGTCAGGCGCAGGTCGGCGCCCGGGCAGAAGGCGGCGAGCGCGGCCTGCTCCTCCTGTTCGCGGTCGCTGCCGCCGCCGGAGAGCACCAGCGCGTCGACCCGCACGCCGGGCCGCGCCCGGCACAGCGTCAGCAGCGTGCCGCCCGCGCCGATGGCGATGTCGTCGCAGTGCGCGCCCACCGCGACGATCCGGTCCGGGCGGCCGGCTCCGAGCCTGATCACGCGCCCACCCCCACGCCGGCCCGCTCCCACACGGCCCACGGGCGGTCGCCCCGGGCGTAGGCGTCGTCGAGCGCGGCCCGCTCCTTGACGGTGTCGGTCGGCTTCCAGAAGCCGCGGTGCTGGTGCGCCACGAGGCGGCCCTCCTTGGCGAGCCCGGCGCAGCCGTCGGCGACCAGGTCCCCGTTCTCCGGTATGTGGTCGAAGACCTCCTGGCGGAGCACGAAGTAGCCGCCGTTCTCCCACAGCGGCATGTCGCTCACCGCGGTGATGCCCCCCACCAGGCCGTCCTCGCCCAGGTCCACGCAGTGGAACGAGGACTGCGGCGGCACCACCATCATCGACGCGCCCGCGTCGCGCCGGGCGAACCGGTCGACCATCTCGTCGAGCGGGGCGTCGGTGAGCACGTCGGCGTAGTTGGCGAGGAACATCTCGTCGCCGTCCAGGTGGTGCCGCACCCGGCGCAGCCGCTCCCCGATCGGCGACTCGATGCCGGTCTGCGCGAACGTGATCGTCCAGTCCGCGATGTCGGTGGACAGCAGCTCGGTCCGCCCGCCCCGCAGCACGAAGTCGTTGGACGTCGTCTCCTCGTAGGTGAGGAAGAAGTTCTTGATGTGGTGCGCCCCGTACCCGAGGCACAGGATGAACTCCGTGTGCCCGAAGTGCGCGTAGTAGCGCATGACGTGCCAGATCAGCGGCCTGGGGCCGACCATCGCCATCGGCTTGGGCACGTCGTCCGCGGCACCGCTGCGCATCCGCATCCCGTAACCGCCGCAGAACAGAACGACCTTCATGCGGTGACCTCCTTCACGACGCCGACCTCGACGATGCTCAGTTCCGGGATGGGGAAGACAAGGCGGCCGCCCCAGTCGTGGACGAAGGACAGCTGCTCGGTCAGCTCGGCGCGCAGGTTCCACGGGAGGATCAGCACGTAGTCCGGCTTGTCGGCGGCTATCTGCTCGGGCGGCAGGATCGGGATGCGGGTGCCCGGGGTGAACCGGCCGTGCTTGTAAGGGTTGCGGTCGACCGTGTACGCGAGCAGGTCGGGCCGGATGCCGCAGTGGTTGAGCAGGGTGTTGCCCTTGCCCGGGGCGCCGTAGCCGACGACCGTCTCGCCGCGCTCGGCCGCCTCGACGAGGAACGTGAGGAGGTCCCGGCGCACCTTGGCCACCCGGGCGGAGAACTCGGTGTAGCCGGACAGCTCCTGCAGCCCGGCGGCCTTCTCCCGGGCAAGGACGTCGGCCACTCGCTGGGACGGCTCGCCGGCCGCCTCGGTCGGCCGGGCCCACAGCCGGATGGAGCCGCCGTGCGTGGGCAGCAACTCGACGTCCACGAGCGCCAGTCCGCCGCTCGCCAGGGCTCGGATCGCGGAGGCGACCGTGTAGTACTGGAAGTGCTCGTGGTAGATCGTGTCGTACTGGTTCTCCTCGATCAGGGTCAGCAGGTGCTGCACCTCGATGGAGACCCAGCCGTCGTCGGCGACCAGGGCGCGCAGCCCCTGGGTGAACCCGACCACGTCGGGGATGTGCGCGTACACGTTGTTGGCCACGACCAGGTCCGCCGGGCCGTGCTCGGCGCGGACGGCCGAGCCGGTGTCCGGGCTCAGGAACTCCGTGAGCGTGGGCACCCCCGCGTCGCGTGCCGCGGCGCCGACGTTCACCGACGGCTCGATGCCCAGGCAGCGGATCCCCCGGTCCACCACGTGCTTGAGCAGGTACCCGTCGTTGCTCGCGACCTCGACCACGAAGGCCTCGGAGCCGTCGGTGCCGAGACCCACCCGCTGTACGGCGTCGGCGACGAACGTGCGGGCGTGCTCCACCCAGGAGGTCGAGTACGAGGAGAAGTACGCGTACTCCTTGAACGTCTCCTCCGGAGTGATCAGCGGAGGGATCTGCGCCAGCCAGCAGTCGGTGCACACCCGCAGATGCAGCGGGTACGCGGGCTCCGGCGCGTCCAGTTGGTCCGCGGCGAGAAAGCTCTCACACGGCGGGGTCGCCCCCAGATCGACGACGCTCGCCAGCGCCGTCGAGCCGCAGAGTCTGCATCGTGTCATTTACTGCCCCCCATTGATTCCGTCCGACCCGCGATCGCGGTGCGGTACCCCTCCACCAGGCGCTCCAGGCCGACGGCCGGGCTGAAGCCCTGCTCGTATCGGCGCCGGGCCGCCTGGCCCATCTCCTGGTTGCGGTCCGGATCGGCCGTGATCCGGCGTATGCCGGACGCGAGCGAGGTTGCCTCGCCCGGCCGGTGCAGCAGCCCGGTCACCCCGTCCTCGACGAGCTCGACGAAGGCGCCGTGACCGGCGGCGACGGTCGGCACCCCGGCCGCCATCGCCTCCACGACCACCAGGCCGAACGCCTCCAGCCACGTCGAGGGAGCCACCACGGCGACCGACCGCGCGACGGCCTGACGGCACTCCTCCGCGTCGTACAGACCGACGTAGCGCACGTCGTCCCGGCCCGCCGCCCAGGCGGTCACCTCTCGCTCCAGCGGCCCCGCGCCGGCGATCACGAGCGGCACGCCCACACCGCCGCCCGCGGCGATCTCGTCCCACGCGGCCATGAGCAGCCGCACGCCCTTGGCCTCCGCGAGCCGGCCGAGATAGAGCAGATGCTCGCCGGCGCCCGTCCGGCAGGCGCCCGGGTCGGGCACGAAGTTGTGCTTCACCGCCAGCCGCTCGGCCGGCATGCCGGCCCGCACCAGGACGTCGCGCTGCGCCGCGGAGATGCAGAAGAACCGCTCCACGCCGGACCACCACCGCCGCCGGTTGACCGACAGGCTGACCGCGAGCGGCACCGTCGCAAGGCGGGAGTCGCGGTAGCAGCCGTGCCGGACGGCGGGCAGCGGCGCCGTTCCGACGCACTCGGTGCACGGCCGGCCGTCCCGTTGCAGCGTGCCGGGTGGGCAGACCTGGGTGTAGTTGTGCAGCGTGGCGACGGCGGGCACGCCGGCGTCGGCGCAGGCGGCCAGCACCGCGGGCGACAGCAGCGGGAAGACGTTGTGGACGTGGACCACGTCCGGCCGCTCGGTGCGAAGCCGGGCGGCGAGCTCCCTGCGGACCGCCGGGTTCCACGGCACCAGCAGCGGCACCGCGACCTTGCCCGGCAGGGACCGGGCGGCGATGGTGTCGCTGCGCCGCTCGAACACCTCGACCCGGTGGCCGGCCGCGCGCAGCAGCGCCACCTCCTGGTCGACGACCTTGTTCTCCCCGCTCGGCTGCGCCGAGGCGTAGCGGTTGTGCACCACGAGGACGTGCATGCTCAGATCACCTCCGATTTCCGGGCCCATCGCGGGATGCGTCGTCGAGGGACCTCGGGCGTCACGAGTCGGGGCACATGGGGCGTCGCCAGGGGCGTGGCCGCGGCAGGAGCCGTCAACAGCGAGGCGGCCACGGCCAGATGCAGCAGATACGGCGAGGCGTCGCCCAGCCCGGCCTCGGTGTACGACGCGATCGCGCAGTAGCTGATCAGGAAGATCGCGCAGGCCCTCGGCAGCGACGGTGGCCGCAGCAACGCGACACCGCCGAGGACGATGACGATCGCCGCCACCAGGGCGACGCCGGTCAGCCCCTGCTCCTGGTAGACGGCCAGCCAGCTGTTGTCGATCGGCAGCCCGCCGAACGACTTGTCGCCCAGGCCCACGCCGAACAGCTGCTCCGAAATCGTCCGGGGGGCTGCCAGCAGGGCGTCCCAGACCTTCTGCCGACCGGTGAGGCTGGTCAGGTACTCCTGGCTCTGTCCGCGCAGGAACCACGCCCGTAGCGCGGAGCCGAACCCCACCGCGGCCACGGCGGCGCACAGCACCGCCCAGGTGAAGAACCGGCGGGCGGCGGCGCTGGTCAGGACGAGCGAGCCGATCGCCAGCGCCAGCCCGATGAGCAGACCGAGCGTGGCCGTTCGGGTATGGGTCAACGCGAGCAGGACGAGCGAGGGCACGATGATGACCGCCGCGCCGGCCCGGTCGGTCCGGCGGCCCAGTACGAGCAGCACGGTGAGCCCGATGATCACCGCGGCGTACTGTCCGATCTGCGGCGGGGTGAGCGGCCACAACGCGCCGACCAGCCGCCCGCCGTAGAACTCGGGCATGGCCGCGCCCGGTGAGAGGACCGCGCCGGCGGCGACCGACCCGAGCACCGCGAAGTACATCCGGATGTGGTGCCGGACGAACGTCGGGCTGCCGTCCCACCAGCGGCTGAGCAGCCACAGCGTGCCGATGAAGAGAGCCAGCCGGGCGCAGCGGAACAGCGCGCCGAACCCGGACTCCAGGTGCACGCTGGAGATCACGCTCGGCACCAGCAGCAGGGTGAGCAGGAACACGAAGGCGCTGGCCCGGATGCGCAGCCGGGTATTGAGCGCGAGCGCCAGCGCGAACGCGGCGACCAGCGCGCCCATGGTGACCAACTGGATGAGGGAGCGGGGCAGCGGGATGATGGTCTGCGCCCCGGCGGAGCCGAGCGTGTTGAGGACCAGCAACCCCCAGACGATCCCGACGGTCTTCGGTGTGCCGGCAGGGCGCGGTGCGGCGCCGGGCCGCGTGCCCGCCGTCTCCGCTCCGCCCGGCAGCCCACCGCGCCGCAGGTCCCCGCCCATCTCAACCACCGGCCCGTGGGGCGAGGGTGCTGCCCGCGTCCTGCTGGTAGGGCGTGGCCTGCCACTGCGCGAAGTCGAGCACCCGGCTCGGGTCGTGGGCGACGAATTTCCACGGTCCGAGGTAGACGTTGTCGTGCCAGCGGTTGTGCTGCTCGTGGGTGATCGCCTCGGCCACCCGCTCGCCCTGGTACGGCGACCAGTCCGGATAGGTGCCGTAGTTGGCCAGCACCGCCATGCGGTCGCACTTGACCGTGCACTCGACGACGGACTTGTCCAGCACGAAGCGGTTGCCGTGGATGTCCACCCGCTGGGTCTTCCACCGGCAGTCGGCGTAGCGCGGTGGGGTGGCGATCGCCGGCCGCGCGCAGCGGTCGGAGTGCCGCACCAGCAACGTGCAGTCACCGGAGGAGGTGTTGGCCGGGCTGTTGCAGAACCGGTCGGCGTTCTCCCACAGGGTGATTCCGGACCAGTTGTTCTCCAGCACGTTCCGGTAGATCTCGATCTTGTCCGTGCGGGCCTTGATCCGTGGTTCGCCGCCGGCCTCGGACAGGTAGACGGTCGCGAACGGGAAGCTGTCGCCGCGGTCGGCTGACCTGCGGCCCTCGACCCAGTTGTTGCGCCGGATGGTGTTCTTGCGGACGACCGCGTTGTAGCTGGTCTCATAGATCAGCGCGGCACCGTCGTTGGCCTCCAGCACGTTGTTCTCGATGCGGAAGTCGTTGTTGTTGGTGTCCGCCCACAACCCGGCTCCGCGGTTGTCGTGCACCCAGTTGCCGCGTACGTCGGCGCCGTCGACGGCCCAGAACTTCACGCCTGCGGTGCAGCCGCAGCCCGGCCGCCGCCGCTCCCAGTCGTCGGTGTTGTTGGCCACGATCTCGTTGCCCTCGACCACCAGGTCGCCGAGGGGGTCGCCGGCCTTGTACGCGTTCATTCCGTACTGTCCGTTGCCGCGCAGGCAGCTGGCGCGGACCCGCTGGCGGGCTCCGGCCATCAGCCCGGCGCCGGAGTTGTGCTGGATCGTGGCGTGCTCGATCACCCACCCGTCGGCCGAGTCGTGGTTGACCACGCCCTCGTTGTGCGGCGCGACGAAGCGCTGCACGGTCAGATAGCGGATGGTGACGTCGCGGGCACTGCCGCCGAACGCGTACTGGTTGGTCTTCCGGCCGTCGAGGACCGCGCCCGGCGCGCCGAGGTAGCGGTCCCCCTTCTTGGGGATGACCTGGGAGTAGCGGTCCGGCTCGAGCCTGTGCTTGCCCGGTCGAAGCCAGAACGTGGTGTGCGGGGGGCTGTTCCGGGTCTTCGCCGCCAGGTCACCGACCACCGCGGGGTCGACCGTCACCGCGCCCGCCGGCGCCTTCGCCGGCCCGGCCGCCGGCTTGGCGCACACCCGGGCCACGGATCGGGCCACGGGCGTGGAGGGCGCAACGGTCGGCTCCGCCGCCGGGGTGCCCGGCGTGCTCACACAGCCGGTCGCCAGCAGGGCCAGCGCCAGCGGTGCCACCGGCCACGCCCAGTGCCGTGTCTTGATCACCACGCGTCCTCCCTAGCCGCGGAACCCGAGTACGGTGGTGAACCCCTGCGCGCCGTCGACGAAGCCGGTGCCGACCAGCGTGGTGGTGGGTTCCTTGCGCCCGAAGCCGGCGGAGTACCAGCCCAGCGGCGGGTCACTCTCGCCGCGATGCGCCCGCCAGGACAGCTCCCCGGGCAGGTCGAGCACCGCGGAGCGGTCCTCGCCGTCCCGGGTCCAGGTGAGCGCCGCCCGGTTCCCCACCAGGTCCGCGGCGATCGCCGGGCCGAGGTGGAACGCCAGACGCACGGCCCGGCGCGGGCCGCGCACCTCGTCGACCACCCGCAGCTCCCGGCTCGCGGCGGTCAGCTCCACCCGGCGGCGGTGCACGGAGCCCTGGTAGCCGTCGTGCTCGGCACACCAGCGGGCCGTCCCCCCGTCGGAGGCGCCGGAGGTGTCCGCGACCAGGACGCGGCTGCGGGCATGCCGGGTCCACAGGAACGGGCCGCCGGAGACGGACTGGTCACCACCGTCCAGTTGCAGGGTGTTGTGGCCGAGGGTGGACCGGAAGTACTGCCGCCACCCGGGCTGCCCGTGGTAGCAGTACGTCCCCGGGTCGGCGAGCACGTCGACCCCGTCGTGCCGGACCTCCACGGACAGCGCGTCCGCGTGGGCGTGCGCGGCGATGGACAAAAACCCGTGCGGACCGCCGTCGCAGCGGCACCAGATCCCTCCCGCCTCTTCCGGACCGCGCAGGATGGTGAGCCCCGCGTCGGCGAAGTGGGCCGGTCGGCTCGCCGGGCGGGTCACGGCCGGTGCGGTTGCGTTCTTCGCGTACGGCCGGATGAGCGCGGCGAGCAGCGGGGTGCGCACATCGGTGCCGGTCACCTCCGGCCACCAGGCGAGCCGGCCGAACACGGCGTCCCCGGTGGCAAGGAGCGAGGCCCAACGGTCGGTGCCGGCGCCGTCCACGACCAGACCGTGCCCGTCGTCCGCGTCCCCCTGGCGCGGCGGCCGCAGCCGGCCGTCCACGATGGCCGCGAGCGCGTCGGTCATCCGCAGCAGCACCAGCCGGATCGACGCGGGTACCGCCGCCCCGGCGGCATCGGCCTCGGCCACCGCGGCCAGGCCGAGATCCAGCACCAGTCCGTGATACTCGGTGGCCAGCTCGCGGTTGAGGCCGGAGTCGAAGGTGTTGCCGCGCAGATGCCGCTCCAGCGACCGCAGCGCGCCGGCTCGCCAGCGCGCCGAGGAGGGGAACCACCCGAACGCGCAGGCCGCGGCCAACTGCCCGGCGGCCTCGGCGATGACGTGGTTGTTCGCCGAAGAGCCCCGGCTGGGGAAGGCGGCCAGCCAGCGCTGGTGGTGCCAGATCTGGTTCCGCGCCACCGGGTTGTCCTCGAACAGCCCGGCCACGCCCGGCCAGCCGTCGAGCAGCCGGCGGATCCACACCCAGGACAGCAGCCGGATCCCCAGCTCGATGCCGCTGATCCAGTGCACTCCGCGCAGCGGCGCGTTGGCCCCCCACCACAACCGCAGGTGCTCGGCCACGCGCTCGGCGTACCGCTCGTCCCCGGTGACCGCGTAGGCGGCGGCGAGCACGGTGAGGTACTGGTGCCGGGACGGCTCCCAGATCTGCTTGATGTCCCCGACCGCGTCCTCGTCGCGATACGGCACGTCGAAGGCGTAGCCCCACGGAGCCCGGCGCCCGGTCTTCGGGTCGTACCACCAGTCCGGGTCGGCCATATCATCGCGGACCACCCCGAAGTACTCGGCGTGCCCGGCCATCAGCCGGTCCGCCTCGGCGAGGAGACGCTTCGCGGCGTCCGGGGGCACCGCCTCGATCGTGCCGGCGGGCAGTACCGCGGTGAACCGGGCGCCGGTCACGCTCGGGCAGTCCGGCAGCGCCGACCGCCACCGCCGCCTGCGCACCGCGTCGCCCACCCGGCCGCCGACCTCCCGCGGCCCCATCCGGGACAGCCGCCGTAAATACCAGCTCGCGCTCATGGTCACGGCGTCCTCGCCAACGTCACCGGCGCGCCGCCGGCCAGGCCGACCGGCACGGCGAGGGTGGCCGCCGTGGTGGCGACCAGCGACTGGAGCGGCACCGGCATCGGCCCACCGGTCCGCACGGCCTTGATGAACGCCGCCAGTTCGGCGTTCTGGCCCTTGTCCCGGGCCTTGGGCAGCCGCGAACTGACCCACCGCTTGCGGCCGGCCCCTCCGTCTACAAACAGCGAGGCACGGACGAAGTCGTCGAGCCGCAGCACCTTGCCGTCCGCGACGAGGTCCAGCGTCTCCTTGGGGAAGCCGGGCGCGCCGGTGGTGACGTAGCTGATGGTGGCGGTGGACCCGTCCGGGTAGCGCATGACGACTTGGAGGTCCTCGTTGCCGGGCGTGGCGAGCGCGTACACCGACACCGGGTCGGCGTCGAGCAGCCAGCTCGCGGTGTCGATGAAGTGTCCGCCCTCGCCGGCGAACCGCGAGCCCTCGGTGCCCTGTTGGAGGTACCAGCTGCCGTGCTGCAGCGTGCCCGCGTTGACCAGGTAGCGCAGGCTCGCCGGGCCGGTCCGGGCGCCGAACCGCTTCTTGGCCTCCTGCAGCATCGGCGCGAACCGGCGGTTGAAGCCCACCTGCAGCCGGTCGTTGCCGGACTCCTCCACCGCCGCGAGCACGCCGGTCAGCTCGTCCTCGGTAAGGGCCAGGGGCTTCTCCACGAACACCGTCTTGCCGGCGAGCAGCGCCTTCCGGGTGAGTTCGGCGTGCGTGCTGTGCCGGGTGACGACGAACACCGCGTCGATGGACGTGTCGCCGAGCACGGCGTCGAGGTCGGTGGTCGCCTCGGCGAAGCCGAACTTGCGCTGCGCGTTGGCCGCGGACAGCGCCGTCGTGGTGACGACGGTCGACAACTCGACGCCGTCGCGCTGTGCCAGGTGCGGCAGCAGCATCGACGTCGCGTAGTTTCCCGCGCCGACGAAGGCGAGGCGCACCGGCGTCTTGGAGGCACGGGCGGGACTCGGCTTCACGTTCACCGAAGGCACCGCCATCGACGGGGCCTCCGCTTCCGCCGTCTCCTCCGTCTGTTCGGGGTACCGGAACAGCACGGCCACGGCCTTCAGTTCGCCGTCCTTCAGGCGCCGGTAGGTCTCGACGGCGTCGTCGAAGTCGGCGATGTGGGACACCAGGGGCTCCACGTCGACGCGGCCGCGGGCGACGAGGTCGAGGAAGCACGCCAGGTTGCGGCGCTCGGTCCAGCGCACATAGCCGATCGGGTAGTCCCGCCCTTCCAGCTCGTACTCCGGGTCGTAGCGGCCCGGACCGTAGGAGCGGGAGAACCGGACGTCGAGCTCCTTCTCGTAGTACGCGTTCCACGGCAGGTCCAGGCGGCACTTGCCGATGTCGACGACCCGGCCGCGGTCCCGGCAGAGCCGGGCGGCCAGCTCGACGGGCTGGTTGCTGCCGCCGCCCGCGGCCAGGTACACCTGGTCCACGCCGTGACCGCCGGTGAGTTCGGCGACGGCGGCCTCCACGGCCGCGGACGCGGGATCGCCGCAGGCCGCGGCGCCCAGGCGCTCGGCGAGCTCGCAGCGCACCGGGTCGGGGTCGGCGCCGACGACGCGGACTCCCGCGGCGGCAAGGAGCTGCACCACCAGTTGCCCGATCAGCCCGAGGCCGATGACCAATGCCACTTCGCCGAGCTGAGGCTCGCCTTGGCGGACGCCCTGCAGCGCGATCGACCCGACGGTGCCGAAGGCCGCGTGCCGCGGCGCGAGGCCGTCCGGCACCGGGGTGTAGAGGTTCTTCGGCACCCAGTTCAGCTCGGCGTGCAGCGCGTGCTCGTTGCCGGCGCAGGCCACGAGGTCGCCGACCTTCACATCGTCGATGCCGGCGCCGACCTGCTCGACCACCCCGCACAGCGAGTAGCCCAGCGGCGTGTAGGAGTCCAGCTTGCCCATCACCTTGCGGTAGGTGGCGGGCACGCCGTTGGTGGCCACGCTCTGCATGACCTTGGCCACCTGGTCCGGCCGGGAGCGGGCCTTGCCCAGCATCGACATACCGGCCTCGGAGACCTTCATGAGTTCGGTCCCGGTGGAGATCAGCGAGTAGGCGCTGCGTACCAGCACACCGCCCGGCTTGCACCCCGGCACCGGCACGTCGAGCACCGCCAGCTCGCCGCTCTTGTAGTTCTGCACAACCTGTTTCACCCGAAGTCCCCTTGTTTCTACGCCGTCACGTGAGCGTTGTTGTCGGACCCGGAGGTCGCGCCGCGATACCAGTACTCGAGGGTCAGCACATGCCACAGATGCTTGGAGAAGTCCCGCTGCCCGGCGGCGTCCTCGGCGACCATGCGGGCCAGCGCGTCGCGGCGCAGGAACCCGGAGTTGACGAGCACGCCGTCGTTGACCACCTCGCGCACCAGCGGTGCCAGATCCCGGCTCATCCAGGCCCGCAACGGGGCGCTGAACAGGCCCTTGGGCCGGTACACGATCTCCTTGGGCAGGATCGAGGTGGCCGCTTCCTTGAGGACGGCCTTGCCCTGCCGTCCGACGATCTTGCGGTCGCCGGGCACCGCGAACGCCGCCTCGACCACCTCGACGTCCACGTACGGCACCCGCACCTCGGTCGACGCGGCCATGCTGGAGCGGTCGGTGTACGCGAGGTTCAGGCCCGGCAGGAACATCCGGGCGTCGCCCAGGCACATGCGGTTGACGAAGTCGTCGAGGTCGTTGTCCTGGTAGATGTCGTCGTGCTCGGTCAGCACGTCGTCGACCGTCCCGGCCAGGTCCGGATCGACCAGGGCGAGCAGCTCGTCCTGGTCGTACATGGTGTAGCTGCGCCGGAACGCGGTCTCCTCCGGCAGATCGGCGAAGGACAGGAACCGCTTCGCGAAGCGCACCGACCGGTACCCCCGGCGGGCCGTGGCGACCGGCAGCCGGTCCACGACCCTGGACACCCCGCGCCGCAGGGGCCGCGGGACGCGCTGGTAGCGCAGCGCGAGCAGGTTGGCCAGGTGCTTGCGGTACCCGGCGAACAGCTCGTCGGCGCCCATCCCCGAGAGCATCACCTTGACCCCGGCCTCCCGGGCGGCCGAGCAGATCAGGAAGGTGTTGATCGCGGCGGGGTCGCCGATCGGCTCGTCCAGGTGGTACGTCATCTGCGGCAGCAGGTCGAGCACGTTCGGGGCGATCTCGATCTCGTGGAGGTCGACGCCGAACCGCTCGGCCACCTGCCGGGCGTAGCGCAGGTCGTCCGGCATCGCCTCGAACTTCGCGTCCTCGGCGCGGAATCCGATCGTGTACGCGGAGATACCGGGCTGGTGGCGAGCCGCGAGCGCGGTCAGGTAGCTGGAGTCCAGCCCGCCGGAGAGGAAGGTCGCCACGGGTACGTCGGAGAGCAGATGCCGCCGGGTCGACTCCTCGACGATGGCGGCCAGATCCGGCCGCTCGCCGCTGCGGGCCCGCTCCCGGCCCTCGGCGGCGACGTCCTTCAGGTGCCAGAACCGGCCGCGCTCCACCCGGCCGTCGGGCCGGCACCGCAGCCAGCTCCCCGGCGGCAGCTTCTCCGCTTCGCGGAACGCGCAGCGCGAGTCCGGCACCCAGTAGTACAGCAGCGAGGCCACCAGCGCCGCATGGTCCACCTCCAGCGTCCCGCCGGTGGCGGCGGCGAGCGCCTTGAGCTCGGAGGCGAACACCAGACCCTCGCCGCGCCGGAGCCAGAACAGCGGCTTGATGCCCAACTGGTCGCGGGCGAGTACCAGTTCACCGGTCCGCTCGTCGAAGATCCCGAACGCGAACATGCCGCGCAGCCGGGGCAGGCAGTCCGTGCCCCAGCGCCGCCAGGCCTCCAGGACCACCTCGGTGTCGGAGGTGCCACGGAAGCGCACCCCGGCGGCTGCCAACTCGGCGCGCAGCTCGGGCGCGTTGTACAGCTCGCCGTTGTACGTCAGGGCGAGGCCGCCCGAGACCATCGGCTGGGCGCCGGTCCCGGACAGGTCGATGATGGCCAGCCGCCGGTGCCCGAGGTGCACTTCGCCGTCACCGGCGGGGTGGCTGTACCGTCCGGCCCCGTCCGGACCGCGATGGGCGAGGGTGTCGGTGAGCCGGTCGGTCACGACCTTCCCGTCCGGCCACCGGTAGGTGCCTGCGATGCCACACACGTCTTACTGCGCCTCCTGGTCGGTGTCCGGGACTCGTCCCCGAGCTCTCAACCCTGTTCGAGCAGGGGAGACCCCACTGGCCCATGTCGGCCGCTCCGTCCTCAGCTGGCCCTCCCCCACTGCCTCGACGGCGTGGGAGGTACCCCCATCGTTCTGCCGGGCAAGGCGCTCGCTGTGACCCCGCAGCGCGATGTGCAGCCCGTCCCACAGCGTGCCGTCGGTCCGGTCACGTGGATCGGGGTCGATCAGCACCACACCGATCACCACAATGCGCTGGTCCGCCAGCTGCCGTGCCACGGTGTGCAGCCAGGTGGCGCTGCCGTGCCCGGCACGCACGACGAGCACGGTCTGGCTGCCGAGGTACCGCAGGTCGGTCCACGCCGTGCCGGGCGCGACCGAGCCGACGCCGAGCCGGCGCACCTGAGGCGGCACGGCCGCGGCACGCTCGCCGCTGACCACGTCCGGGTCTCCCGGCTTCCGGCTGCTGTTGGCGAGCAGCGGGCCGGGCAGACCGTCGACGATGGCCACTGGCCCCTCCGTCGCCAGTGCCCTGGCGACGTTCAGGGCGATCACGCTCGTGCTGCGCGCACAGCCCAGTTCCAGCAGCGACACCGGTTCCGTGGAGCCGCGCACGGTGCGGGCCAGGGTCGTGGTGAGCCGTTCGCGTGCCGCGCGGTTCCGCCGGCGCTGCCACCGCCCGGCCGGCCGGCGGGGCGCACCGCGCAGCTCCGCGATGACCGAGGCGCCCAGGTTCGCCGCGATCTCCCGGCGCAGCACGGGGCGGTCCGCCACCACCGCGCCGACCGCGGCCACCGCGAGCCCGAGGACGAGCCCGAGGAGGAGCCCGATCCCGGCGTTGGTGACAGCGGCCTTGGGCAGGGAGTGCCGCACCAGGTGCGGGGCGTCCACGATCTGCGTGCCGGCGATGAGCTGGGGCGTGCCGATGCGCGCCTCCTCGGCGCGCTGGGCGAAGTCGGCGATCCGCGCGTTGAGCTCGGCCCGGCGGGCGAAGAGCGACTCGATGCTCGCCGACGCTTTCGGGTCGCGCTCCGGCGATCGGTCTCCGATCGCCTTGTTGACCTCGGCGAGTTCGTTCCGCATCCGGTCACGCTGGTCGAGCAGGGCCTTGGCCTCGGCTTTCGCGGCTTCCCGCATCCGCTGCACATGGTCCGCGACGAACGCGTCGGCCAGCGCCTTGGCCCGGGCCACCGCTTCGGTTTCGCTGCCACCTGTCACATCGATCTGCAGCAGGTTGTTGGTCAGGCCGGTACCCCGGTATTCCCGCAGGAAGTCTTCCGGTTTCTCCGGGGACTTGAGGGACTGCAGGGCCCGTTCGGCGATCCTCGTGGTCCCCAGCAGCTCGACGTCGGTGCGGATCAGCGTTCCGGTGTCGTTCGGCTGGTCCTCCTGGTGCGCGACCAGCACCTTGGTCGCCGCGGTCGGCGGCGGCAGCAGCACGACCGCCACCGCCGCGCCGATCAGCAGCCCCAGCAGCGCCACGGTGCACCACAGCCGACGGCGCCTGCGCACCGCCACCACCAGCGCCTGCAGGTCCAGCAGCGGAGCGGCGGCCGACGGCTCCGAAGTCGTGCTCGTCGTCACACCGAACCTCCCGTCGCGTGGCCGCGCACCGCGAGCGCCAGAGGGGCGTCATGGTGAGGATGGCCGGCAGTCCGCGTCGGACGGGCCCGGTCCGTGCCGGCGACGACGACGCCGACGACCTCGTGCCCCCCGTCCGCACACGCCTCGGCGATGCCGGCGAGCTCCCCTGCCGTCCAGCTGCCCGCGCTGAGCACGACCAGGGCCCCGGAGTCGACGTCGCGGTCCGGCACCATCGGCTGGGACACCGAGACTTCCACCACGCGCAGCATGGGGTATCCCCTGCTCGACGAGCTCGGGGAAGGATCGCTCTCGGCCTCGGCGACGAGCTGCCCGGCGGCCCGGCGGGCGATCTCGTCGCCGTCCGGTACGACGACCAGCAGCCGCCGGGGGGCCGGCAGGTTCTCCCGGAGGCGGGCGCACACCCGCCGGTAGCGGATCCGCCGGCTGGCCTCGTCGCCGGACATCCGCGGGGTCGGCACGTCCCACCGGGTGTCGACGCCCAGCAGCCGGCGGATCCAGGCCCGCGGGCCACGGCCTTGGGGCCGCTGCGCGGGCCGGTCTCCCGGCACGTCGACGGTGCCCAGCAGCGCCGAGCCCAGCGCCGCGGCGATCTCCGGTTCGGTGCGCAGTCGGCGGCTCATCCGTGCGGCGGTGAGATGGCCGATGACCGCGAGCAGGAAGAACAGCAGCGCCCCGGCGACGATGAGTTGCACCCTCGTCGGCGGTGCCTCGCCGGTCGGCCGGGCCGCCGGCCCCATGACGACCATGTTGGCCTTGTTGGTCGCCGGGTCGGCCTCGTCCAGCTTCTTCATGGCCGCCTGCAGCGCGGTGCGCAGCTTCTCGAGCTCGGTGCGGACCTGCACGCTCTCCACGGTCTGCCCCGGATCGGCCGCATCGGCCAGGTCGGTGATGCGGCGGTTGGTCTGCGCCACCTTCTGCCGCAGTGCCTCGGGCTCCGCCGCCGCGTCGGGGTCGGTGTTGTCGCCCGCGATCCGCGCGGCGAAGGTGACGAACTCCTGGGCCACCTGGTCGGAGAGCCGTTGCGCGCGCTCCGGGGTGTCGGCCGTACCCGAGATCTTGATGATGTTCCCGTCGGCGGCCTTGGCGGCCACCCGTTCCCGCAGCTCGTTGCCGCTGACGCCGGGCCAGCCGAGCGTGGCGGCCGCGCGGTCGACCACCGCCGAACTGGCCGCGATCTCCGCCTGGGTCAGCAGCTCGCGCTCCTCCCACTGCCCCGCCAGCAGTACCGATGTCGATGTCGTGTAGCTCGGTGGGAACAGCAGAGAGGCGCCGTAGCCGACGAGCGCGCCCACCACGGCGACGACGGCGAGCAGCCGCCAGCGCCGACGGAAGATCCGCCCGATCGTGACCAGGCGTATCGCATCATCGCTCAACGCCGCTGCCTCCTCTGTGCCCGGACCGGGGTGCCCTCGGACACCGGGACGCGGTCACGGCAGGCGGCGGCGTAGGCGGCGAGCAGCGACGCTTGCGAGTTCCGCCAGGAGAGCGGCCCGCTGATCCGCTCCTGGCCGATCTTGCCCATCCGGGCCCGCTGCTCCGGATCGTCCAGTAACTGCGCGATGAGACCGGCGAATTCGGCCTCGTCGTTGGCGGGCGCGTAGAGGGCGGCGTCACCGGCGGAGACCCTCGCCTCCCGCAGGTCGAACGAGACGATCGGCCGGCCCATCACCATGTACTCCAGGACCTTGTTCATGGTCGACACGTCGTTGAGCGGATTGCGCGGGTCGGGCGAGAGGCACACGTCCGCGGTGGACAGGTAGCGCACCAGGTCGGCGTCCGGAACGCGCCCGGTGAACTGCACCTGCTCGCAGAGCCCGAGCCGCCGGGACAGCTTCACCATGTCGTCGAAGGCGTCGCCGGCGCCGACGAACACCGCGTGCCAGTCGGTCCGCCCGAGCTCGTCGCGCAGCTTCGCGAGAGACCGCAGGGCGTAGTCGACGCCGTCCTGCGGGCCCATCACGCCGAGATAGCACAGCAGATGAGGCTTGCCCCGCTTCAACTCCGGCTCGGGCGGCACCGGGTGGAACCGGTCGATGTCGGGGGCGCTGCGCACCACGAAGACGTCCTCCGGCCGCCGGCCGCCGCGGCGCAGCGCGACGTCCCGGTAGCTCTCGTTCGTGGCGAGCACGATGTCCGCGGCCCGGTAGGTCCGCCGTTCCAGCGCGCACACGGCGCGGTAGAGCAGGTCCTTGCCGCGGTCGAACCGGGAGAGGTACAGCTCCGGCACCAGGTCGTGCTGGTCGAAGACGAACCGCGCGCCGCGCCGCTTCAGCCACAGTGCCGGCAGGAACAGCAGGTCGGGCGGGTTGCAGGCGTGGACCACGTCGACCGGGCCGACCTTGCGGGCCAGCCGGACCGTGTGCCACAACGCCGATCCGTACTCCCGCAGGTAGCCGGCCGGCCCTCCGGTGGCCGCGCGCAACGGGTAGCGGTGGATCCGCACCCCGTCGATCACCGCCTCCGGCTCCGTGTCGCGCTTGCTCCCCCGCGGACAGATGACGTGCACCGTCCAGCCCGCGTCGCGCAGCGTCGTGCACTCCTGCCACACCCGTCGGTCGAACGGCACCGACAGGTTCTCCACCAGAATCAGCGCGCGACGGGCCGGCCCGTCGCCGCTGACCGTGTCACCAAACGATGTGTCACCAAGCAAGGCCCACGTACCCAGGTTCGGCCCGGCGCGCGTCGGCGTCGGGAAGGTGGATGAGGTCGACAATCACCGGGCCGTCGCCGTGGGGCAGCGCCGACAGGACGGCCGGATCCCTGGTCCCGACCAGGCACACCTCGGCATGCTCGAGCACGTCGTCGACGGACTCCGCGAGCAGCTGCGCGAGGTGCGGCAGCCGGGTCTCGATGTACTCGCGGTTCGCGCCCATCAGCCGGGAGAGGCTCACGTTGGCGTCGTGGATCCGCAGGTCGTAACCCTTGCCGAAGAGCCTCTCCGCGAGCTCGACGAGCGGGCTCTCGCGGAGGTCGTCGGTGCCGGGTTTGAAGGAGAGACCGAACAGGCCCACCCGGCGCTTGCCGGTGCGCTCGACCAGCTCCACCGCGCGCTGCAGATGGTCGGAGTTGGAGGGCAGCACATGGGACAGGATGGGCACCGAGACGTCGGCCCGCTGGGCCGCATGGACCAGGCTGCGCAGGTCCTTGGGCAGGCAGGAGCCGCCGAAGGCGAAGCCGGGCCGCAGGTAGGCGGGGCTGATGTTCAGCTTGCGGTCGGCCAGGAACACGTCGATCACCTGGTGCGAGTCCACCCCGAGCGCCTGGCACACCGCGCCCAGCTCGTTCGCGAAGCCGATCTTCAGGCCGTGGAACGCGTTGTCCGCGTACTTGATCGCCTCGGCCGTCGGGACCGGCACCCGGAACACCTCGCCGGGCAGGCCGTCGTACAGCGCCGCCACCACGTCGCCGCTTGCCGGGTCGAGCTCGCCGATGACGGTCTTGGGCGGGTCGAAGAAGTCCCGCACGCTCGTGCCCTCGCGCAGGAACTCCGGGTTGACCGCGACCCCGAAGTCCACCCCGGCCGTACCGCCGGCGCACTTCTCCAGGATCGGTACCAGCAGGTTCAGACAGGTGCCCGGGAGCATGGTGCTGCGGAACACGACGGTGTGCCGCCCGCCCCGCTCGGCCACCGCGGCGCCGATCTGCTCGGTGACCCGCTCCAGGTACGTGGTGCACAGGCTGCCGTTGGGCTCCGACGGCGTGCCCACGCAGACCAGCGACACCTCACTGCCCATGACCGCCTCGCGGACGTCGCCGGTGGCGCGCAACGCTCCGGTCCGCACGACCTCGGCGATGAGCTCGCCGATCCGCTCCTCGACCACCGGGGCCTTGCCGTCGTTGACCAGGTCGACCTTCACCTGGTTCACATCCACCCCGATGACCTCGTGCCCCATGCTGGCCAGGCACGCGGCCGACACACAGCCCACGTAGCCAAGCCCTAAGACGCTGATCCTCATGACCCGTCCCTCCCCCCAGGCAGGCCCTTTTGGCCTGCGGTCCGTGCGCCCGCCGTACGACGGTTCGCGCGCATCAGTAGGCCCCCTGCCCGTGGAGCACCGCACGCAGCGTCTTCCACAAGATCACTGTGTCCAGGGCGAGCGACCAGTCCTCCACGTACCGCAGGTCGAGGCGGACCGCCTCCTCCCACGGCAGGTCGCTGCGCCCGCTGATCTGCCACAGGCCGGTGAGCCCGGGCTTGACGAGCAGCCGCCGCCGGATGTCCGGGCCGTACGCGGCGGACTCCTCCGGCAGCGGGGGCCGCGGGCCGACGAGCGACATCGAGCCGGTGAGCACGTTGAAGAGCTGCGGGAGCTCGTCGATCGAGTACCGGCGCAGCACCGCTCCCAGCCGGGTCACCCGCGGATCCCGGCGGAGCTTGAACAGCAGGCCGGCGCCCTCGTTGCGCTCGGCCAGCTCGGCACGTGCCCCGTCGGCCCCGGCGACCATGGTGCGGAACTTGACAATGGTGAACTCGCGGCCGTCCTTGCCGACCCTGCGCTGGCAGTAGAACGCCCCACCCCGGCTGTCCACCAGCACGAGCAGCCCGACGAGCACCATCAGCGGCGCGAACAGCATCAGCAGGATGGCCGCGCCCATCCGGTCGACGACCTCTTTGATCGCCCGGCGGCCGCCGGTGAAGATCGGCATGCTGACCCGCAGCAGCGGTATCCCGAGCACCGCGTCGACGTGCAGCCGCGGGCCGGCCACCTCCATCAGCACGGGGGCCACGACCATCTCGGCGTCGCCGCCTTCGAGGTTCCAGGCCAGTCGTTGCAGCCGGTCCGGTGACCAGTGCGGGTCCGGTGTGACCGCGACGACCCGGTAGCCGTCGCGGTGGACGTGGCCCGCGACGTCCGCGAGTCGGCCGACGACCGGCACTCCGTCGAGTCGGTCACCGTCGAGCCCGAGACCGTCCGGCGTGCACACCGCCTCCACCCGCCAGCCGAGGTGCGGGAACTTGCGGGTTCGGGTGATCAGGTCGCGCACGGTGGCCAGGCTCCCGGCAGCGAGCACCGGGCGCAGGCACCGTCCTTCCTTCCGCTGTTTGTGCAGCCACAGGCGCAGCAGATACCGCTCGGTCATGGTGATGAGCGCGATCGCCGGGAGCGCGACGAAGATCCAGAGCTTGATGTTGCGCGAGGTCAGGGCGATCCCGCCGAGCGCCAGTACGACGGCCGCCGTGAACAGTGAGCGTCCCAGCCGGCGGAATTCCTCGGCGCCCTGGCCGAGCACGGCCGGAGCCCACGACCGGCTCACCGCGAGCGCCGCCAGCACCAGCAGTTCGGTGCCGAAGGCGAGAATTCTCCACTTCTCATGCCAGTTGGCCGCGTCCCGGACCCCGAAGAAGCCCCCGATCGCCGCCACCACGAAGGCGGTGGCCACCGTATCGCTGATGATCACGGTACGGCGGTATCGCTGTTCCCAGTCGATCGCGGGCGGGCTGATCGGCCCGTTCTCCAGGCACCCGCGCGCCGAGGGAAACGGGCTGACCAATTCCCCCTGCTGCACCGACCCCCTCAGGTCGCCAGCGGGCTCGACGTGTTCGCCCCACACGGTTCCTCCCCCCGGGAGGCCCCGCCCCCCGCACTGTTCCACCCCTTCGGGAGGCCCCCGCCCCCCGCGCCGCGCCGTTCCTCCCCTCGGGAGGCCCCCGCCCCCCGCGCATGACATCCGTGCTGTTGCCGCGCTACGTGAATCAACCCACCCTGGCGGCAGCGGACTTGCAGGTCCTGCCAGACCTTCGAGGTACACCGGAACCCGTCGACACCTCGGGCGCTCCCCGCACCCGAGGCCCCCTCGCGGGCCCCAAGAATTGATCACCCCCACGTCCGACGCCGGGACGCGACTGCCGGCTGTCCGTAGTGGCGGACCTATAGATCATTTTGGTCGCCACGTGACCGACCGGCCGAAGCACGGTCAATCTAGACCATCGGGACCAGTATGTAGAGGGGATGTGTTCAACTTGTGCTCAAGCTTTGGGTATTGCTCCCTCGACCGGTGATTCCCACGGGGGTCTTGACGAAGAAGACGTGCCTTGTGACCTGTGAGGACGGGAATTCACCGGGCCGCCGGCACCGGCAACTCCGTGGCGTCGTCGGCCAGAACGGGGCGCTGCCGTGGAAGCGGCGCCCGCAGACCAGCCGGTGGTGCGGGCGGTCGGGGCGGGCTGCCGCGGTCAGCGGGCCAGGCGACCCAGGAGGGAGGACGCGGCGGCGATACCGAGGGCCGCGGCCACCACGAGGACGGCGTAGTCCAGGGCCAGATGGGCGTGGGTGCCGAGCAGCAGACCGCGCAGGGCGTCGATCTGGTAGCTCAGGGGATTGACCTTGCTGACCGTCTGAAGCCAGCCGGGCATGACCGCCACCGGATAGAGGGCGTTGGAGGCGAAGAAGAGCGGCATGGTGATGGCCTGGCCGATGCCCATCAGACGGTCGCGGGTGAGCACGATCCCGGCGATCGTCATGGACAGGCAGGAGAAGAAGGCCGAACCGAGGACCACGGCGACGGCCACACCGATCAGCCGCAGCGGGTTACCGGTCATGGCCACGCCGAGCAGCGCCGCGATGACGATCACCACCACGGCCTGGATCAGCGCCTTCACCCCGGCGGCGAAGGCCTTGCCGGCGATCAGGGCGGCTCGTGGGGTGGGCGTGACCAGCAGCTTGGTGAGGATGCCGGCGTCCCGCTCCCAGATGATCATGATGCCGTAGAAGATCGCGATGAACATGGCCGACTGCGCGATGATGCCGGGCGCCAGATAGTCGATGTACGGGGTGCCGCCGGTGGGGATGGCGTTGATGCGGGTGAAGGTCTCGCCGAAGACCAGCAGCCACAGGGCCGGCTGGACGGCGCGGGTGTACAGCTCGGTGCGGTCGTGGCGCAGCTTCTGCACCTCGACCACGCACATCGCGACGACCCGGGCGGGCAGCACCCGCCAGCCGGTGCGGGAGCGCGGCGGGACCAGCAGCAGATCCAGCCCGTCGGCGCCGGTGGCGGTGTCAGCCGACTCGGTTGGCCGTGCGGCGGGTGCTTCGGACATCGCGGAAGTCTCCTGACTGCTCGTCGAGGCCGGTGCCGGCGACGTCCCGGAAGACGTCCTCCAGCGTCGGCGCGGCGTCCGACGAGCGCGATGCGGGGGAAGGGCCGGGCGCGGTGGAGGTGTGCGCGGCGCGCGCCGTGCGGCGACGGGCGCGCAGGGCGGACTTGAGGGCGTCCGGTGTGCCCAGGGCGCGGATGCGGCCGTGGTGCATCAGGGCCACGCGGTCGCAGTACTGGTCGGCCTCGTCCATGTGGTGCGTGGTCACCAGCACCGTCATGCCGGTGGCCGCGCGTACCGCGTTGATGTGCGCCCAGACGCTGGTACGGGCGACCGGGTCGAGGCCGACCGTCGGCTCGTCGAGCATCAGCAGACGCGGCGCGCTGACCAGCGCCTGGGCCAGTTCGAGGCGGCGGATCATGCCGCCGGAGTAGGTCTTGGCGAGCCGGCCGGCGGCGTCGGTGAGGCCGACCGCCGCGAGCGCCTGGGTGACGCGTGCGGCACGTTCGCGGCGGGGGACGTCGAAGACGCGGGCGAACAGGGCGACGTTCTCGCGGCCGGTCAGTCCGGCGTCGGCGGAGAGCTGCTGCGGTACGTAGCCCAGCAGCCGGCGGACCGCCATCCGCTCCCTCGCCGCGTCGTGACCGAATACCCGCACCATGCCGGCCGGGACGGGCAGGAGCGTGGTGATGCAGCGGATGGTGGTGGTCTTGCCCGCGCCGTTCGGCCCGAGCAGGCCGAAGACCTCACCGGCGTGTACGCAGAGGTCCACCCCGTCCACGGCCCTGGTCTCGCCGAAGGCGTAGTGGAGGGCGCGGCAGGTGACGGCGTCGGGGGTGGGGGTGGCGGGCGCCGCTGCGGCGGCCGGTCCCGGACCGCGCCCGTCGTCGGTGGTCATGTGCCCGCCAGTTCCTCGCGCAGCAGGTGGCCGGGCCGCAACCGGCACCGGATCGGCCGCCGGACACCGGCCGCCGGGCCATCGGCCAGGACGTCGGCGAGCGAGTCGGGGCACTCCCCTGCAGCCATGCCCCGATTTTAGTTCCGGGTGAGAGGCGGCGGCCAGGAAGCGCGCGGGAGCACGGACGAGCAGCACGCCCCATGGCCCGGCCGAGGGGTTCCAGCCGCTCACCCCCGCTTCCGGGGGCGGCGGTGGAGCCGGGCCCCGGTAGCGGCGCGATCTTCACATGGCCCGGACCCTGCCCACCGCCACCGACGCCGTGGCCGTGGCCACGCCGTCGGACGGTCGGACGGCGTCGCGGCGGGTGCGGACGGCAGGAACGCGTCACGGCGGGCTCCCGGGCCTCAGCCGGTGTCGACGACGCGCTTGCGTTGGAGGCGGATATTCCGGGCGGCCGTACGTTGTCCACAGCCCCGACCGCCGGCCTTGACAGTCATGTTGTAGGCGGAGAAGTCTGGTTGTTCCGGCCATTGCCGGAAGTCGGGGGAATCCGAAGGTAGCGGGAGTACCTGAGGTATCGGGGGAATCGGGGGGCTCATGCCGGGATACACGTCTGTGCGCCCGACGGGCGGGACGTCGACGTACGGGGACGGGGCATCGGCGTACGGGGTCGGGGCGCGCACCGCGAGCGCAGAGCGGAGGCCAGGGCGGCGGGCGCGGCGGACCGCCGGCCTCGGCGCGACGGCTCTCGCGCTCTGCTGCGCGCTGGCGGCCTGTGCGTCGGAAGGCGGTGGCGCGGACAGGGCGGGCGGACCCGGCAGCTCGCCGGGCACCGCCACGTCGTCGATGCCGCCCCCGACGCCCTCCGTCGCCCCCGACACCTATCGCCGCGCTCTCGCCCACGCCCTCGCGCCGCTCGACAGCGCGCTGCGCGCGGTGGACCGGGCCCACGAGGGCGGCTCGCTGGACAAGGCGCTGGGTGCCGCCGCCACCAAGGCCGACGCCGCCGCGGACGCGCTGCAGACCACCCGCACACCGGACAACGCCGGCCCCGGCAACGGCCAACTCGCCACGGCCCTAAGGGCATTGGGGCAGGACCTCAGGAGCGCCCGCGGTGCGGGCGGCCGCTGCGCCACCTCACCGCGGGTCGAACTCGGAACGGCCCAGAGTCCCAAGAGCGTCGAAGCGGCCGGTCGCGCGCTCGGCGCGCTCGGCTATGACGCCGCGCTGCGGCTGCCGCGCACGGAGCAGGCCAAGCACCGCAGGCTCGCCAACGGCGCCTTCGTTCGCGACGGCAGCCGGGGCGGGCTGGGACGACTGACGGTCAACAACGGCACCGGCACGGATGCGGTGGTGACGCTGACCCGCGGCCGGCGGACGGCGTTCTCCGTGTATGTGCGCCACGGCTCGAACACCACCATACGCAGCGTCGACAGCGGTGCGTACACGGTGTACTTCACGACGGGAGAGGACTGGAACGGCGCGAAGAGCTCCTTCACCCGGGAGTGCAGCTTCGAGAAGTTCGACGACAAGGCGAACTTCCGGACCGTCCGGGTGGCCGGTGGGACGCAGTACACCGTGCTGACGTTCACGCTGAACAAGGTGATCGGCGGCAATGCGAGCACGAGCACGGTTCCGCCGGGCGAATTCCCGTCGTAGCGGGGCCCGTCGGGTACACCGGAGCGGCTCGGTATTGTGGCGCCACGTGGGTGACAGCACATGGTGGACTCTGGCAATCGCGGCGGTGACCGGTGGCACGGCCGTGCTCGCCAGTTGGGTCACCAGCCGCGGCAGCACGCAGGCCGCAAGGATCCAGGCCGAGATCGCCGCGGGCTCGCAGCGCGCCGAGCGACTGCGGGAGAGCCGGCGCACCGCCTATCTGGATCTGATCGAACAGACCCACCGGATGGGCGAGTTGTACTGGGAGATCTCCGCGGCGCTGCGGCTGCCCGGCTCGGATGCCCGTACGGCCACGCTCGGCGAACTGCACGACCGGGAGGTCGCCGAGTACGCGAAGATCCGCCGCTGCGCACGCGTCGTCGAACTGGAGGGCCCGCCGTCGGCCGCGGCCGCGGCGCTCGCCCTCCAGAAGGCGACCGGCCCCTTCTACGCGGCCGTCAAGGCCGAACTGGACGGTGACGCCGACCACCGCGGTGCGTTCGACGCCGCCTACCGCCCCTTCTGGGCGGCCCTGGAGCGCTTCGTGGACGCGGCACGGGACGCACATCAGACGGACTGACTGCGCCCGCACGGCCGTCAGCCGTTCTCGGCCTTTTGGCGGGCACGGTAGGCGCGCAGGTTGGCGGCGTTGCCGCAGATCCTGACGTCGTGCCAGACGCCGCTGTTGTTGCGGGAACGGTCGTAGAAGGCCACCCGGCAGCGGGGGTTGCGGCAGGTCTTGAGGCGGCGACGGGTGTCGGCCTGCTGCGCCGCGAAGGCGGCGGTGAGGACCAGCGAGACCAGCCGGCGCCAGCCGCTGCCGCGCGGCTCCAGGCGGACGAGTCCGTCCTGCCCGATCTGGAGCGCGGCGCTGGCACTGTGCAGCACGGGTGCGACGGCGGCGGCCGCCGCGGCTCCGGTGTCCTGCGCCGTGGCGGTCAGTTCATGCAGGTCGTCCCGGAAGGCCCGGAGCCCGTCGAGACCGTCGGCGTCCAGCGCCACATGGGGAACGGGCTGCCCCGTGACCGCCGACCACTCGGCGATCGCCTGGTCCGCCCAGGCCTGCGCGTCCTCCGGGGTGGCGAGGAAGTCCGGCCTGCGTGGGGCGCCCGCGGCGACGGTGTTGAGCAGGTCCTGGACGAGGCCCAGCCCACCGGGCGCGGGGTCCAGGCGGTAGCGGGTGGTTGCGGGCCAGGTCATCGCGTCACACCTCCTGGCTGGACGTCGGTCGGGCGGTCGGGCGGTCCATCTTTTCACAGGGGCGGCGCCACGCGCTCCTCCGGTGAGGACATAGCCGTAAGCAGATCACCCATTACGCCACCGCCCCGGACGGGACCGGCCCGCCCGTGACCGCGGACGCCTCCCCCGGCTACCGGCCCCCGACTACCGGCCCCCGGCCGCCGCCGCGCGACTCACCACAGCGTGTCGAGCAGGGCCGCGTCGTACGGAATCGCCTGGTCGAGCCGGCCGCCGAGGGCCTTGGCCGGCCAGTCGGGGTCGGCGACGAGGGCGCGGGCGACGGCGACCAGGTCGAACTCGTCGCGCTCCAGACGGTCCAGCAGGAGGTCGATCCCGGTGGCCCCGGATCGCTGGGTCCGGCTCCGCGGGTCGGAGAACTCCTTGTCGAGGCCGACGGATCCCACGGTCAGCACGGCCCGGCCGGTCAGCTTCTTGACCCACCCCGCCAGGTTCAGCTCGCTGCCGCCGAATTCGGGCAGCCAGTAGCGGCGGGTGGAGGCGTGGAAGGCGTCCACCCCGGCCGCGGCGAGCGGGGTGACCAACTGCTCCAGCTCTTCGGGGCTCTCGGCGATCCGGGCCTGATAGTGGCCGGTCTTCCACTGGGAGAGCCGGAAGACGACCGGGAAGCCGGGCGAGACGGCCGCGCGCACCGCGGCGACCACCTCGGCGGCGAAGCGGGCACGGGAGGCCGGGGCGCCGCCGTAGCCGTCGGTACGGCGGTTGGTGCGCGGCCACAGGAAGTTGTCTATCAAGTAGCCGTGGGCGCCGTGGAGTTCGATGCCGTCGAAGCCGATGCGCTCGGCGGCCGCGGCCGCCTCGGCGAAGGCCCGGATCACCGCGTCGATGTCCTGCGGCGTCATCGCGGTGCCGTGGGGGCGGCCGTCGAGCCCCACCGCGGACGGGCCCTCGGCGGGGACGCCGGCCGGCAGGCTCCCGGGGCCGCGCGACACCCCCGTGTGCCACAGCTGCGGCATGATGCGGCCGCCCGCGCGGTGGACCTCGTCGACCACCCGGGCCCAGCCCGCCAGCGCGTCCTCGCCGTAGAAGTGCGGTACGTCGTGGTAGGCGGCCGCGGCGTCGCGGCCGATGAAGGTGCCCTCGGTGATGACCAGCCCCGCCCCGCCGGCCGCCCGGCGCGCGTAGTAGGCCGCCACGTTCTCGCCGGGCACCCCGCCCGGCGAGAAGCACCGGGTGACGGGCGCCATGGCGATCCGGTTTTGGAGGGTGAGGCCCCCGATGGTGAACGGTCGTCCCAGCAGCCGTGCGGCTCGCGAGTCCTCGTACGTCGTCATCGCCATGGCGCGCTCCTCAGGTGCGGCAACTCATCGTCTCGACAGAAGCATAAGCGATACACCTCTTTCGTGATCATGTGCCGTTCCTCACCCCCAGCACGGCCGCGACTCAGCTTCGAGGACGGAGGACCAACTTCCCCTTCGTCCGGCGGGCGAGCAGGTCCTCCTGCGCGTCGCGGGCCCGCGCGAGGTCGTACTCCGCGCCGACCAGCGGCCGCAGCCGACGCCGCGCCGTGAGGTCGAGCAGTTCCTGAAGTGCCGGGCCGCCGGCCCCGTCGCGGGCGAGGAGCGGGACGAGCCAGAAGCCTGCGACGGTGAGGCTCTCCAGCGCGAGGCGGCCCGGCGCGATGGCGGAGGCGGCCTGCCGCGACGAGGCGCCGTAGGTGACCAGCCGCCCGAGGTACCCGAGCGCGCCCAGGGCGGAGTCGAGGACCGGGCCGCCGACGGCGTCCAGGACGACGTCGACCGGGCGGCCGCGATTGGCGTCGAGGACCCGCTCGCGGTAGCCCTCCGCCGCGCCGTCGATCGCCACGTCCGCGCCGAGCTCCAGGGCGAAGGCGCGCTTGTCCTCGGACGACGCCGTGGCGATGATCCGCCCCGCCCCGAACTCCCGGGCCAGTTGGACGGCGAGGCTGCCCGTTCCGCCCGCGGCGGCATGGACCACCACGCTCTCGCCGGGAGTCATACGGGCGGCCGACCGCAGCAGGTGCCATGCCGTCAGCCCCTGCACGAGCAGGGCCAGCGCCTCGCCCGCAGGCACCCCCTCCGGCACCTCGACCAGGTCACGGTCGGCGACCACCGCCTTTTCGGCGTATCCCCCCTGCGGCAGATAGCCCAGCACCCGCCGGCCGTCCGGGGTCCGGCCGACGACCTCCAGACCGGGAATGCGCGGGAGCGGCCCCTTCAGCGCGTACGGACCGTCGGTGTGCTCGCCCGCGATCTGCTTGATGTCCCCGAAGTTGACGCCCGCGGCGGCCACTTCGACCAGTGTCTCGCCCGGCCCCGCCACCGGGTCCGGTACCTCGGCCTCCGCCAGCACCTCCGGACCGCCGAACCGCTCGAACCGCATGGCGCGCATGAGTGCCCCTCCCAGATGTCGGACTGATCGCCGTTCCGTCGCCAAACTACGTGGCCTACGAAATCAGTGCGCTGGGCCGTCGCTCCCGGTGGCGTGCGGTGCGAACGCCAGGATGGCGACGTCGTCGTGGAACACGCGGGTGTGCAGCGGCAGATCCGTGTTGAGGAAGTCGACCACGTCTCCCGGGCCGGGCGCGGGCCGGTCGGCGAAGCCGTGGCGGAGGCGGTCGAGGAGGGGGTAGAAGGCGCCGGTGGGGTCGCGGGCCTCGATCAGGCCGTCGGTGCACAGCAGCAGGACGTCACCGGGGGCGAAGGGGTGGGTGTAGGCGA
Organism: Streptomyces sp. NPDC033270; assembly: GCF_055576575.1. Classification (NCBI taxonomy): domain Bacteria; kingdom Bacillati; phylum Actinomycetota; class Actinomycetes; order Kitasatosporales; family Streptomycetaceae; genus Streptomyces; species Streptomyces sp. NPDC033270. Next base: position 109,477 of record NZ_JBVIRA010000022.1, read on the forward strand.
CGGGGGCCTCGTCGACGAGGGTGGCCAGTCCCAGCGGCAGGGCGGGCGGCCCGGTGAGGGCCGTCACCTCGCCGCCGGAGATCAGGACCGGTTCGATGTGCCCGTGATTGACGATCGTCACCAGGCCGGCGGGCGCGTCGTACTCGACCAGGGCGGCGGTGACGAACAGTTCGTCGTCGCGGATCTCCTGGGCCTCACGGGCCAGGCACCGTTCCAGACGGGCCGCTACGGACAGCAGGTCCCCCTGGTCGTAGGCGGCTTCGCGGAAGCTGCCGAGGGTGTCGGCGACGGTGCGTACGGCCTTGAGTCCCTTGCCGCGGACGTCCCCGATGATGGCGCGCTCACCGGCCGCGGTGGCGAGGATGTCGTAGAGGTCGCCGCCGACCATGGTGCCGACCTCGCCGGCCCGGTAGAGACCGGCCGCGAGGACGTTGCCCACCTGGTGCGGCACCGGCCGCAGCAGGGTCCGCATCAGGGCTTCGGCCACCGAGTTGGCGCGGACCAGATACCGCTCCTGGCGCTGGCGGTGGGCGGCCAGCGCCATGCCGAGGGCGCCGACCAGGCCGGTGGCGACATACGCGGCGACGTGGTGGTTCTCCCACAGCTGGTGGAGGTTGTGGCCCGTGCAGCACGGCGTGCCGGCCACCACGCCCAGCAGCACGACGGCGAAGACCGTGACCAGGCCGACGCCGACGGGACCGAGGGTGTAGGCGGCGACCACCGGCAGCGCGATCAGCAGGAAGCTCACCGCCCACGGTGTGGGGGTCACCGTTTCGAGGAGCATGACGAACACGACGTAGGCGAGCGGCAGCCAGCGCATCCACGCGGGCGGGCGGGGCACCTCGAAGCCGCTGTTCTCCACCATCGGCGCGCAGCCGTCGGCCGGCCGGCGGCGGTCCGGCCGGCGGCGGTCCGGCCGGCGGCGGTCCGGCCGGCGGTCGCGGTGTATCCGTTCGAAGACCGTCTCACCCGATCTGTTCACTCACGGACTCCCGGTACGGCCGTGCACAAGGGCCACAGCCTCGCGCGCCCGAACGGCCCCGCCCGGCCATTACGCCGTCAGCGGCATGTCATACGGCGTGTCCGTCAGGGCAGCGGGAAGGGGAGGGTCATGTCGGTGAGCGTGCCGGGGCAGGCGCAGGAGCGCTCCTGGGGAAGGCGGCCGAGGGCTTCGAGAACGAGGCCGCGCAGGCGCTCGGTGTTCTGGGCGAAGACGGTGAAGACCTCCTCCTGGGAGACGCTCTGGTGGGCGTCGATGCCCGCGTCGAGGTCGGTGACCAGGGCCACCGCGGTGTAGCAGAGCGCGAGTTCACGGGCGAGCACGGCCTCGGGGTGCCCGGTCATGTTGACCAGCGACCAGCCCGCGGCGGCGTACCACTGCGACTCGGCCCGGGTGGAGAACCGCGGCCCCTGGACCACGACCATGGTGCCGCCGTCGGTCGCCCCGGTGCCGGTCGCGGCGGCCGCCGCCAGCACCGCCCGCCGGCCGTGCGCGCAGTAGGGGTCGGCGAACGAGACTTGCACCGCGCCCCGCTCGTAGAAGGTCTGCGCACGCCCGCTCGTGCGGTCCACCAGCTGGTGGGGGACGACGACGGAGCCGGGGCCCAGTTCGGGACGGAGCGAGCCGACCGCGCAGGGGGCGAGGATCTGGCGGACGCCCAGCGAGCGCAGCGCCCACAGGTTCGCGCGGTAGTTGATGCGGTGCGGGGGTACGGCGTGACCGCGTCCGTGGCGGGGCAGGAAGGCGACCCGGCGGCCGCCGGCCGGGCTCAGGGTGATCGCGTCGGACGGCGCGCCGTAGGGGGTGTCGACGGTGACGCGTTCGGCGTCCGCGAGCAGCTCGTAGAAGCCGCTGCCGCCGATGACGGCGAACTCGGCGGTGGGGGTGGTGGTCATGTGTCCTGTCCCGCTGCGACATGAAGTCGCTCCACATTAGTGGAGCACCCGCGCCGTCAGGCCGTGTCGGAACCTCGCTCCAGGTATCGGGTCCGTGCGCGCCGGGAGCGGATCGGCGCCTGCCGGCACTCCGCTCGGTAAGCGGCCGGCGGGCCATGCAGAAATCAGCACGGCCGGCAACTCGGCAAAGAATGCGGAAAAAGAGGAGTGCGGCGAGTTTCGTTTCCGGCCGGGATCCGGTGTCGGCGGGAAAAGGAGCCCACCACCCGTTCGGCGCAGCGGAACCGACGTCGGGCCGCCCCGGCCTCTCACGCTTCACGATAATGAGATCGCAAGTGGTGTCGAAAAAAACTGGTGTCAAAACCTCTGACGTCGGGAGTTCATCATGGAATCCGGTTCCAAGGTCTGGAACTGTCCCTTCGACTATGCCGAGGCCCTTGAATTCGATCCGACGCTCAAGCGTCTGCTGACCGAAGAACCCGTCGCACGCATCAAGCTGCCGTACGGGGAGGGCGAGGCCTGGCTCGTCACGCGGTATGACGACGTCCGCACCGTGACGACCGACCGGCGCTTCAGCCGTCACGCCATCATCGGCCACGACTTCCCCCGGATGACGCCCGAGCCGATCGTCCAGGACGAGGCGATCAACGTGATGGACCCGCCCGCCAGCAGCCGCCTGCGGAGCCTGGTGTCCAAGGCGTTCGCCCCGCGCCAGGTGGAGCGCATGCGGGCTCGTACGAAGCGGGTCGTGGACGAGCTGCTGGACGGGATGGAGCGGCACGGGTCGCCGGCCGACCTGATGGAGTCCCTGGCCTCCCCGCTGCCCCTGACGACGATCTGCGAGGTCCTCGACATCCCCGAGGCCGACCGCGCCCAGCTGCGCGCCCACGCCCGGACGATGATGGACATCGGCCTGGACAACAAGGACAACGCCGTACGGGCCAAGGCCGAGATGCGGGCGTACTTCGCGACGCTGACCGCACAACGGCGCCAGAACCCGGGGGACGACCTGATCAGCGCGCTGGCCACGGCGCGGGACGGCGACGAGCTCCTCGACGAGCGGGAACTGACCGTCATGGCCATGGTGCTGCTCATCACCGGCCAGGACACCACCACCTACGAGATCGGCAACCTCGCCTACACGCTGCTCACCCGGCCCGCGGAGCTGCAGAGGGTGCGCTCGCGCCCCGAGACGCTCCCGCAGGCGATGGAGGAGATGCTGCGGTTCATTCCCTTCCGCAAGGGCGTCGGCATCCCCCGGGTCGCCCTGGAGGACGTGGAATTGAGCGGGGTGACGATCCGGGCCGGGGACATCGTGCACGTTTCGTATCTGACGGCAAATCGGGACGGCGCGAAATTCGAGCGGCCCGACGAGCTGGATCTGGAACGCCAGGGACCGTCCCATATGACGTTCGGCTGGGGCGGGCATCACTGCCTGGGTGCCCCGCTGGCCGTCACCGAGCTCGAAGTCGCCCTCAGCGCCCTCCTGGAGCGTTTTCCGGAGCTGCGGCTGGCCAAGCCGGCCGATGAAGTGCCCTGGAACAAGACCTCGATCTGGCGCTATCCGGTGGAGCTGCCGGTCACCTGGTGACGGTGTGCCACAGGCGGGCATGCGGTTTTTGCCCGCCTGGCTTACCGTTATGGTTCGACCAGTTGGCCCATCTGGACAAGGAGAGTTCATCCCTCGGGGAGAGTTCCTTCTTCGAAGGCAGGCCCGCCGAATCGAATTGAGCACAGGGATGTGCACTGGCGGACCACGGTCTGCAAGGAGTGGAATCCCATGGCAGTTCTGTGCAAACCAGCGATAGCCGTCCCCGAATACGTCATCACCCAGGAAGACACCCTCGAACTGGCCCGGCGGCTGCACAAGGACCATACGCAGCTGAAACTGGTGCTCCGACTGATCGAGCACACCGGCGTCCGCACCCGGCATCTGATCCAGCCGATCGACAAGGTCCTCAAGCACCCGGGCCTCGACGCCCGCAGCGAGGTCTACGAGGAGGAGTCCAAGGCCCGCGTCCCCGCCGTGGTGCGCCAGGCACTGGACCAGGCCGAGCTGGAAGCACGGCAGATCGACCTGATCGTCTACGTCTCCTGCACCGGCTTCATGATGCCGGCGCTGACCGCCTGGCTCATCAACACGCTGGGCTTCCGGTCGGAGACCCGCCAGATGCCGATCGCGCAGCTCGGCTGCGCGGCGGGCGGCGCGGCGATCAACCGGGCGCACGACTTCTGCACGGCGTACCCGGACGCCAACGTGCTCATCGTGGCCTGCGAGTTCTGCTCGCTGTGCTACCAGCCCACCGACCTGGGCGTGGGATCGCTGCTGTCCAACGGTCTCTTCGGTGACGCGGTGGCCGCCACCGTGGTCCGCGGCAAGGGCGGCAAGGGCATCCACCTGGAGCGCAACGGCTCGTACCTCATCCCGCACACCGAGGACTGGATCTCCTACGCGGTGCGGTCCACCGGATTCCACTTCCTGCTGGACAAGCGGGTGCCGGGCACCATGGAGCCGCTCGCCCCGGCCCTGCGCGCGGTCGCGCAGGAGCAGCAGTGGGACGCGGGCAACCTGGACTTCTACCTCGTCCACGCCGGCGGCCCGCGCATCCTGGACGACCTCAGCCGCTTCCTGGAGGTGCCGCCGGAGGCGTTCCGCTTCAGCCGGGCGACGCTGACCGAGTACGGCAACATCGCCAGCGCGGTGATCCTCGACGCCCTGGGCCGGATGTTCGACGAGGAGTCCTCCCGTGAGGGCCACCGCGGTCTGCTGGCCGGCTTCGGGCCCGGTATCACCGCGGAGATGTCGCTGGGCACCTGGACCTCGACTCCGGAAGCGGCGGAGTGACCGTCACGGCCGATCACCGCGCACACAGCGAAATCCGCCGTCGGCCGCGTGTCCAGATGTCACAAACCAGGGCATCTTGACACGCGGCACGGCGCGATCTATCCAGAGGGTGGAGGCGGTGCTCTCTCCATACCAGCAGGTGAGAGGGCCTGCGACCAGGTAAGGAGAGGACCATGACACGTGCAGTGGGTATCGACCTCGGGACGACGAACTCGGTGGTCAGTGTGCTGGAGGGCGGTGAGCCCACGGTCATCGCCAATGCCGAGGGGGCCCGCACCACCCCGTCGGTGGTCGGGTTCTCCAAGGGCGGCGACGTGCTCGTGGGGGAGATCGCCAAGCGGCAGGCCGTGACCAACATCGAGCGCACCGCGCGGTCGGTCAAGCGCCACATGGGCGACGCCGAGTGGCGCTTCCCCGAAGGGGGCGGCGAGATCGACGGCCGGCGCTTCACCGCCCAGGAGATCTCCGCGCGGGTGCTGCAGAAGCTCAAACGCGACGCCGAGCAGTACCTGGGCGAGGACGTGACGGACGCCGTCGTCACGGTCCCGGCGTACTTCAACGACGCGCAGCGCACCGCCACCAAGGAAGCCGGCGAGATCGCCGGGCTGCGGGTGCTGCGGATCGTCAACGAGCCCACCGCCGCCGCCCTGGCCTACGGCCTGGACAAGGAGAACGACCAGACGATCCTGGTCTTCGACCTCGGTGGCGGCACCTTCGACGTGTCGCTGCTGGAGATCGGCGAGGGCGTCGTCGAGGTCAAGGCCACCAACGGTGACACGCATCTGGGGGGCGACGACTGGGACCAGCGGATCGTCGATCACCTGACCAAGCAGTTCAAGAACGCGTACGGCATCGATCTGTCCCAGGACAAGATGGCCACCCAGCGGCTGCGGGAGGCGGCCGAGAAGGCCAAGATCGAGCTGTCCGCCGCCACCGAGACGACGATCAACCTGCCGTACCTGAGCGCGTCGGCCGAGGGCCCGCTGCACCTGGACGAGAAGCTCACCCGCTCGCAGTTCGAGCAGCTGACCGCGGACCTTCTGGAGCGCTGCAAGACGCCGTTCCACAACGCGGTGAACGATGCCGGGATCAAGGTCTCCGACGTCCATCATGTGATCCTGGTCGGCGGCTCGACCCGGATGCCGGCCGTGACCGAGCTGGTCAAGGAGCTGACCGGCAAGGACCCCCACAAGGGCGTCAACCCCGACGAGGTCGTCGCCATCGGCGCCACGCTGCAGGCCGGTGTCCTCAAGGGCGAGGTCAAGGACGTCCTGCTGCTGGACGTCACCCCGCTGTCCCTCGGTATCGAGACCAAGGGCGGCATCATGACCAAGCTCATCGAGCGGAACACCACGATCCCGACCAAGCGCTCGGAGATCTTCACCACCGCCGAGGACAACCAGTCCTCCGTGCAGATCCAGGTCTTCCAAGGGGAGCGCGAGATCGCGGTCTACAACAAGAAGCTCGGGATGTTCCAGCTGACCGGTCTGCCGCCGGCCCCGCGCGGCGTCCCGCAGATCGAGGTCTCCTTCGACATCGACGCCAACGGCATCATGCACGTCACCGCGAAGGACCTGGGCACCGGCAAGGAGCAGAAGATGACCGTCACCGGCGGCTCCTCGCTGCCGAAGGACGACATCGACCGGATGGTCCGCGACGCCGAGCAGTACGCGGAGGAGGACCGCCGCAGGCGGGAGGCCGCCGAGACCCGCAACCAGGCCGAGCAGCTGGTCTACCAGACCGAGAAGTTCCTCAAGGACAACGAGGACAAGGTCCCCGGCGACATCAGGACCGAGGTCGAGGCGGCCGTCGGCGAGCTGAAGGAGAAGCTCAAGAGCGAGTCCGCCGAGGGCGACAACACCGCGGAGATCCGCACCGCCACCGAGAAGCTCGCGGCCGTCTCCCAGAAGCTCGGCCAGGCCATGTACGCCGACACCCAGGCCGCGCAGGCCGCCGCGGGCGGCACCGGGGGCGGCACCGAGGGCGGCGGCGGGCAGCAGGCCGGGGCCGAGGACGACGTCGTGGACGCCGAGATCGTCGACGACGACAAGAAGGAGGGAGGCCCCCGATGAACCGCCCGCCCCACGTCCGCGGCCCCGCCCGCCCGCGGCTGGCACTCGTCGGACGCGGGCCGCAGGACAGCCCCGCCGTGCTCCCCTCGCGCACCGCCACCGGCAAGGAGCGGACCGCCACCGGGCCGCCGGAGACGTCCGAGGCCGCGGCGAGCGCCGAACTGCGCGAGCGCACGGCCGACCTGCAACGGCTCAAGGCCGAGTACGACAACTACCGCAAGCGGGTCCGCCGCGACCGCCAGGCCGTCGCCGAGATCGCCGTGGCCAATGTGCTGGGCCGGCTGCTGCCCGTGCTCGACGCGCTCGCCGAGGCCGCCGAGCGGGGCGAGGTGACCGGCGGCTTCCGGCGCGTCGCCGACGCCCTGGAGACCGAGCTGGCGGCACTGGGCCTGCAGCCCGTCGCCCGGCCCGGCGCCCCCTTCGACCCCCACGTCCACGAGGCGATCACCTGTACCCGCACCGACCGGGTCAAGGGCCCCACCTGCTCCGTGGTCGTCCGGCAGGGCTACCGGGTCGGCGGGCAGCTGCTGCGCCCCGCCGAGGTGACCGTCGCCGCACCACCGGACCGGGGCGCGTCCGGCAGACCGGGGCCGGGTCAGCGGGGCGGCAACCCGCCGTGCGCCAGGGCGCGTTGAGATCCCCCGGGGCCGCCGGCGGAGCGGGCCGGACCGCCCGCGCCGCTGTGTGAGCGTCCGGCCCGCGAGCGGCGCATTTGCCCCGGACCTGGGGCGGTGTGCGAGAGTGGTCGGCCCGGTCGGCCGGGCCCGCCGCGCGCGCAGCCGCTGCCGGGCTCCCCTACCGCACACCGACGGCTCCGGCGCGCCTCGCGCGCGGGGCCGCCGGCTCCCGTACGTGTCCCCTACGTCCTTCCCAGAGAGCGATGCAGGCAACGACCCTCGTCCCCCGGACCGCCGACCTGTTCGACCAGGGCCTGGAGCGCCAGGCCGGCTCCGCCCTGCTGCGTTTCGGCGCCGCGCGGCAGCGCCCGGCCGACCGGATCAGCTGGTCCGGCGACGGCGCCGCCGCCTGGCTCGACGGCCCCCGCGGCCACGTATGGAGCGTCGGCTCACCGGACGCCGCCGCCGGACTCGTCCTGCGCGCCGCACACGGGCTGGCCGGCGGTGTGCGGGAGTTCACCGGCCCGCGCGGGACCGACGCCCTGGTCGGCCGCCACCTGGCGGTGGCCGACGCCGTCGAGTGGGTCTTCCGCTGGACGCTTGAGGAGCCGCCGGTCCAGCGGGGCGAGGAGCGGGTGGCCGCGCTCGACGAGACCCACCACGAGGAGCTCTTCGCCTTCCTCACCGAGCACAGCCCGGCCCACTCCACCGGCCCCGGCTCCTCGGAGGTCAGCCTGTGGGCCGGCATCCGCGACGACGCCGACGGACGGCTGGTGGCCTGCGGCGCCCTGAGCAGTCTGCGGGACAGCGGCGCCCCGCTGATGGCGTCGGTCGCGACCGACGCCGCGCTGCGCGGCCAGGGACTCGGCGCCGCGCTGACCGCCTGGCTGACCCGGCTCGCCGTACGCCGGCACGGGTTCTGCACCCTGTGGCAGCTCGCCGACAACGCCCCGGCCGAACGCCTCTACACCCGCCTCGGATACCGCAACGAGGACCCCTGCGTGGCCGCCCGCATCGGCGCGCGCTGAGGCTGCGGGGCGGGCGGGCGCGCTCTACACACCCGTGGCGGACAGCAGTTGGCGGGATATCTCGCGGACGACGACGTCGGTGTGCTCGTTGAGGTAGAAGTGGCCGCCGCGGTAGATCTTGAGGTCGAACTCCCCGGTGGTGTGGGTGGCCCATGCGCGGGCCTCCGCGACCGTCACCCGGGGGTCGGCGTCACCGATCAGGGCGGTGACCGGGCAGCTGAGGCCGGGGCCGGGCGCATAGCGGTAGGTCTCGGCGGCCTTGTAGTCGCCGCGGAGGGCCGGCAGGACCATGCTGCGCATCTCGGGATCCTGCAGCAGCCGCGAGTCGGTGCCGCTGAGCTCCTCGACATCGCGGATCAGCTGGTCGTCGCTCTTCCGGTGCACGAACTCGTCCCGGTGCGCGGACGGCGCCCGCCGTGCGGAGGCGAACAACACGACCGGGGCGACGCCGTGTTCGTGCTCCAGCAGCCGGGCGACCTCGAAGGCGAGCGAGGCGCCCATGCTGTGCCCGAACAGGGCCAGCGGGCGGTCGGTCCACGGGAGCAGCCGGGGGACGACCTGACGGGCCAGCTCGGGGAGGGAGTCGATGCACGGCTCCTTGCGGCGGTCCTGGCGGCCGGGGTACTGGACGGCCAGGACCTCGACCCGGGGGGCCAGGGCCGCCGAGACCGGGAAGTAGAAGCTGGCCGCGCCGCCGGCGTGCGGGAGGCAGACCAGGCGGGTGCCGGCTCCCGGGGCCGGGTGGAAGCGCCGCACCCACAGGCCGTTGTCCTCGGTGGTGTTCATCGACCGCAACTCCTTTGTTTCTTCGCTCGCTCGGACCGCTCGGGTCAGTCAGGTGTCGACAGGGCGCACGGCGGACTTCGTGTGCGCCGGGCGCCTGGGGGTGTCCGATGGATCAAACCCTAGAGGGAAGATCCCGGAAGGCCGCGGTGAGCGGCGTACAAGGCCGCGCCGTGGAGTGTACGTTCCGTGCATGAGTGGCGCGGCGGGTTTATCGGAACCGCGCATTCCGCGGCCGGGCGCCCACGCCGAATCCGGCATCGTACGGGGTGTCCGCGGGCCCCTTTCCGAAAGCTTGACTGCAATTTTTTGCACATCGCCCGGTGGATAAACCCCGTCGGACGCGAGGTGAAATTTTCTGCAGATGCATCCGGAGTGCAATTCTCGGCAGGTGAGCGGCTTCACCACGGCTCCCACCTGCTGCGTTCCGACTCACAATGCATCACGCCGGAATAACCTTGACGACATTACTGAGCCGAAGATAGCTTCGGGGCTGCCGCAAAGCCGCACGATCTTGTGGGGCGGCGCGGCCGATGGGGGTGGCTGACGTGGAGTCGGCCCGGGCCGCGCGCTCGGGCCGGCCCGCGCGGCCCAAGCGGACGAGTCCGTGGCAACGGGGTTCTGGGGGAAGGCGTGACGGGGGTGCGGGACGGGGTGGACACCCCGCTGGCGTGTGGGCCGCAGGGCACAGTCCACCACTACGGAAACCGCTTTCCGTTCAACGAATTTCCGCACGTTACACATTTCTTTTCCACCCCCGATGCGGCCGCCTTTTCGGCCGTCGCCGCATTTTCCGCACGTGGCCGCGCCGCCGGTGGCCGGCGCATCTGATCACAGGAACTCGACGGGGGACTTGAAATGAACTCGGCCGACTGCTGACACCTGCGAGAAGCGCTGCCCTGCGAGGTAACCGAACTGCCCCGCAGCATGTTCACCCCTACCGCCTCGCATGTCACTCCGCCTCTGCCCCCACACGCCACCACCCGAGGGGATCCGAAAAGCATGCCCGCCGCAACGCTGTCCAGCGCGCCCGCGCAGCCGCCGTTAACGGAAGAAGGGAAGTAGCCCCATGCCGAACCGCATTCTTCTGTTGGCGCTGACTCTCGGTGCGTTCAGCATCGGCACCGACGGTTTCGTCATCAGCGGTCTGTTCGTGCTGACCGTGGCCCTGCTCACCGTCTTCACCTACCACCGGCGTCGACGCCACCGGAGTCGGCGTCTTCCTTCTGGTGTGGGGCGTCGCGGCGGCGCGCGTCACCTGGGTGCCATCAACCGCTTCCGCACCCCCGCCGCCGCGCCCGTGTGAGCCACTGCTTTCCCGCTCAACTGAACAGGACCGTCGGGCCCCTGTCCGCCGGCTGACGGACGGTCCGGACTGTCGCTCTGCGCACGTTGAAGAGAGGTATCCAGTGACTGGCAGACAGCAGGTCGAGGAATTACTGCGTCGCGCCGACCGCCGCGTCGGTCCGACGATCGAGAGCATCGCCGGACCGCCCACCAGAGGAGAAGTGGCCGACCAGCACCCCGGTGTCGAGTACTTCGAGCTGGCCGACAGCCTGTTCCGGACCGCACGCAAGGAAGTGCTGCTGGTCAACGGCCAGATGAACGGGTTCCGCCGAGAGGACATCGATCGCTTCCGGGGCAGCATCGCCGCCCTGGGCGAGCGGTCGATCGCCGTGTCCGTGATCTGCCACCCCGACGAACTCGACGGGCACGGGCGGCAGGAGTTCCTGCAGCGGATCGGCCGGGAGCACGGGGCGCAGACCCGGATCAGCACCGTGGACCTGCACGGGATGCTGGTCATCGACCGCAGGCGCGTCCTGATGTGGCCGGCCGAACACGGCCGCAACTGCCTCCTGGTCCACTCCCCCGTCATCATCGAACCGCTGCTGACGCTGCTCGACGCCAGTTGGGAAAGCGCCTGCGACCTGGAGACGTTCGTCCGCTACCACCAGAACATCCTGGACGAGAAGACCCCGCAGATACTGCGGCTGCTCGGGTCGGGGCGCAAGGACGAGGTCGCCGCCCGCCAGCTCGGCGTCTCGGTGCGGACCTACCGCCGCCATGTCGCGAGCCTGATGGAGATGCTGGGTGCCGAGTCCCGGTTCGAGGCGGGGGTGAAGGCGGCGGCGCTCGGGCTCATCGACGTCGACATCCGCGGTGGCGCTCCCCGTCCCGCCGCGCCGCCCGGGCGCCGGGCCGTGCCGGTGGTCCCGAGCCGGCGGAGCGGCCTCGGCCCCGCTGCCGCCCCGGAGATCAGGGGCGAGGGCGACCCGGCCGACGAGCAGCTCGGCTGCGCCGCCACATCCCTGGCACTGCGGCGGCCCCGTCGCGGCGCCGGCCCGACGGCTCCCTGGGCGGCCCGCTGGTGCCCGAGGTGATCCCGCCCCGCCCCCGCCCACCGCGATGGCAGCTTGCTGCCTTGCGGGCGGGGGCGGGGCGGGCCCGGCCTACGCTTCCCCCGAGGTGTTCCCCCGAGGGGTTTCCCCTGCGGGGCAGGGCGCAGACGACGCGACGGAAGTGATCGGGGACCGTGCACACCACAGCTGCCGACGATGCGACGCCGATGTTCGCGCGGGACAAGACCATCTGGTTCCACCACTGCGACCCGGCCGGCATCGTGTTCTATCCGCAGTACCTGCTGCTGATGAACGAGATTCTGCAGGAGTGGTTCGAAGCCGGACTGCGGACCGACTACGCGGGGCTCTTCCAAAAGAGGCGGCTCGGCATTCCGACCGTGCGGCTGGAGTGCGACTTCCTCGCGCCGAGCCGGCTGGGGGACACCGTGCGGTTCAGCCTCGCGGTGCACCAGATCAAGACCAGCTCGTTCCACCTCGCGTTCTCGTGCACCGGCGCCGACCCGGCCGACGTACGCGTGCGGATCAAGGCCGTTCTGGTGTGCATGTCGCTCGATTCCCACCGGCCGGTGCCGATTCCCGACGACATCCGTACCGCGATGCGGGACTGGCTGGTCCCGGCGGCCGACGCGGAGACCACCTGACAGGGGAAGGACGAGAGCGAGAGATGGCAGACGAACTGGTGCTCACCGAGGGCATGGGAGCGGGCAACTTCTTCCGCACCGCGGCCGCCGCCGGCACGATCGCCGGCAAGAGCGTCATCGAGCTGGACAAGGACTACCACCACCCCGAGGGCCACACCGTCCGGGCGTTCACGCTCGCCGAACTCGACGCGCTCACCGACCGGGTGGCCGCCGGATTCCAGCGCGACGGCATCGGGCCCAAGGACCCGGTGGCGCTCTTTCTGGACGAGAGCGTGCGCTATCTGATCCACTACATCGCCCTCACGAAGATCGGCGCCATTCCGGTCTTCCTCAACAGCCTGCTTCCGCCGGACATCGCGGCCACGTTCATCTCCCGGGTCGGCGCGGTGGCGGTGGTCTGCGACGGCAGGCTCGACAAGGGGGCGCTGGACCTCCCCTTCTACGACGCCGACCCGTACGCCGCCGAACCCTTCCGGGCGTTCACCCACGCCGACAACGACCCCGTCCTGATCGCGCACACCTCCGGGACCACCGGGGTACCGAAGGCCGTCCAGTTCAACCACCTGGGCTTCTTCTTCGGCATCAGGCAGCAGATCGGCGCGGCGCTCGGAGCGCGCGTGCTGTCCGCGCTCCCGCAGAGCCATGCGTCGGCGATCTCGGTGCTGATGTCCTGCGTGGCCCGCGGCAGCCGGGTCCTGCTGAGCACCGGGCGCGAGCCGGAGGGCCTGGCGGAACGCATCGAGGAGTTCCGGCCCGAACTGGTCGCCGCCTTCCCGAAGGTCTTCGTCGACCTGTGCCGCCTCGACCTGGACCGCTACGACTTCGCGTCGGTCGCCCGCTGGATGTCCACCGGGGACGCCAACCACGAACGGCACATCCGACGGCTCGTCCGGCTGGGCAACCACCGCGACCGCAGCGGGACCATGACCCCCGGCTCCCTGTTCATCGACAACTTCGGCTCCTCGGAGTTCGGCTTCGCGATGTTCCGGCAGGTCCACTCGCCGGCCACCGACCGCTACGGCCGGTGCATAGGGCGGCCCTTCGACTGGATCGACGCCCAGGTCTTCGACGACACGGACACGCCGGCGGCGCACGGCACGGTGGGGCGGCTCGCGCTGAAGTCCCCCACCGTCACCGCGGGTTACTGGAACAACTCGCTGCTGAGCGAGAGGAACCGGGTGCGGGGCTACTGGCTCACCGGTGACCTCGCCTACCGCGACGAGGAGGGCCGCTTCTACCACGTCGACCGCACCTCCGACAGCATCACCACTCCACGGGGCACGATCTACAGCTGCCAAATCGAGGAGTTGATTTTGCGTCAGATTCCGGAGGTTTTCGACTGCTCCCTGGTGCACACCTCGGCCACCGCCGACGCGCCGCGGCACCTGGTCCTCACCGTCGACCTGTCCTCGGCCGGCACCGACCTGGAGGCGCTGCGCACGCGGATCAACGCGGCGCTGTCCCAGGCGCGGTTCCCGATCGTCGACCGGCTCGTGGTCAAGGAGTCGGACGACCACGTCGGCATGACCGGCAAGGCCCTCAAGCGCACCATGCGGGACGCCTACCAGAGCGTGTGACACCTCCGCCCGCCCGGGCGCGCCGCCCACCCCCCAACGGCGCGCCCGGGCCATTTCCGTACGTCAGGTGAGGAAAGAAGCACTATGCCGACACCCAAGCTGCGCACCCGGGTGGGCAGCGCGCACGCCAGGCCCAGGCCGCGGACGGCGGCGGCCTGGACGGTCACGTACATCGTGTTCACCTTGCTGCTCGGGGGGACCGTGCCCACCCCGATGTACTCGCTGTACGCGCAGCGGCTCGAACTGTCGCCGGTCACGGTCTCGGCCGTCTTCGCCGCCTTCGCGGTCGGCGCGCTGTCCTCCCTGGTGCTGTTCGGCTCGCTGTCCGACCAGATCGGACGGCGGGCGACGATCGCTCCGGCGCTGTGCCTGGCCGTGTGCAGCTGTGTGACCTTCGCCCTCTCCCCCACGCTTCCCGGGATCATCGCCGGGCGCCTGCTGTGCGGCCTGTCGGTGGGCCTGGCCAACGGCGCCGCCACCGCCTACCTCGGCGAACTCCTCCAGGACCGCGGGCGGGCGGCGCTGACGTCGTCGGCCGCCAACATGCTGGGCCTGGGCGTGGGGGCGCTGCTGTCCGGGGCGCTGGTGGAGTTCGTCCCCGCGCCGCTGACCGTCTCCTACCTGGTGCTGGGCGGCCTGCTGCTGCCCGGTTTCGCGCTGCTGCTGCTCCCCGAGACCGTGCGGCGGGAGGGCAGGGCGCGCTTCCGGCCACAGCGGCTCGGGGTCCCGGCGGAGATGCGGTCGGTGTTCACCGCCATGGCAGTCGCGGTCTTCGGGGCCTTCGCCCTGCTGGGGCTGCTGGCGGCGCTGGCCGGCAAGTTCCTCACCAGCGGGCTGCACATCGCCAGCCATCTGATGGTGGGCGTGGTCGCCTTCAGCGCGTTCGGCTCCGCGGGCCTCGCCCAGCTGCTGGGCGCCCGGCTGGCGCCCCGGGTGGGTTCGGTGCTCGGCATGGTGGCGGTCCCGGTCGGGCTGGGGCTGTTCGTGGCCGCGCTGCCGGCGGCCTCCCTCGCCCTGTTCCTGGCGGGGTCGGTGATCGGCGGTGCGGGCAGCGGTCTCGCCTTCCGCGCGGGCCTGGCCCTGGTGTCCCACCAGGCCCCGCCCGACCGGGTGGGTCAGGTCGTCTCCAGCTACTTCGCCGCCGCGTACCTGGGACTGACCCTTCCGGTGCTCGGCATCGGCGTGATGGTCACGGAGCTGCCGATGCTCACCGCGGCCGTGGTCTTCGCCGTCATCATCAGCCTGCTCGCCGCCCTCAGCATCACGGTCACCGTCGCGACCCGGGCCAGGGCGGTGGCCTGACCGAACCCCCGGCTTCAGAGAGGACACCTCATGTCCGACAGCGGCACCACCCCCGGGGGAATGCCGCGCGACCGGGCGACGCTCGCCGCGGCGCTGGAGGAGGCGGGCCTGCCCGCCGACTTGGGGGACGCGGCGGACACCGACGCCTTCGACGGCGCGCTGCGCGCCTCCCACCGGGAGGGGATCGAGCTGGTGGGCCAGGAGGTGGGCACCCCGGTGATCGCGGTGCCGGGCGCGGACGGCGGGCGTATCGCCTTCTTCGGACCGGTGGTCACCCCGGCGCCCAAGGGCGAGGCGGCGGCCAGACTGGGGGACGGAACGCTGCTGGTCACCTCGACGCCGGGCTTCTACGAGATCAAGCGGACCCGGGAGGCCGACCCGGTCTACGACTAATGCAAGAGGTGTGCAACAGCGCGTTGCCGCGTTTGACCGGAAACCGGCAACAAGCTGCCGCCCACGGCGATCACACCGCGCACGGCACGCACAGTGGGATCGACCGGTGCACAGATCCCAGGGAGGGCGGCGCATGACCGACACGACATCCGTCACCGCGGGCGCCGCCGCGGTGACACCCGGCGAGACCGACGCGGGGCTGCTCTCGCCGGTGCGGGCCGGCACCCCCATCGAGCGGGTGGTCGGCGACCGGGCCTGGCTGCAGGCGATGCTGGATGCGGAGGCGGCGCTCGCCAGGGCCCAGGCGAGCCTCGGCGTGGTGCCGGCCGACGCCGCCGCCACGATCACCGACACCGCGCGGGCGGAGCTGCTGGACCTGCGTGCCGTCGCCCTCGCGGCACGCGAGACCGCCAATCCGGTGGTGGGTCTGGTCGCCGCCTTCACCCGCGAGGTCGCCGCCCGGGACCCGCGGGCGGCCGAGTACGTACACCGCGGCTCGACCAGCCAGGACATCCTCGACACCGCGTGCATGCTGGTGGCGCGCCGGTCCCTCGGCCTGATGCGCGCGGACCTGCGGCGCGCGGCCACGGCGCTCGCCCGCCTCGCGCTGCACCACCGCGCCACCCCGATGGCCGGCCGCACCCTCGCGCTGCACGCGGTGCCCACGACCTTCGGTCTGAAGGCCGCCGGCTGGCGGCAGTTGCTGCTGGACGCCGACGAACGCCTGCGGCGGCTCGTGGAGGACGGCGGCCTGCCGGTGTCGCTCGGCGGTGCGGCGGGCACCCTGGCCGGCTACCTGGAGTACGCGCGGATCGACACCGCCGAGGCGGCCGCGCGCCCGGGAGTCCGGTCGTACGCCGGTGAGCTGACCGAGGCCTTCGCGCGGGAGACCGGTCTGGCCCGGCCGGCGCTGCCCTGGCACGCGCTGCGCACCCCGCTCGCGGATCTCGGCGCGGCGCTGGCGTTCACCGCGGCGGCCCTGGGCAAGCTCGCCGTCGACGTGCAGACCCTCACCCGGACCGAGATCGCCGAGGTCGAGGAGGCGCCGGTGGCGGGCCGCGGCGCCTCCTCCGCCATGCCGCACAAGCACAATCCGGTCCTCGCCACGCTGCTGCGGTCCGCGGCCCTGCAGGTCCCACCGATGGCGCTGGGGCTGACGCAGAGTCTGCTGTCGGAGGACGAGCGCTCCGCGGGCGCCTGGCACGCCGAATGGGAGCTGCTGCGCGAGTGCCTGCGGCTGACCGCCGGTGCCACGCACACCGCCGTCGAACTGGCCGAGGGCCTGCGCGCCAAGCCGGAGCGGATGCTGCACAACCTCGGCCTGACCGGCAGCCGGATCGTCTCCGAACGCCTCGCGGCGGTCCTCGCGCCCCACCTCGGCAAGGCCGAGGCCAAGCGGGTGCTGACCGACGCCTCGCGGCTGGCCGGTGAACGCGGCTGTTCGCTCGCCGCGGCCTTGACGACGTTCCCGCAGGTCGCCGCCCATCTGGACCGCGCGGAGCTCACCGCGCTCACCGACCCGACCGCCTACACCGGTGCGGCCGCCGTCCTGGTGGACGGCGCGCTGGAGACCGGCCCGACACCAGCCCGGTAGGGCGTGACGCGACCTGCCGCACCGGCCGGCGAGGCGCCCCGCGTCCTTCGCCCCCCCACCCCCACGACACCATCTGCCCGGCTGAACACAGGGAGCCCCTCATGCCCTCCGTACGCGTCTCGGGACCGAACCGCCGCACCTCGCACGCCTCGCGCACCCCACAGGGCGCGGTGTGCAAAGAGGAGTCGGGGCCGCTCAACCCCGCCCTGCTGCGTACCTTCGTCGAGGTCTACCGCACCGGTTCCTTCGGCAAGGCCGCCCACCGGCTGCACATCTCGCAGCCCGCCGTCACCCAGCAGATCCGCATGCTCGAGGAGCGGGTGGGAGTGCCGCTGTTCGTCCGGCACGCCACCGGATCGCGGCCCACACCGGCGGCCGAGTCCCTCGCCCGCGACGCCGAGGGCGCGGTCGACGCCCTCGACTTCGTGTTACAGCGCTACTTCGGCACCGACGGCCCGGCCCGTCCGCTGCGGCTGGGCGCCCCCAGCGACCTGATCAGCGACCGGATCCTGCCGGCCCTCGCCGACATGCTCAGGGACAGCGTGCAGCTGCACACCACGCTGGCGCTCTCCGACGCCCTGCTGTCCCAACTGGCCGCGGGAGAGCTGGACATCGTCATCGCCCGGGTGCGTCCCCGCCTGAAGGGGATCACCGCACTGCCGTTGTACGACGAGGAGTGCAGCCTGGTCGCCTCCCCCGAGACGGCGCGGGACCTGGCGCCGGTCCTGACCGCCGGCGAAGCGCCGCATGTGCTGTCCGCCTACCCCCTGGTCGCCTTCGCCGAGTCCGTGCCGCTCATCGACCACTACTGGTGGTCGGTCTTCCACGCCCCGCGGTCCACCGCGCCCGACGTGGTGGTGCCCGACCACCGGGCGGTGCTCTCCGCCGTCCGGGCGTCGGTCGGCATCACCGTGGTCCCGACGTACCTGTGCGCCGACGACTTCGCCCGCGGCACCCTCGTCCCTTTGCTGAAGCCCGAGATACCGCCGATCACCACCACCTACCTGGCCACCCGCGAAGGGGACGTCTCCCGTCCGCAGGTCTCCGCCGCGCACAACAAGCTGATCGCCTGCGGCCGTACCTGGAACTGACCTGACCTCACGGGGCGGTCAGCCGCCAGTCGAGGGCGCGCCGGAAGTACACCAGCGGCTCCCCCGGTCCGACGTCGCAGCCGGCGACGTTCCCGACCAGGATGGCGTGGTCACCGTGCTCGACGACCTTGGCCCGTACGCACCGCAGATACACCAGCGCGCCCTCCAGGCGGGGCACCGGTCCGTCCCACGACCAGTCCTGCCCGGCGAACTTGTGGTCGCCGCGGCCCGCGAACACCGAGGCGGTCTCGCCCTGCGCGGAGTGCAGCAGGTGGACCGCGAACTCCTCTGCGGCCAGGAGCGAGGCGTAGGAGCGGGCCCGCTGGTCGACGGCGAGCATGACCGACGGCGGGGCGGCGCTGTAGGAGCACAGCGAGGACACCAGCAGTCCGCACGGTGCGCCCGAGCGGTCGGCGGCGGTGACCACGGCGACGCCGGACGCGAGACTGCTCATCGCGTCGAGGAACGTCTCGGGTGCCACGGCGGACATCTGGGAATCAAGCATTTTCCACCACGCATTTCGTCGGCGGGAAAACCATGCGGCGCCACTTCGTGTGCCGGCGGAAAAGGGCGACCGCACCGGGACGAGTCCACCGAAAGGTACATTCACCAAAAGGCACGTTCGCCCAAAGGCACGTTCACCCAAAGGCGCCGCCGGCGGCCGCCGCTGCCGGGCGAGGAAACCAACTCGCCCGGCAGCAGCGGGCCGTAGGCGAAACGGCGCCGGCTATCTCACCGGGTCACCGCTCCTGGGGCTTGAACCGCGGGGCCACCTTCTCGGCGAACAGCCGCAGCGTCCGCTCGGCGTCGCGGTAGTCCGTGTAGCCCGGGTTGACCTGGATGCTGACGCACAGGTCGTCGCCGTAGCTCTCCCGGGAGGCGTCCAGCTGCCCGATCACGTCGTCCGGTGTACCGGCCAGGATCTTGCCCGCGTCCAGGGCCTTGCCGAAGTCGTACTCGCGCGCCTTGTCGACGAGCTTGTCGTACCCCTTGTACTGGTCCGAGCTGGTCCGCAGCCATCCCGCGGCCGCCTCGGACATCAGCACGACGTGGTTGTTCTCCATCTCCTCGCCCCGCCGCAGCGCCTCGTCGCGGTCCTCGGACAGGTAGCAGTTGTACTTGAGCTGGATACGGGCCGCGCCCTTGGCGTGGCCGGCCTCCGCCCACGCCTTGCGGTAGGCGGCGAGCATCTCCACCACCACCTCATGGCTGACGATCGTCGGCACGACCTGCAGGTGGTAGCCGGCCGTACCGGCGGCGGCACAGGACTCGGGGCTCGACGCGGAGGCGACGAACACCGGCGGGCCGGGCTGCTGCACCGGGCGGGGCGACAGCGTCACCGGCCCGAAGGAGTGGAACTCGCCCTCGAAGACGACGTCCTCCTCGCTCCACAGCCTGCGGCAGGCCTCGATGCCCTCGCTGAAGCGGCGGCGGCTCTCGTCGATCGACACGCCCAGCCACTCGAACTCCTGGGGCAGCCAGGCCCGGCCGAAGCCGACGTCCAGCCGCCCGTTGGAGATGTTGTCCAGCATCGCCAGCTTGCTCGCGAGCTGCAGCGGGTGGGTGAACGCGGGGATGACGGCGCCGCTGGCGACCCGGATGGTCTTGGTGCGCGCGGCGATCGCGGAGAGCAGGGTCACCGGGTCGGGGCTGTACCCGCCGTACGGTGTGCCGTAGTGCTCCACCGTCTGCACATGCTCGAACCCGTACTCCTCCGCGATCTGGCTCAACGCGATGGCCTCGCG
Source organism: Streptomyces sp. NPDC033270 (assembly GCF_055576575.1). Lineage (NCBI taxonomy): Bacteria > Bacillati > Actinomycetota > Actinomycetes > Kitasatosporales > Streptomycetaceae > Streptomyces > Streptomyces sp. NPDC033270. The sequence continues at coordinate 129,421 of NZ_JBVIRA010000022.1, forward strand.
ATAGAACTGCCACGCGGGCTTGTGATCGGGAGTGAAAACCGGGAAAAAGTTCAGACCGAAGTCCACGGAACTCTCCTGAGGAAAAGGTTGCGCCAGCATGGGCAAGGGGTGAGGCGACGAGGCGTCCAAGACGTACCCCCCGCGCGGCGCGCCCTGAGGGGAGCCCAAGGGGGATCGCACGTCGCCGCGGCACTCGCCGCACATACCTCCGGTGCATTCGACGGCATTCGGAGTCGATGTTCGGATGGCGCAACTGTGGCAACCGGCCGTCAGAGCCGTCAAATAAGGTGGGCTATCGGCTTGATAACCGATCTGATCTCCCGGCGGAATTGCGCCAATTCCGCTGCTGGGAACGGTGAGTTGATAGCGTCGGGGCGCCCTGTGGCGCCGGATGTGCCCAAGACACCCCCATGCCGCCGCCGGCCACCAGACTCACCCCCGGAGCCGCTGCCATGAGCACTGTGATCCTTCCCTGTGCGCCGAGCCGGCCGGAGAGCGGGCTCGACCCGGATCTCGCGGCGCTGCTCGCCCAGGCCGGGCTGGACCCCTCAGGGGTCGAGGACCTCGCCCGCCGGGCCGTCGAGGAGGACCTCGACCACGGCGTCGACGTGACGACGGCCGCGACGGTCGCCGAAGGCGCCGTCAGCTCGGGCGACTTCACCGCGCGCGAGGCGGGCGTGGCCGCGGGGCTCCGGGTCGCGGAGGCCGTGCTGTCGGTGGTGTGCACCGAGGAGTTCACCGTCGAGCGGCACGTCGAGGACGGCGAACGGATCGAGGCGGGCCAGGTCCTGCTGAGCGTCACCACCCGCACCCGCGACCTGCTCACCGCCGAGCGCAGCGCGCTGAACCTGCTGTGCCGGCTGTCCGGGATCGCCACCGCGACCCGCCGCTGGGCCGATGCTCTGGAAGGCACCAAGGCGAAGGTCCGCGACACCCGCAAGACCACGCCGGGCCTGCGTGCGCTGGAGAAGTACGCGGTGCGGTGCGGCGGCGGCGTCAACCACCGCATGTCGCTGTCCGACGCGGCCCTGGTCAAGGACAACCACGTCGTCGCGGCGGGCGGTGTCGCCCAGGCGTTCCGGGCCGTGCGCCGGCAGTTCCCCGGCCTGGCCATCGAGGTGGAGGTGGACACCCTGCCCCAGGTGCGGGAGGTGCTGGACGCGGGAGCCGACCTGATCCTGCTGGACAACTTCACCCCCGCCCGGACCGCGGAGGCCGTCGCCCTCGTCGCGGGCCGCGCCCTGCTGGAGTCCTCCGGGCGCCTGACCCTGGACACCGCCCGCGCCTACGCCGGGACCGGTGTCGACTTCCTCTCGGTGGGCGCCCTCACCCACTCCGTCCCGGCCCTCGACATCGGCCTGGACCTGAAGGCGCGGGACTGACCGGGCGGCGAGCGGCCGCACCACATCACGGGAGGCGCGGCCCGGCGCCCGCCTCCCGCTCCGTCGGCCCCCAGGCAGCAAGCTGCCACCGCCGCGCCCCGAGGCTGCAGGAAGGTGTCAGGGCCACAAGCGGCGCGACGTACGCGCGCAGCATGGGCTCGCACCGGATGCCCCGGCGAGCGGAGCCCGGAACAACGGATGGCGTGACATCCGCGTCCCGGGCCCCTGACGGAGGAGCGATGGAACCACTGTCACCTTCTGCGCACCAGGACACCTTCCCCCGCGACAGCCTGCCACCGCGCGAGGAGTGGCCCGAGCTCGTCTTCGACCTGCCGGAACTGCGCTACCCCCAACGGCTCAACTGCGCCGTCGAGTTGCTCGACGCCACCATCGCCCGGTTCGGCGACGGGCCGCCCGCCCTGCGTGACGAGGCCGGCCGGGTCTGGTCGTACGGGCGGCTCAAGGAGCGGGTCGACACGATCGCCCGGGTGCTGGCCGAGGACTACGGCCTGGTGCCGGGCAACCGGGTGCTGCTGCACGGCCCCAACTCGCCCTGGATGGCCGCTTGCTGGCTGGCCGTCCTGAAGGCCGGCGGGGTCGTGGTGACGACCATGGCACTGCTGCGGGCCAAGGAGCTGCGCGCCGTGGCGACCAAGGCCCGCGTCGGCCTCGCGCTGTGCGACGAGCACTTCACCGGCGAACTCCGGCGCGCCGGCCTGCCGGGGCTGCGCATCGTCGCCTACGGCGCTGCCGGCTGCGAGCTGAACCGGCGGGCGGCGCACGGGGCCGCCGGGTTCACCGCGGTGGACACGGCCGCGGACGACGTGGCCCTGATCGCCTTCACCTCGGGCACCAGCGGGCAGCCCAAGGCGACGATGCACTTCCACCGCGATGTGCTCGCCATCGCCGACACCTTCTCGGCCCACGTCCTGCGGCCCCGGCCCGACGACCTCTTCGCCGGCAGCCCGCCGCTCGCCTTCACCTTCGGCCTCGGCGGCCTGCTGGTCTTCCCGCTGCGGGCCGGCGCGTCGGCGCTGCTGCTGCCGGCGGCCTCCCCCGGGGAGCTGTTCGGCGCGGTGGGCCGACACGGGGTGACCGTGCTGCTCACCGCGCCCACCGCCTACCGCACGGCGCTGCGGCGGATCGAGACCTACGATCTGCGGTCGCTGCGGCGGTGCGTGTCGGCCGGGGAGGCGCTGCCCGCGGACACCTGGCACGCCTTCGAGCGGGCCACCGGCCAACGGATCATCGAGGGCATCGGCTCCACGGAGATGCTGCACGTCTTCATCTCGGCCGCCGACGACGACATCCGGCCCGGCGCGACCGGCAGACCGGTGCCCGGGTTCCGCGCCCGGGTGGTCGACGAGGAGGGCGCCCCGCTCCCGGACGGCGTGCCGGGGCGGCTCGCCGTCCAGGGGCCGACCGGGTGCCGCTACCTCAGCGACGAGCGGCAGCGGGCGCAGGTGCAGAACGGCTGGAACATCACCGGCGACATCTACGTCCGCGACGCCGACGGCTACTTCCACTACCAGGCCCGCGCCGACGACATGATCGTCACCGCCGGCTACAACGTCGCCGCCCCCGAGGTGGAGCAGGCGATGATCCGCCACCCGGCCGTCCTGGACTGCGGGGTGGTCGGCGTGCCCGACCCGGAGCGCGGCCAGGTCGTCAAGGGCTTCGTCGTCCTCGCGCCCGGCTTCGAGGCGGGCCAGGAACTCGCCCGGGACATCAAGGATTTCGTCAAGTCCGAGATCGCGCCGTACAAGTACCCGCGGCTCGTGGAGTTCGTCGCCGCGCTCCCGTTCGGCGACACCGGAAAGCTGCAGCGCCATGTGCTGCGGGCCGCTCTCGCGGCGGACCGCGCATGACCGGTGGGCGGCGCCCCCGTCTCGTCCGGGCCCCTGGCCGACCGGCCGTCCTCTTCTTCCAGTTCTTCCAGGCAGGTGAGTTCCCATGTCGCTGACGCAGGCCGTCGGCGCCCCTTCGACCGCTCGGCGGGTGGCGGAGTGGACCACACCCGGCGGGGTGACCGTGCACCGCTCGGTCACCCCGGCCGGCAGCGCCCGGCTCCTGCGGGCCGGGCTGGAGAGCGCGCTCGACCGTCGGCGCGGCATGCTGCGGTTCCGCGGCGACGACCTCGTCGTCGGCTACGCCGATCCCCCGGTCGAGGTGAGCGCGCGCGGCGACCGGGTCACCGTCCGCGCGCTCAACTCCCGTGGCCGGGTGCTGCTCCCCGCGCTACGCGGGGCGCTGGCGGCGGTCCTGACGGAACAGCAGGCCGGGCCGGACGAGGTGTCGGGGCGGGTCCCCGGGCGCACCGGGATCTTCGCGGAGGAGGACCGCACCTCGCACGCCGGCGTCTTCGAGGCGGTACGTGCGCTGCTGCGGGCCATGGCCGCGTCCGAGGACCGGCTGCTGGGGCTGTACGGCGCCTTCGGCTACGACCTGCTGTTCCAGGTGGACCCCGTCGAGCTGCGCCAGCGGCGCGATCGGAACGACCGCGACCTGGTGCTGCACCTGCCGGACGAGATCTACGAGCTCGACCTGCGCCGCGACGAGGCGGTCCGGCACGCCTACGAGTTCACCGTCGGCCGGGAGCGCACCGAAGGGCTGCCGCGCGCCACCGGCGCCGCGGAGTTCACCCCCGGCGCCCCCGGCCGGCTGCGCGACCACGCGCCCGGCGAGTACGCCGGGGTGGTCTCCCGGGCCAGGGAGCTGTTCCGCTCGGGCGACCTGTTCGAGGTGGTCCCCAGCCAGGTCTTCCGCCGCCCCTGCGCACAGCCGCCCTCCGTGCTCTTCCGGCGGCTGCGGGAGAGCAACCCGGCTCCGCACAGCCTGCTGGCCCACCTCGGGGAGCGGGAGTATCTGGTCGGTGCCTCGCCCGAGATGTTCGTACGCGTCCGGCACGAGGCCGGCGCGGCCGGCTCCGGCGACCACCTGGTGGTGGAGTCCTCGCCGATCAGCGGGACCATCCGGCGGGGCCGCGACGCGATGGAGGACGCCGAGCACATCCGCCGGCTGCTCAACTCCGCCAAGGAGGAGTCCGAGCTCACCATGTGCACGGACGTGGACCGCAACGACAAGGCCCGCGTCTGCGTGCCCGGTTCCGTGCAGGTCACCGCCCGGCGCCGGATCGAGAAGTACGCGACGCTCATCCACACGGTGGACCGGGTGCGCGGTGTGCTGGCGCCGGGGCGCGACGCCCTCGACGGCTTCCTCGCCCATCTGTGGGCGGTGACCGTCACCGGGGCGCCCAAGTTGGCGGCGGTGGAGTTCATCGAGCGCGAGGAGCGCTCACCGCGCCGCTGGTACGCGGGGGCGGTGGGGTGCCTCGCCTTCGACGGCAGCCTGGACACGGTGCTGACCCTGCGCACCATCCAGGTGCGCGACGGCGTGGCGACGGTACGGGCCGGGGCGACGCTGCTGTACGACTCCTCGCCGGCGGCGGAGGAGGCCGAGACCGAGCTCAAGGCCAAGGCGCTGCTCCAGGTGCTCGACGGACCGGTGCCGGCCGTCGGCCCGCCGGCCGCGGGCCGGGACCGGCCGGGCGAGGGCCTGCGGATCCTGATGGTCGACCACCGCGACTCGTTCGCCCACTGCCTCGCCGACTACCTGCGCCAGACCGGTGCGAGCGTGACGACCTACCGGGCCCCCGGCCATCTGCCGATGCTGGCGCGGGAGCGGCCCGACCTCCTGGTGCTCTCGCCGGGGCCGGGCCGCCCCGCGGACTTCGGGCTGGGCGCGACGCTCACCGAGGCCGAGCGGCTGGGCCTGCCGGTCTTCGGGGTGTGCCTGGGTCTGCAGGGGCTCGTCGAGCACTTCGGCGGCACGCTGGGCGTGCTGGACCGGCCGGTGCACGGCAAGCCGTCCCGGGTCAGGGTGACCGCCGGGGACAGCCGCCTGCTGGCCGGCCTGCCCCGGGAGTTCGAGGTGGGGCGCTACCACTCGCTGAACGCCACCGCGGCGCGGCTGCCCGCCGAGCTGCGGGTGACCGCCGAGACCGCGGACGGCGTGGTCATGGCCGTCGAGCACCGTGAACGGCCGCTGGCCGCCGTCCAGTTCCACCCCGAGTCGATCCTGACCGCCGGAGAGCGGATCGGTCACCTGGTGGTCGAGGGCGCCGTGGCCTCCCTGGCCCGCCGCCGGTCGGGCGCCGGGGCGAACGGACGGCGGCCGTGAGCCGGCGGCACGGGCCGGCCCACCCCACATCCACGAAGAGGAGAACCCGTATGGTCGGTCGGCCGCTTCGGATCGGCATCGTCGGTGCCGGGCCACGAGGGCTGTCGGTGCTGGAGCGGCTGTGCGCCAACGAGCGCGCGGCGCCCGCACACCCCGCCGTCGTCGTCCACCTCGTCGATCCCTACCGGCCCGGCGCGGGTCAGGTCTGGCGCACCTCGCAGTCCCGGCATCTGCTGATGAACACCGTCGCCTCGCAGATCACCGTGTACACCGACGCCGGCGTGAGCATGGCGGGCCCGGTCGAACCCGGTCCCGGCCTGTACGACTGGGCCCGTTCGCTGTCCCTGAGGGGGCCGCTGGAGGAGCCGTTGGGCACGTACGACGACGAGACCCTCGCCGAGGCCCGGGACCTGGGGCCGGACGCCTACCCCACCCGCGCCTTCTACGGCCGCTACCTGGAAGACGCCTACCACCGGATCGTGGCCGGGGCACCGGACCATGTCACCGTGTGCGTCCACCGGACCCGGGCGGTCGCGCTCGACGACGAGGGCGGCACGCGGGCCGGTGCACAGCTGCTGACGCTGGCGGACGGCACCCGGCTGACCGGGCTCGACGCCGTCGTGCTCGCGCAGGGGCACCTCCCCGCCCGGGCCACCCGCGAGGAGGAGCAGTTCACCGCCTCGGCCCGGGAGTCGGGGCTGCGCCACATACCGCCGGCCAATCCCGCCGATGTGGACGTCACGCAGATCCGGCCCGGTGAGTCGGTGCTGCTGCGCGGCCTGGGACTCACCTTCTTCGACTACCTGGCGCTGTTCACCGTCGGCCGCGGGGGCTCCTTCGAGCCGGCCGGCCGCGGGCTGGTCTACCACCCCTCGGGGCACGAGCCGCGACTGTACGCCGGCTCGCGGCGCGGCGTCCCGTACCACGCACGCGGCGAGAACGAGAAGGGAGCGCACGGCAGGCACCGTCCGCTGCTGCTGACCCCGGACGTGATCGACGGGCTGCGCCGGCGCGCGGAGCGGGGTGAGCGGGTGCGGTTCCGCACCGATCTGTGGCCGCTGATCGCCACGGAGGTCGAGTGCGTCTACTACGGCACCTGGCTGACCGCGCACGGCCGCGACGCGGAGCGGGAGCGCTTCACCGAGCAGTACCCGGCCGCCGCCGACGCCGCGTCCCGGCGGCGCCTGCTGGACGCCTACGCCGTCCCCGGCGCCGAGCGGTGGGACTGGGAGCGGATCGCCGCGCCCCACGGCGGACGGTCGTTCGCCGGCCGGGAGGAGTTCCGCGGCTGGCTGCTGGCGCATCTGCGGCGCGATGCGCGCGAGGCCCGGGACGGCAACGTCGGCGGACCGCTCAAGGCCGCCCTGGACGTGCTGCGCGACCTGCGCAACGAGATCCGGCTCGTGGTCGACCACGGCGGCCTGGACGGCGCCTCCTACCGGGACGAGCTGCAGGGCTGGTACACCCCGCTCAACGCGTTCTTGTCCATCGGCCCGCCCGCCTCCCGCATCGAGGAGATGACCGCGCTGATGGAGGCGGGGGTGCTCGACGTCCTGGGGCCGGCGATACAGGTGCGGCACCACGCCGAACGGAGGGCGTTTCGCGCCCGCTCCTCGGTGCCCGGGCCCGAGATCGAGGTGCGGGTGCTGATCGAGGCGCGGCTGCCGGACCCGGACCTACGTCGCACCGCCGACCCCCTGCTGCGCCACCTGCTGGGGACCGGCCAGTGCGCCCCCTACCGCATCGCCGCCGACGACGGCACGGACTACGAGACCGGTGGCCTCGCGGTCACGGCCCGCCCCTACCGCCTGGTCGACGCCCGTGGACGGGCGCACCCACGGCGGCTGGCCTACGGGGTCCCCACCGAAGCCGTGCACTGGGTCACCGCCGCCGGGATACGCCCCGGCGTGGACTCGGTGACCCTCGGCGACTCCGACGCCATGGCCCGCGCCGTCCTCGCCCTGCCCCCGGCCGCCGCGCCCGCCCCGGACGTCGCACACCAGGCGTCATGACCGCCGCCGATCCCGGCGCCGCGTCGGCGCTGCGCCAGGCCGTCGCGGAGCTTGAGAGCCGTCCGCCGCTGGTGTTGCCCGACGAGTGCGACCGGCTCCGTGCACGCCTCGCGGCGGTCGCCCGCGGCGAGGCGTTCGCGCTGCTGGGCGGCGGCCGTGCGCCGGGCGACGGGGTGCTGACGGCTCTGCTGCGGATGGCCGTCGTGCTGTCCTACGCGGGCTCGGTCCCGGTGGTGAAGGTGGTCGGGACGTCCGGGGGCGACGGGCCGGACGGCACGCCGGGCCCGCCCACCCCGGACGCGGAGCGGCTGCGGCGGACGTACCACGCCTCGGCGGCGGCCCTGAACCTGCTGCGCGGCCGCACCGCCGGCCACCACGCCGATCTGCGACGCACGCACCGCGCCATCGAGGACTTCGTGGCGCGCTCCCCCGCGCGGGCCCGCCATGGCCGTCTGACCCGGGACATCGGCGCGGCGATCGGCTTCATGGAGGCCGCCGGAGCCACCGGGGACGCGCCGCGCGCCGCGGAGTTCTTCGCCGGCCACGCGGCGCACCCGCTGGAGTACGAGTCCGCGCTGACCCGGGTCGACGCGCGCAGCGGGCTGGCGTACGGCCTGTCGGGCCACCTGGTGTGGATCGGCGAGGGCGCGCGGCGGCTCGACGGCGCGCAGGTGGAGTTCGCCGCGGGCATCCGTAATCCGCTCGGGGTCGTGCTCGGTCCCGCCGCGACGGCCGACGAGGTGCTCGCGCTGATCGACCGGCTCGACCCCGAACGCGCTCCGGGACGGCTGACGTTCCTCGTCCGCATGGGCGCGGCGGCGGTGCGGGGCCGGCTGCCCGAGCTGGTGGCGAAGGTCGGCGCGAGCGGCGCCCAGGTGGGCTGGGTGTGCGACCCGACGCACGACGGCGGCGCGGGCGTCCCTGACGGACCCGGTACGCGCCGCGTCGCCGACGTCCTGGACGAGGTCGGCGCCTTCTTCGAGGTGCACCGGGCACTGGGCACCCATCCGGGCGGCGTCCGGCTGGAGTTGACCGGAGACCGGGAGTCGACCGCGGACGGTCCACTTCTGAGCCCGGACCAGGCGCTCGACGTCGCCTTCGCGATCGCCGGGCGGTACCCGAGCCGGTGACCTGCGGGAGCGTCGGCCGGGGTGCGGCAAAGTGCGCCGGAGGCCGAACGCCGGGTGCGGGCGGCGCAGTTGCGCACCGCAGTTGCTTCATCACCTCAATGGTTAAACTCAAGTAATGAACTTACCGGCTTCCCCGCTGTCCCTGGAGGTCATCGACCTCATCGGCACGATGGTGTCCCGCTTCTACGACGAATACGAAGCGGCCGCGGCCGAACACCGGCTCACCGGCGCCCAGGCCCGCCTGCTGGCACTGCTTTCCCACGGGCCGCTCCCGATGCGCAGGATCGCCGTGCAGCTCAAGTGCGAACCGTCCAACGTGACCGGCCTCGTCGACCGCCTCGAAGCCCGCGGCCTGGTACAGCGCCGCCCCGACCCCGCCGACCGCCGCGTCAAGCTGGTCGCCGCCACCGACGCGGGCCGCCGCACCGCCGACCTCCTGCGTCGCTCACTGGACTTCGCCCGCGAGCCGCTGGCCGCACTGCCGGACCAGGACCGCGCGACCCTGCGGGATCTGCTGCGCCGGATCCTGGCCTGACCGGACGCGCGCGGAGCCGGGTGGCCCAGGGCGACCCGGCTCCGCGCACGCACACGGGCGTCAGGGCTTGCGGGCGGCGATGATGCCGTAGCCGATCTGCGGCAGGTCCCCGAAGCGCTCGATGATGTCGGCGGCCTCGGAGAGCTGCTCGCTGAACGCGTCGTCGAACGTCTCCTTGGTCTGCCGGATGGCGGCCGCGGCCAGCGTGTGGCTGCGTCGTACGTTCTCGCCGATGTCCAGTACCTCGACGACCTTGAGGCCGGCCTTCTCCAGGTGGGCGACGTACTCGTCGGCGTCGCCGATCGGGGGGATCTGGAACAGCCGGCGGTTGGCCGCCACGATCTCGGTCTCCCGGGCGTCCAGTTCACCCTGCTGGTACGGGTTCGCCGTCACCAGCGTGCCGCCGGGGCGCAGCACCCGCGTCGCCTCGGCGATGGCCTGGGCGCGGTCGGACATGTGCAGGAAGGACTCGATGGCGTAGACGCGGTCGAAGTGGCCGTCGGCGAAGGGCAGGTCCATGCCGTCGGCCTGCCGGAAGGACACCTGGCCGCTGTTCTCGCCGACCTCGGGCCGGGCGGCGGCCGCTTCCGCCTGCTGGGCGCTGATGGTGACACCGGTGACATGCACATCGCGCCCGCCCGCGATGTGGACGGCGGGCTTGCCGCTGCCGCAGCCGATGTCCAAAACGCGCAGGCCCGGTGAGAGGTCGAGCCGGTCGGCGACCATGTCGGTCAGTGTGTCGGTGGCCTGGGCGACCGACGCGTCGTCGTCATCGCTTCGCCAGTAGCCCAGATGAATATTTCCCCCCATCACTTCGGAGAGAAGATCGGTCGACTGGTCGTACATGCTGCCCACGTCCGCCGCGGTGGGTATTTGCTGTTCGGCCATCCCTGATATGCCTTTCCCTCATTCCCCGGCCGGTGCGCCCGCACCGCCGGACGGACGCTACAAACAGCCAAGTCCGTTTGTCAATGGATCACTTCACCCTCCCACGGCGACTTTCCCCGCCTTATTCACTGCATTTACCTGACTTTTGGGCCGGGTGTTTTGTTTTTCCTCGGCAAATCGCTGCCCGCACCGCCGGCGGTCCTCATAGCAGAAGTTATCAGCCTCATTGGGCGAGCTATTGGACAGTGCACGCAGGCGTCGGGTGTACTGATTAACGCGTGATCACATCAGGGACTCTGCAAGGTGGCAGACCCTGCGAGCGAACCGGGCCCGCCATCGAGCAGGGCCGGTGGGAACTGGCAACTAACACGCAGCGGGCGCAGGCGCGACCGACGTGAGCAGATTCACACACAAGGGCTCGGTCCCAATATCTCGGTCCATCGAAATCCTGGTTCGCGACTGTCACTTGACATTCGCCCGCCGTCGGCCTTTGGGGGAGTTTCATGCGCACCGCTCAAGTTTTCCCGCCGGACAGCACCAGCGCGGAGAACGATCCCATCGCCGTCGTCGGCCTGGCCTGTCGATTTCCCGGTGCGGCGAACCCGGATGCCTACTGGAAGCTGCTGAGCACCGGCACCGACGCCGTATCCACATCCCGTCCCGACCGCCCGACCGGTAACCGCGCGGGTGGCTTCCTGGACCATGTCGACCAGTTCGACCCCGAATTCTTCGACATCTCGCCCCGTGAAGCGGCCGCCATGGACCCGCAGCAGCGGCTGGCCCTCGAATTGAGCTGGGAGGCATTCGAGGACGCCGGGATCGTCTCCGCGGACCTGAAAGGCCGCAGGGTCGGCGTCTTCGTGGGAGCCATGTGGGACGACTACGCCGCCGTGCTGCACCGGCGCGGCGAGGGCGCGGCCACCCAGCACAGCATGACCGGTCTGCATCGCAGCATCATCGCCAACCGGGTGTCGTACACCTTCGATCTGCGCGGGCCGAGCATGGTGCTGGACACCGGGCAGTCGTCCTCGCTGGTCGCGGTGCACACGGCCTGCGAGAGCCTGCGCCGGGGCGAGGTCGCGCTCGCGCTGGCGGGCGGGGTGAACCTCAACCTCGCGCCGGAGAGCACCCTTTACTCCGAGAAGTTCGGCGGGCTGTCCCCGGACGGCCGCTGCTTCACCTTCGACGCCCGCGCCAACGGCTACGTCCGCGGCGAGGGCGCCGGACTCGTCGTGCTCAAACCCCTCTCCCGGGCCCTCGCCGACAACGACCGCATCCACTGCGTGATCGAGGGCACCGCGATGAACAACGACGGTGCGAGCGAGGGGCTCACCGTCCCCAGTTCCCGGGCTCAGGAGGAGGTGCTGCGCGAGGCGTACCGCAAGGCCGGCGTCGCCGACCTGTCCGACGTGCAGTACGTGGAGCTGCACGGCACCGGGACGAAGAAGGGCGACCCGCTGGAGTCCGCCGCGCTCGGCGCGGTGTTCGGCGCGGACCGGGGCGACGGCGTACCGCTGCGCGTCGGATCGGTGAAGACCAACATCGGGCACCTGGAAGCCGCCGCCGGTATCGCCGGACTCATCAAGACGGCACTGAGCATCAGGCACCGGGAGCTCCCGCCGTCCCTCAACTTCCGTACCCCTAGCCCGCGGATCCCCTTCGACGAGTGGCACCTGCGGGTGCAGACGGAGCTGACCGGATGGCCGCGCGGCGAGGCCCCGCTGCTGGCGGGCGTCAGCTCCTTCGGCATGGGCGGCACCAACTGCCATGTGGTGCTCTCCGACGCCCACACCAGGGCCGCGGACGCCCGGGCCGACCACGGTCGGGCATCCGCCGGCCGTCCCGCCGGGGCCTCGCCGCTGCTGCCGTGGGTGCTCTCGGGGCGCTCCGCGGACGCGCTGCGCGGCCAGGCGGAGCGGCTGCGCGACCATGTCGCCGCCCGCCCCGAACTGGACCCGGCGGACGTCGGGTTCACCCTCGCCGCCCACCGCACCGCGTTCGAGGAACGCGCCGTCGTCCTGGGCGGCGAGCGCGGCGACCACCTCGGCGGCCTGGACGCCCTCGTGCGCAACGCGCCCGCGCCGAACCTGGTGCGCGGCACCGCCCGGGGCGCGGGCCCAACGGCGTTCCTGTTCACCGGGCAGGGCAGCCAGCGCCCCGGGATGGGAGCGCACCTCCACGCGACGGTTCCGGCGTTCGCCGACGCGCTGGACGAGGTGTGCGCCCAGCTGGACACCGAGCTGCCCCGCCCGCTCAAGGATCTGATCTTCGCCGAGCCCGGTACGCCCGAGGCGGCCCTGCTCGACGAGACGCGGTTCACCCAGGCCGCGCTGTTCGCGGTGGAGGTCGCGCTCCACCGCCTGATGCTGCAGTGCGGGCTGCGCCCGGACTTCCTGCTCGGCCACTCCATCGGCGAACTCACCGCCGCCCATGTCTCCGGGGTACTCTCCCTCGCCGACGCCTGCACCCTGGTCGCCGCCAGGGGCCGGCTGATGCAGCAGGCCACCGCGGGCGGCGCCATGTTCGCGCTGCAGGCCGACGAGCGGGAGGTCCGCGCCGCGCTGGCCGGCCACGACCGGCTGGTCTCGATCGCCGCCCTCAACGGCCCGCACACCACCGTGGTCTCCGGCGACCGGGAAGCGGCCCAGGCCGTCGCCGCCGGGTTCGCGGCCGACGGCCGCAAGACCAAGCGGCTGCGGGTCAGCCACGCCTTCCACTCGCCGCACATGGACGGCGTACTGGACGAGTTCCGGGACGTGGCGCGGCAGTTGAGCTACGGCGCCCCGGACATCCCGCTGGTCTCCAACGTCACCGGGCGGCTGGCCACGGCGGACGAACTCGGCTCGCCGGAGTACTGGACGCGGCACATCCGGTCGGCCGTCCGCTACCACGACGGCGTCCGCCTGCTGCGGTCCGAAGGCGTCACGGGCTATCTGGAGCTCGGTCCCGGCGGGCTGACCGCGATGACCCGGGAGAGCCTGGCCGCGGACGGCGGGCGGCCCGGCGCCGCGGTCGTCCCCCTGCTGCGCGACGGCCGGCCGGAGGACCACACCGTGTCCGCCGCGCTCGCCGAGGCGTTCGTGCGCGGGGCGGCGGTGGACTTCACGCCGCTCACCGGGTCCTTCGGGGCGCGGGTCGAGCTGCCGACGTACGCCTTCCAGCGGCGGTCCTACTGGGTCGGCGGGGCGGACCGGGCGGATGCGGCGAACGAGGCGAACACGGGGGCGCCCGCGGACGCCACGGCCGGTGCCGTGCCGGCTGTGGCCCCGGAGCGGCCCGAGCCGGTCGCGGCCGGCTCCATGGCGGACGTGGCGGACGTGGCGGAGCTGGTGCGGGCGAGTGTGGCGACGGTGCTCGGGCACCTCTCGTCCGACACCGTCGACACCGGCAGGACGTTCAAGGAGCTGGGCTTCGACTCGCTCACCGCGGTCGAGTTCCGCGACCGGGTGGCCGAGGCGACCGGCCTGGCGCAGCTGGCCCCCACCCTGATCTACAACTACCCGACGCCGGCCGAACTGGTGCGCCATCTGCAGGCCGAACTGTCGGGCGAGCGGCCGGCCACCGAGGACCGGCGGCCGGCGGCGGCGGCCGGTCACGACGAGCCGATCGCCATCGTGGGCATGGGCTGCCGCTTCCCCGGCGGGGTGCGTTCACCGGAGGACCTGTGGCGGCTCGTGGCCGACGGCAGGGACGCCGTCTCCGCGTTCCCCACCGACCGCGGCTGGCCCACCGACGAGCTCCGCGACCCGGAGAACCCGGACGTCCGGTACACCCGGGAGGGCGGGTTCCTCTACGACGCGGCCGCCTTCGACGCGGGCTTCTTCGGGATCAGCCCGCGCGAGGCGCTCGCCATGGACCCGCAGCAGCGGCTGGTGCTGGAGACGACCTGGGAGGCGCTGGAGCGGGCCGGCATCGACCCCACGGCGCTGCGCGGCAGCCAGGTCGGGGTGTTCGCCGGCGCCACCGCGCAGGACTACGGCCCCAGGCTGGGCGAGCCGGCCGAGGGCGCACAGGGCTATCTGCTGACCGGCAACACCGCCAGCGTCATCTCCGGCCGGGTGGCCTACACCCTCGGTCTGGAGGGCCCGGCGGTCACCGTGGACACGGCCTGCTCGTCGTCGCTGGCGGCGCTGCACATGGCGAGCCGGTCCCTCCAGCAGGGCGAGTGCACGATGGCGCTGGCCGGCGGGGTGACGGTGATGGCGACGCCGGGCATGTTCGTGGAGTTCGCCCAGCAGCGCGGTCTGGCGCCCGACGGCCGCTGCAAGCCGTTCGCGGCCGCCGCCGACGGCACCGGCTGGAGCGAGGGCGTGGGCATGGTGGTGCTGGAACGGCTGTCGGACGCCCGGCGCCACGGCCACCGGGTGCTCGCGCTGCTGCGCGGCTCGGCGGTCAACCAGGACGGCGCCAGCAACGGCCTGACGGCGCCGAACGGGCCGTCGCAGGAACGGGTGATCCGCCAGGCGCTGGCCGCCGCCCGGGTGTCCGCGCGGGACGTCGACGCGGTGGAGGCGCACGGCACGGGCACGAAGCTGGGCGATCCGATCGAGGCGCAGGCGCTGGTGGCCACGTACGGCCGGGACCGGGCCGAGGACGCGCCGCTGTGGCTGGGATCGGTGAAGTCGAACATCGGGCACACCCAGGCGGCCGCCGGGGTGGCCGCGGTGATCAAGATGGTGATGGCGCTGCGGCACGGCCGGCTGCCCGCCAGCCTGCACATCGACCGGCCGACCCCGCATGTGGACTGGTCCGCGGGCTCGGTGGCGCTGCTGGCCGACGGCGTGCCGTGGCCGGCGGGCGAACGGGTGCGCCGGGCGGGCGTCTCCTCGTTCGGCATCAGCGGCACCAACGTCCACGCCATCTTGGAGGAGGCGCCCGCCGAAGACGGGCCGGCGGCCGGGCCCGGCGACCGGGCCGCCGCACCGGCGGGCCCGGTGGTCTGGCCGCTGTCGGCGAAGACCCCGCAGGCGCTGCGCGGCCAGGCCGCCGTTCTGCGCACACACCTCGACGGCCGTGACGGCCTCGACGCCGCCGACGTGGGCTACTCCCTGGCGACCACCCGGACCGCGTTCGACCACCGCGCCGTGCTGATCGGCGACGACCGGCCGCAACTGGCCGCCGCCCTGGACACGCTGGCGCAGGACACCCCGTCGGAGACGGTGGTCCGTGGCCTCGCCGTCCCCGGCGCGGAGCGGGTGTTCGTCTTCCCGGGCCAGGGCGCGCAGTGGGCCGGGATGGCGGTGGAACTCCTGGAGTCCTCACCGGTGTTCCGCGAGCGGATGCAGGAGTGCGCCGCGGCGCTCGGCGAGGTCGTGGACTGGTCGCTGCTGGACGTACTGCGCGGTGCCCCCGGCGCGCCGACCCTGGAGCGGGTCGACGTCGTACAACCGGTGCTGTTCGCGATGATGGTGTCGCTGGCCCGGCTGTGGGAGTCCTACGGTGTGCGGCCGACCGCGGTGATCGGGCACAGCCAGGGCGAGATCGCCGCGGCCTGCGTCGCGGGCGGTCTGACGCTGGCGGACGCCGCGCGGATCGTGGCGCTGCGCAGCCAGGCGCTGACCGCGATCTCCGGCCGCGGCGGGATGGTGTCGGTGTCGCTGTCGGCCGAGCGGGTACGCCAACTGCCCTGCTGGGACGAGCGTCTCGACCTCGCCGTGGTCAACGGGCCCTCGTCGGTGGTGGTCTCCGGAGAGCCGGCCGCGCTGGAGGAGCTGCTGGCGGTGTGCGCCGCCCGCGACATCCGCGCCAAGCAGATACCGGTGAGCTACGCGGCGCACTCCGCGCAGGTCGAGGCCATTCGCGAGCGGCTGCTGGACGCGCTGAGCGAGGTCGAGCCCCGCGCGGGCGAGATCCCCTTCTACTCGACGGTGACCGGGGAACTGCTCGACACCCGCACGCTCGACGCCGAGTACTGGTACCGCAACCTGCGCGAACCGGTCCAGTTCGAGCGGGCCATGGGCACGGTCCTCAAGAAGGGCCACACGCTGCTGGTCGAGGTCAGCCCGCACCCGGTGCTCGGCGTCGGCGCCCAGGAGGCCATCGACACGCTCGGCGGGTCCGGCGCGGTCGTGGGCTCCCTGCGCCGCGGCGAGGGCGGCCCCCGGCGGTTCCTGACGTCGCTCGCGCAGGCCTATGTGCTCGGCGCTCCGGTGGACTGGACGGCCGTCTTCGCCGGCTCCGGCGCGACGCGGACGGAGCTGCCCACCTACCCCTTCCAGCACCAGCGGTACTGGCTGACGCCGCCCGAGCCCGAGGCCGTCGTGGCGCCGGGCGACGCCGCACAGGCGCGGTTCTGGGAGGTGGTGGAGCGCGGCGACGCGGAGGGGCTGGCCGCCGAGGTCGGCCTCCAGGACCCGGACGCCCTGCGCGCGCTGCTCCCGGCGCTGTCCGCGTGGCGCCGTCGGCAGAGCGAGCGGGCCCTGGTCGACTCCTGGCACTACCAGGTCACCTGGCAGCCGTTGCCGCAGGTACCGGTGGGCGCGCCGACCGGCCGGTGGCTGGTGCTGCTGCGCGAGGGCGCCGAACGGCAGCAGCCCGCGGCGGCCGCCGTGGACGCCCTGGGCCGGAGCGGCGCACAGGTGGTCACGCTGGCGGTGCGGCCCGGCATCGGGCGCAGCGACCTGGCGGAGCAGCTGCGTGCCGCGGCCGGCGAGGGGCCGGAGCCGGCCGGTGTGCTGTCGCTGCTGGCACCGTCCGCGCCCGCCGGGCCGGTGCTCCCCTCGGGCTCGGAGCGGTGGGCCGACGCCCTGACGCTGGTCCAGGCACTCGGCGACGCCGAGATCCCGGCACGGCTGTGGTGGGTGACCCAGGGCGCGGTGGCCGTGGGCGCCGGTGACACGGTGACCTCGCCCGACCAGGCGCAGGTATGGGGTCTGGGCCGGGTCGCCGCCGTGGAGTTCCCCGAGCGCTGGGGCGGACTGGTCGATCTGCCGGCGGAGGCGGACAGCGCCGTCGTCGGGCGGCTGCCGGACGTGCTGGCCGGTCCGCCGGCCGCACAGGGCGAGAACCAGGTGGCGCTGCGCGCGGCGGGGGTGTTCGCCCGCAGGCTGGTGCGCGCGCCGCGGCCGGAGAGCGCCCCCGGGCGGCGCTGGAAGCCGCGCGGCACCGCGCTGGTCACCGGCGGCACCGGCGCGCTCGGCGCGCACGCCGCGCGCTGGCTGGCCGAGCAGGGCGCCGAGCACCTCGTGCTGGTCAGCCGCAGCGGGCCGAAGGCGGCGGGCGCCGACGCGCTGGAGGAAGCGCTGACCGCCCTCGGCGCGCGGGTCACCGTCCTGGCCTGCGACGCCGGCGACCGTGACGCGCTGGCCCGGCTGCTGGCCGGGCTGGAGGCGGACGGCAGCCCGGTGCGCACCGTCGTCCACACCGCGGGCCTGATCGAGAACGCCCCGCTCGACTCGCTGACCCCGCGGCGCTTCGCGGAGGTGGTACGGGCGAAGGCCGACGCCGCGCTGCATCTGCACGAGCTCACCCGCGACCGGGACCTGGACGCCTTCGTGCTGTTCTCCTCCGTCTCCGGCATGTGGGGCAGTGCGGGCAACGGCGGTTACGCGGCGGCGAACGCCTTCCAGGACGCCCTCGCGGAGTACCGCAGGTCGCAGGGCCTGCCGGCCACTTCGGTGATCTGGGGCCCGTGGGCCGGCGGCGGGATGATGGCCCGCGACGGCATGGACGAGACGGTCGTCCGCCACGGGATCCGGCTGCTGGACCCGGAACGGGCGGTCGAGGCGCTCGGGCAGTGCCTGGGCGCCGACGCCTCGGCGCCGGTCGTCGTCGACGTGGACTGGGCGGCGTTCTTCCCGGCGTTCACCGCGAAGAGCCCGAGCCTGCTCTTCGCCGAGGTGCCCGAAGTGCGGCGGGCGGCCGAGGAGTCGGCGGCACCGGCGCCGGACGGCGGCGACGACGCCGCCGCCGCGACGTGGGCGACGCGGCTCGCGGAGCTGGCGCCGGCGCGGCGCCGGGAGACCGCCTCCCGGCTCGTGCGCGGGCAGGTGGCGGCCGTGCTGGGCTACGCCGACGCGGACGCGGTCGGCGACCGTGCCGCCTTCAAGGATCTGGGCGTCGACTCGGTGATCGCGGTGGAGCTGCGCAACCGGCTCCAGGCCGACACCGGGCTGCGACTGCCGGTCACCGTGGTGTTCGACCATCCCACGCCGGAGCGGCTGGTGGATTTCCTGCTGGCCACGGCGATCGGGGACGACGGAACGTCCGGCGCGGAAATCCCGGAGCCGGTCGGCGAGAAGGAACAGCAACGCAAGAAGGAACTGCTGGACGCGGAAGCACGGATAAACGAGATGGACGCCGACGACTTGGTGCGGCTCATGCTCGGCGAAGAGTAGCAACGCACCGAAGAGAACTCCGTTCCAAGGCAACCGATCTGTGAGGGACCATGGCCACGTCGCCGGATAAAATCGTCGATGCCCTGCGCGCGTCAATGAAGGAGACGGAGCGGCTGCGGCAGGAGAACGAGGATCTGCTCCTTGCCGCGCACGAGCCGATCGCCATCGTCGGCATGGGCTGCCAGCTGCCCGGCGACGTACGCAGCCCGGAGCAGTTCTGGCAGCTCATCGCCTCGGGCGGCGACGCGATCTCCGGGTTGCCGACGGACCGGGGCTGGGATCTGGAGGCGTTGTTCGACCCGGACGCGGACCGCTCGGGCACCGTGTACACGCGCCACGGCGGATTTCTCAGTGATGTCGCCGATTTCGACGCGGAGTTCTTCGGGATCAGCCCGCGCGAGGCGACCGCGATGGACCCGCAGCAGCGGCTGCTGCTGCAGACCTCATGGGAAACACTGGAGCGCGCCGGAATCGATCCGACGACGCTGCAGGGCAGCCGTACCGGCGTTTATCTGGGAACCGCCTTCCAGGATTACGCGACGCGCGCCAAGCCGGCCGAACTCGGCGAGTACGAGGGGTATTTCCTGACCGCGGGTGCGGCGAGCGTGCTCTCGGGCCGCATCGCGTACACGCTCGGCCTCGAAGGCCCGGCGGTCACCGTCGACACCGCCTGCTCGGCGTCGCTGGTGGCGATCCACGCCGCGTGCCAGGCGCTGCGCCGCGCCGAGTGCACCCTCGCGCTGGCCGGTGGCGTCACCGTGATGACCACCCCCCATCAGCTGCAGGGGTTCAGCCGGCAGCGCGGGCTGTCCCCGGACGGGCGGTGCCGGTCCTTCGCGGCGGCGGCGGACGGCACGGGCCTGTCCGAAGGCGTCGGCGTGCTGCTGCTGGAGCGGCTGTCCGACGCCCAGCGGCTCGGCCACCGGGTCCTCGCCGTGGTGCGCGGCAGCGCCACCAACCAGGACGGGGCGAGCAACGGGCTGGCCGCACCCAACGGCCCCTCGCAACAGCGGGTGATCCGCCAGGCGCTGGCCGACGCCCGGCTGACCGCCGCCGAGGTCGACGCGGTGGAGGCGCACGGCACCGCCACCACGCTGGGCGACCCGATCGAGGCGCAGGCGCTGCTGGCCACCTACGGCCAGGACCGCACCGACCCGGTGTGGCTGGGCTCGGTGAAGTCCAACATCGGGCACACCCAGGCGGCGGCCGGCGTCGTCGGCGTCATCAAGATGGTGCTGGCGATGCAGCACGGCGTGCTGCCGCCGACCCTGCACGTCGACGAACCGACGCCGCATGTGGACTGGTCGTCGGGGCGGCTGGAGCTGCTGACCGAGGCGGTTGACTGGCCGCGGACCGGCCGTCCCCGCCGCGCCGGTGTGTCGTCGTTCGGCATCAGCGGCACCAACGCCCATGTGGTGCTGGAGCAGGCGCCCGCGGCGGAGGGGCCCACCGCCGAGGCCCCCGACGGCACCCCGCCGCGGGTGGTGCCCTGGGTGCTGTCCGCGCGCAGCGCCGACGCCGTACGCGAGCAGGCCCGCAATCTGCTGGCCCGGCTGGGCGAGGGCGACGAGCCGGCCGCGGCGGACGTCGGGTACGCGCTGGCCACCACGCGGTCGGCCTTCGCGCACCGGGCCGCGCTGGTCGCGGCGAGCGGCGAGGAGCTCACGCGGGGCCTGGCCGCGCTGGCCGAGGACCGCCCCGATCCGGGGCTGACGCTCGGTACGGCGGTGCGCGGCAAGCTCGGGTTCCTCTTCACCGGCCAGGGCAGCCAGCGCGTGGGCATGGGACGCGAGCTGTACCAGGCGTCGCCGGTGTTCGCCGAGGCGTTCGACGCGGTGTGCGCGGAGCTGGACCGGCATCTGGAACTGCCGCTGCGCGACGTGGTGTTCGGGACCGCCGGCGACGACGGGCTGCTGGACCGCACCGGGTACACCCAGCCTGCGCTGTTCGCCCTGGAAGTGGCGCTGTTCCGGCTCTTCGCGCACTGGGGCGTCGACCCGGACTATGTGACCGGCCACTCCATCGGCGAGGTGAGCGCCGCGCAGGTGGCCGGGGTGCTCTCGCTGCCGGACGCGGCGGCGCTGGTGGCGGCGCGCGGCCGGCTGATGCAGGCCCTTCCGGAGGGCGGCGCGATGGTCGCCGTGCAGGCCACCGAGGACGAGGTGCGGCCGCTGGTGGCCGAGCGCGCGGCGCTGGTCGACCTGGCCGCGGTGAACGGGCCGTCCTCCGTGGTGGTCGCCGGTGCGGAGCAGGCGGTGGAAGAGGTCGCCGCGCACTTCGCGGCACAGGGACGCAAGACCAAGCAGCTGACGGTCTCCCACGCCTTCCACTCGCCGCTGATCGACGCCATGCTGCCGGAGTTCCGCCAGGTCGTCTCCCGACTGTCGTTCCACGCCCCCGAGATCCCGGTGGTGTCCACCCTGACCGGCCGGGAGATCACGCCGGAGGAGATCCGGACGCCGGAGTACTGGGTGCGGCACGCCCGCGGGACCGTACGGTTCGCCGACGCGGTCCGGGTCATGGAAGCCGAGGGCGTCCGCACCTTCCTGGAGCTGGGACCCGACGGAGTGCTGTCGGCGGTGGGGCGCGAGAGCCTCACCTCGGCGGACGCCGACCTGGCCCCGGCGCTGCGGGCGGACCGCGGCGAGGAGCTCGCGGCGACCACCGCACTGGCCCGGCTGCACACCCGCGGCGTGCCGGTGGACTGGCGGGCGTTCTACGCCGGGTCCGGCGCGCGGCCGGCCGAGCTGCCCGTCTACCCCTTCCAGCGCACCCGCTACTGGCTGCCCGCACCCGCGTCCTCGGCGGCCGTGGGCTCCGCCGGCCTGTCGACGGCGGACCACCCGCTGCTCGGCGCGGTGGTGTCGCTGGCCGACGACGACGAACTGCTCTTCACCGGACGGCTCTCGATCGGCGCGCACGGCTGGATCGCCGACCACGCGGTGTTCGGCCAGGCGCTGCTGCCGGGCACGGGGTTCCTCGAACTGGCCCTGCACGCGGGCGAACGGGTCGGTCTCGACCTCGTGGAGGAGCTGACCTTCCACACGCCGCTGGTGGTCCCCGAACGCGACGCGGTCACGCTGCAGGTGCGGGTGGGCGGTGCGAGCGAGTCCGGCCGGCGGTCGCTGAGCCTGCACTCCCGGCCGGACGGGGCGGCGGACGACGAGCCGTGGACCCTGCACGCCACCGGTCTGCTCGCGCGGGCCGGGGCGCCCGCCGACGAGGAGGAACTGGCCGTGTGGCCGCCGCGCGGCGCGGAGCCGGTGGACGTCGCCGGCCTCTACCCGCTGATGGCCCAAACCGGCCTGGACTACGGGCCGGTGTTCCAGGGGCTGCGGGCCGCCTGGCGACGCGGTGACGAACTGTTCCTGGAGACCGTCCTGCCGGAGGGCTCCGGCGCCGAGGAGTTCGGCGTGCATCCCGCGCTGCTGGACTCGGCGCTGCACGGGGTCGCGCTGAACGTCGTGCTGCCCGAGTGGGACCAGGCCCGGCTGCCGTTCTCCTGGCGCGGGGTGACCCGGTACGCCACCGGCGCACCTCGGTTGCGGGTGCGCCTGGCACCGGTCGGTACGGACGCGGTGTCCGTGGTGGCCGCCGACGACACGGGCCGGCCGGTTTTGTCGGCCGACGCGCTGGTGCTGCGCCCGGCCGCGCGCGACCGGATCGAGGCGGCCGGCACCGCCACCCGTGACCGGCTCTTCCAGGTGGGCTGGGAGACCCTCGCCCCCGCCGCGGCCCAGGGTGCGGCCGCGGCCTGGGCGGTGGTGGGCACCGGCACCGACGATCTGGCGCCGTACCTCGCCGACCGGCCCGTCGACGTCCACCCGGACCTGGCCTCGCTGGCCCGGGCGCTGGACGCGGGCGGGCAGGCCCCCGACACGGTGCTGGTGTCCTGCCGCGCCGACGCGGGCGCGGCGGCCGATCGCGCCGACGCGGTGCGGGCCGCCGCCCACCGGGCGCTCGACCTGGTGCACCGCTGGCTGGCCGACGAGCGCTTCGCCGGCAGCCGGCTGGTGGTGGTGACCCACCGTGCCGTCGCCGTGGGCGCCGAGGACGTCACCGACCTCGCGCACAGCGCCGTATGGGGCCTGGTGCGCACGGCCCAGTCGGAGAACCCGGGCCGCATCGCCCTGCTCGACCTCGACGGCCACCTGGACTCCCACGGCCGGCTGGCCGACGCCCTCACCTCGCCAGAACCCCAACTGGCGGTGCGGGCCGGTGAACTGAGGGCGCCCCGGATGACGCGGCTGCGCCCCGAACGGGCGCTGTCCGTCCCGGCGACGCCGACCTGGCGGCTGGGCGTCGACGGCGGCGGGACGCTGGAGAGCCTCGCCCTGCTCGACCACCCCGAGGCCGGTGCGCCACTGGCCCCCGGTCAGATACGGGTGGGGGTGCGGGCGGCCGGACTGAACTTCCGCGATGCGCTCAACGCCCTGGGCATGTACCCCGGGGAGGCCGGGCCGCTCGGCGTGGAGGGCGCCGGTGTCGTGCTCGAAGTGGGCCCCGGTGTCGCGTCGGTGGCGCCCGGCGACCGGGTCCTGGGCATGATCTTCGGCGGGATCGGTCCGGTCGCCGTGACCGACCACCGGATGGTCGCCAAGATTCCCGACGGCTGGTCGTTCGCGCAGGCGGCGGCCGTCCCCGCGGTGTTCCTCACCGCCTACTACGCGCTGGTCGACCTGGCGGACCTGCGGCCCGGCGAGTCGGTGCTGGTGCACGCCGGAACCGGCGGCGTCGGCATGGCCGCCGTACAGCTGGCCCGGCATCTGGGAGCCGAGGTGTACGCGACCGCGAGCCCGGCGAAGTGGGACACCCTGCGGTCGATGGGGCTGGACGACGATCACCTCGCCTCCTCCCGGGACCTGGAGTTCGAGGAGAAGTTCCGGCGGACCGGCCGGGGCCGGGGCGTGGACGTCGTGCTGAACTCCCTGGCCGGGGAGTTCGTGGACGCCTCGCTGCGGCTGCTGGGTGCGGGCGGCCGGTTCCTGGAGATGGGCAAGACCGACGTCCGGGACGCCCAGGCCGTCGCGGACGCGTACGACGGCGTCTCCTACCAGGCGTTCGACCTCGTCGACGCGGGACCGGAGCGCACCGAGGCGATGCTGGGCGCGCTGCTCGGCCTGTTCGCGGACGACGCGCTGCGGCTGCCGCCGGTGACCCCGTGGGACGTCCGGCACGCGGCCGACGCCTTCCGGTTCATCAGCCAGGCCCGCCACATCGGCAAGGTGGTGCTCACCGTGCCGTCCGGGCTCGATCCCGAGGGCACGGTCCTGATCACCGGCGGCACCGGCGCGCTCGGCGGAGCCCTCGCCCGCCGGCTGTTGGACCGGCACGGCGTACGGCATCTGACGCTCGTCAGCCGCCGGGGCGCCGACGCCCCCGGAGCGGACGCCCTGGTGGCCGAACTCACCGAGCGGGGCGCCGTGGTGACGCTCGCGGCCTGCGACGTCGCCGACCGTGCCGCGGTGCGGCGGCTGCTCGCCTCGGTGCCGGCCGAGCACCCGCTGACCGCCGTGGTGCACACGGCCGGGGTGCTGGACGACGGGGTACTGGCCTCGCTCACCCCCGAGCGGCTGGACAGCGTGCTGCGCCCCAAGGCGGACGCGGCACTGCTCCTGGACGAGCTCACCCGGGACGCGGACCTCGCCGCGTTCGTGCTGTTCTCCTCGACCGCCGGTGTGCTCGGCGGACCGGGGCAGGCGAACTACGCCGCGGCCAACGTCCTGCTGGACTCCCTGGCCGGCCACCGCAAGGCCGCGGGGCTGCCCGCGGTGTCGCTGGCGTGGGGCCCGTGGGAGGACTCCGGCAGCATGCTCGGCGGGCTGGGCGAGGTGGACCTGGTCCGGCTCGGCCGCACCGGTCTGGTGCCGCTCGCCGACGAGGAGGGCCTGGACCTCTTCGACGCCGCCGTCGCGACCGGCGAGGCCACCGTCATCCCGGCCAAGGTCGACACCGCGATGCTGCGCCAGACGCCGGCGGACGAGATGCCGCACATGCTCCGCGGGCTCACCAGGAAGCCCAGGCGCCGGGCCGGCGGCGCGGCGCACCGGCCCGCCGCGGCCCCGGCGCTGCAGAGCCAACTGGCCGGTGTCTCCGAGGCCGAGGGCGAGCAGCTGCTGCTCGACCTGGTGCGGCTGCACGCCGCGACGGTGCTCGGTCACGCCGACGGCGCGACGGTCGCGGCCGACCTCGCGTTCAAGGAACTGGGCTTCGACTCGCTGACCGCGGTGGAACTGCGCAACCGCCTGGGCGGTGCCGTCGGCACGCAGCTGTCCTCCACCCTGATCTTCGATCACCCGACGCCGGCCCTGCTGGCGCGCCATCTGCGGACCGAGCTGCTGGGCGCCGAGGCCGACCGGTCGACCGCCGCCGCGCAAGCCGTGGCCGTGGACGACGACCCGATCGCGATCGTCTCGATGAGCTGCCGCTACCCCGGCGGCATCGCGACGCCGGAGGACCTGTGGCAGCTGGTCACCGACGAGTCGGACACGGTCGCGCCGTTCCCGTCCGACCGCGGCTGGGACGTGGCGGCCCTCTACGACCCGGACGGGAGCCGGCCGGGCACGACGTATGTGCGGGTGGGCGGATTCCTCGACGACGCCGCGCGGTTCGACGCGGGGCTGTTCGGGATCAGCCCGCGCGAGGCGCTGGCGATGGACCCCCAGCAGCGGCTGCTGCTGGAGACCTCCTGGGAGGCGCTGGAGCGGGCCGGGATCGACCCGCTGTCGCTGAAGGGCGATCAGGTCGGGGTGTTCGTCGGGGCCGCGAACCAGGGCTACCCCTCGGACCCCCGCCAGGCTCCCGAGGACCTGGGCGGCTATCTGCTGACCGGCAGCACCGCCAGCGTCATGTCCGGCCGGATCGCCTACGCCTTCGGCGTGGAGGGTCCGGCGGTGACCATCGACACCGCGTGCTCGTCGTCCCTGGTGGCGCTGCACATGGCCGTACAGGCCCTGCAGCGCAACGAGTGCTCGCTGGCCGTGGCCGGTGCGGCCGCCGTCATGGCCTCGCCCGACATCTTCCTGGAGTTCAGCCGCCAGCGCGGGCTGTCCCCGGACGGCCGCTGCAAGGCCTTCGCGGCGGCCGCGGACGGCACCGGCTGGGGCGAGGGCGTCGGCACGCTGCTGCTGGAGCGGCTGTCGGACGCGCGCCGCAACGGCCACCCGGTGCTGGCACTGGTCCGCGGCTCGGCGATCAACTCCGACGGTGCCAGCAACGGCCTGACCGCACCGAACGGCCCCTCCCAGCAGCGGGTGATCCGACAGGCGCTGGCCAACGCCCGCCTGTCGGCCGACGACGTCGACGCGGTGGAGGCGCACGGCACCGGCACCAGGCTCGGCGACCCGATCGAGGCCCAGGCCCTGTCGGCGACGTACGGGCGCGAGCGCGCCGAGGACCGTCCGCTGTGGCTGGGCTCGGTGAAGTCCAACATCGGGCACACCCAGGCCGCCGCGGGACTTGCCGGCGTGATCAAAATGGTCGCGGCGATGCGGCACGGGGTGCTGCCCCGGACGCTGCACGTCGACCGGCCCACGCCGGAGATCGAGTGGTCCGGGAGCGGGCTGGCGCTGCTGACCGAGGCCACGCCGTGGCCCGAGACCGGGCGGCCGCGCCGGGCCGCGGTCTCCTCCTTCGGCATCAGCGGCACCAACGCCCATGTGATCATCGAGCAGTCCCCGGCCTCGACCGGCGAGCCGGCGGCGAGCGCCCCGGAGCCGGACGCCGCCGCCCCGCTCACGGCCCTGCCGTGGGCGCTGTCCGGCAAGACCGAGGAGGCGCTGCGCGCACAGGCGCGCCGGCTGCTGACCCACCTCGCCGGCACCGCTGACCCCGACCTGGCGGCCATCGGCCACTCCCTGGCCACCACCCGCGCCACGCTCGACCACCGCGCCGTGGTGGTCGCGGACGGGCAGCCGGCCCTGCTGGAGGGGCTCACCGCGCTGGCCGAGGGCCGCGAGGCGGACTCGGTCGTCCAGGGCGCGGCCCGCGACCGGGGCAGGACGGTGTTCGTCTTCTCCGGCCAGGGGTCGCAGTGGCCGCGGATGGCCGCCGAACTGCTCGACGCCGACGCGGTGTTCGCCGAGCGGATCCGGGAGTGCGAGGCCGCTCTGGCCCCCTTCGTGGACTGGTCCCTGACGGACCTGCTGCGCGGCGCCGCCGACGCGCCGTCGCTGGACCGGGTGGACGTCGTCCAGCCCGCGCTGTTCTCGGTGATGGTGTCGCTGGCCCGGCTGTGGCAGTCGCTCGGGGTGCACCCGCACGCGGTGATGGGCCACAGCCAGGGCGAGATCGCCGCCGCCTGCGTGGCCGGCGCGCTGTCGCTGGACGACGCGGCCCGGGCGGTGGCCCTGCGCAGCAAGGCGCTGGCCGCGATGTCGGGCCAGGGCGGCATGGTCTCCGTCGCGCTGGGCGAGGAGGCGGTGTCCCGCCTCGTGGCACGGTGGGACGGTCAGCTCTCCGTCGCCTCGGTCAACGGCGCGTCGTCCACGGTCGTCTCCGGAGACCTGGACGCGCTGGAGGAGTTGCTGGCGCGCTGCAAGGAGGACGGGGTCCGGACCCGCACCCTCCCGGTGGACTACGCCTCGCACTCCCCGCAGGTCGAGCAGGTCCGCGAGCGGCTGCTGCGGGAGCTGGCCCCCCTGTCGCCCCGCCGCTCGGAGATCCCCTTCTACTCGACGGTCACCGGCACGGAGCTGGACACCACGGCGCTGGACGCCGAGTACTGGTTCCGCAACCTGCGCCAGACCGTCCACCTGGAGCGGGTGACCCGCCTGCTGCTGGAGCAGGGCTACGACGTCTTCGTCGAGGCCAGTCCGCACCCCGTACTGACCATGGCGATCCAGGAGACGATGGACGCCGCGAACGTCGCCCACGGCATCACGGTGGGCTCGCTGCGCCGCGACGACGGCGGCCCGGCGCGCTTCTTGGCCTCGGCCGCGCAGCTGCACACCAGCGGCGTCACGCTGGACTGGGCCGCGGCCTTCGCCGGCCGCCGCACCGGCCGGGCCGAGCTGCCGACCTACCCCTTCGGGGGCGAGCGGTACTGGCTGGAGCGGGTCGGCGGGTCGGGCGAGGTGACCTCCGCCGGCCTGGGCACCACCCGCCATCCGCTGCTCGGCGCCCTGGTCGCCCTGCCCGGCTCGGCCGGAACGGTGCTGGCCGGACGGCTGTCGGTCAAGTCCCAGCCCTGGCTCGCCGACCACGCGGTGCTGGAGACGGTGCTCTTCCCCGGCACGGGACTGGTCGAACTGGTGCTGCGCGCCTGCGAGGAGAGCGGCTGCGACACGATCGAGGAGCTCACCCTCCTCGCACCGCTGGTCGTCGACGCGGACGGCGCGGTCCAGCTGCGGGTGATGGCCGGCGAGGTGGACGACAGCGGGCGGTGCTCGGTGGAGGTGCACTCCCGGCCGGAGGACGCGCCCGCGGACGCGCCGTGGCTCCAGCACGCCGTCGGGGTGCTCGCCACCCGCAGCCCCGCGCCGCCGGCCCGGTTGCCCCAGTGGCCGCCGTCGGACGCGGAGCCGGTGGCGCTGGACGACGGGTACGCGCTGCTGGCGGCGGCCGGACTCGACTACGGCCCGGCCTTCCAGGGACTGCGCGGGGTCTGGCGGCAGGGATCGGACGTCTTCGCCGAGGTCCACCTTCCCGACGAGGCGCAGGCCCGGCACTACGGCGTGCATCCGGCGCTCTTCGACGCGGCCCTCCACGCGATCGTGCTGGGCGGGCTGGTGGCCGACGCCACCGAGCCGCGGCTGCCGTACGCCTGGAACGACGTGTACCTGCACACCACGGGGGCGTCGACGCTGCGCGTACGGCTGTCCCCGGCGGGCACGGACGCGGTGTCGCTGACGGCGGTCGACGCGTCCGGCGAACCGGTGCTCTCGGTCGGGTCGCTGATGGTGCGGCCGGTACCACCGGGGTCCCTCGGCAACGCCCGCCAGGTGTCGCGCCGTTCGCTCTTCCGGATCACCGGTGAGCCGCTCGGGCCGCCGGCGACGCCCGCCCCGGTCACCGGCACCTGGGCGGTGCTGGGGCCGGACGACCTCCAGCTGGGGGCCGTCATGGAGGCTGCCGGGGCGCGGCTCGACGGGTACGAGAACCTGGACGCGCTGGGCTCGGCGGTCGGCTCCGGAGCGCCCCTGCCCGACGTGGTCCTGGTGCCCTGCCTGTGCGACCCGCAGGAGGACGCCGGCCCGGCCCGGGCCGCTCGCGAGGCGACCCACCGGGCGCTGGCGCAGGCGCAGGCCTGGGTCGCCGACGAACGGTTCGCCGGCTCGCGGCTGGTCTTCGTCACCCGTCACGCGATGGACGTCGACGACGAGGGCACCGGGCACGACCTGCGGCAGGCGCCGTTGTGGGGTCTGGTGCGCTCGGCGCAGTCGGAGCACCCCGGCCGGTTCGGGCTGCTGGACACCGACGAGGACGCCGCCTCCCGCCGCGCCCTGCCGGCGGCCCTGGCGTCCGAGGAGCCCCAACTCGTCCTCCGCGGCGGCGTGGTGCGCGCGGTGCGCCTGGCCCGGATCCCGGCGGCCGCCGAGGAGCCGACCGGTCAGCCGGCGCTCGCGGCGGACGGCACGGTGCTGATCACCGGCGGCACCAGCGGACTGGGCGAGTTGATCGCCCGTCACCTGGTGGCGCGGCACGGCGTCACCAGGCTGCTGCTCACCAGCCGCAGCGGCCCGGCCGCGGCCGGCGCGGCCGAACTGGAGGCGGACCTGACCCGGCAGGGAGCCCATGTCACGGTGGCGGCCTGCGACGTGGCCGACCGGGACGCCCTGGCGGCGGTGCTCGGCCGGATCCCGGCGGCGCATCCGCTGACCGCCGTGGTGCACGCCGCCGGTGTGCTGGACGACGGGGTGCTCACCGCGCAGACGCCGGAGCGGATCGACCGGGTGCTGCGGCCCAAGGTGGACGGTGCGCTGAACCTGCACGAACTCACCCGGGACGCGCGGCTGTCGGCCTTCGTGCTGTTCTCCTCGGCCGCCGGGGTGCTGGGCACCGCGGGGCAGAGCGGTTACGCGGCGGCGAACGCCTTCCTGGACGCGCTCGCGCGCAGCCGGCAGGCCGCCGGTCTGCCGGGCAGCTCACTGGCGTGGGGAATGTGGGAGCGGCGCAGCGGTCTGACCGGCGACCTGTCCGAGGCGGATCTGCGGCGCATGGCGAGGTCCGGGGTCGGGCAGCTGCCCACCGACGAGGGCCTGGCGCTGTTCGACGCGGCGCTGGAGGCGCCGCACGCCGTGCTGGTGCCGATGAGGCTGGACCCCGCGGCGATGCTGGCCGCGGGCGAACCCGGGCTGGTGCCGGCGGTGCTGCGCACGGTGGTGAGGGCCGGGCGGCGCCGCGGCGGCGCCGAGACGCCGGGCGGAGCGGGCGGGTCGTTCGCGGCCCGGGTGGCCGAACTCCCCGCCGAGGAACGGGAGCCGGCGCTCCTGCGCCTGGTACGGGAGCAGGCGGCGACGGTGCTGGGGCTCGCCTCGCCCGACGCCGTCCAGGACACCCGGGGCTTTTTGCAGATGGGCTTCGACTCGCTGACCGCGGTCGAGCTGCGCAGCCGGCTGGGCGCGGCCACCGGCCTGCGGCTGCCGGCGACGCTCGTCTTCGACCAGGCCACACCGGCGGGCGCGGCCCGCTATCTGCGTGACCGGCTCTTCCCCGAGAGCCGGGAGCTGACCGAGTCCGAGGCGGAGGAGAAGCGGTTCCGCGAGGCGCTGGCCTCGATTCCGCTGGCCCGCTTCCGGCAGGCCGGCCTGCTGGCGGACGTGCTCCGGCTCGCCGGCGGCGAGGCGGCCGCGGAGCCGTCACAGGCGGGCGAGGCGGGCGGGATCGACGACATGGACGTCGAGGATCTCGTGCGCACGGCCTTCGGCGGGGACAAGTCCTGATCTTGGATGCCAATTGCGGGAGGGGTCATGGCCACATCGTCTGAAGCGGTGGTCGAAGCACTACGGGCTTCGCTGAAGGAGAACGAGCGGCTCAGGAACGCGGCCCAGGCCGCGGTCGAGCCGATCGCGATCGTCGGGATGGGCTGTCGGTACCCGGCCGGCGTGCGCTCCCCCGAGGACCTGTGGGAGCTGGTCCTGGACGGCCAGGACGCCGTCTCGGGGTTCCCCACCGACCGGGGCTGGGATCTGACGTCGCTGTTCTCCGCCGACCCCGACCGGCCCGGTACCTCGTACACGCGGGAGGGCGGATTCCTCTACGACGCGGCGGAGTTCGACGCCGGGTTCTTCGGCGTCTCGCCGCGCGAGGCCCTCGCCATGGACCCCCAGCAGCGGCTGCTGCTGGAGACCTCCTGGGAGGCGGTCGAGCGGGCCGGCATCGACCCGCTGGCGCTGCGGGGCAGCCGGACCGGTGTCTTCGCCGGGGTGATGTACCACGACTACGGCGCCCGGCCCGGCGTGGCGACCGAGGAGGTCGAGGGCTACCTCGGGACGGGGAGCGCCGGCAGTGTCGCCTCCGGCAGGATCTCCTACACCCTGGGCCTGGAGGGCCCGGCGGTGACGGTGGACACGGCGTGCTCGTCGTCGCTGGTGGCACTGCACCTGGCGGCCTCGGCACTGCGCCGGGGCGAGTGCTCGCTGGCCCTGGCCGGCGGGGTGACGGTGATGTCGACGCCGTCGACGTTCGTGGAGTTCAGCCGGCAGCGGGGACTGGCCCCCGACGGCCGGTGCAAGTCCTTCGCCGACGCCGCGGACGGGGCCGGCTGGAGCGAGGGCGCCGGGGTGCTGCTGCTGGAGCGGCTGTCCGACGCCCGCCGCAACGGCCGCCGCATCCTGGCGGTGGTGCGCGGCACCGCGGTGAACCAGGACGGCGCGAGCAGCGGGCTGACGGCGCCGAACGGGCCGTCGCAGGAGCGGGTGATCCGGCAGGCGCTGGACGACGCGGGCCTGTCGACCGCGGACGTCGACGCGATCGAGGGGCACGGCACCGGCACGCCGCTGGGCGATCCGATGGAGGCCCAGGCGATCCTGGCGACGTTCGGCGGCGAGCGCGAACGCCCGCTGTGGCTCGGCTCGGTGAAGTCGAACATCGGGCACGCCCAGGCGGCCGCGGGCGTCGCCGGCGTCATCAAGATGGTGATGGCGCTGCGGCACGGCGTGCTGCCCAAGACCCTGCACGTCGACCGGCCCTCGACCCATGTGGACTGGTCGGCCGGCGCGGTCGAGCTGCTGACGGACACCCGGCAGTGGCCGGACCCGGGGCGGCCGCGGCGCGCCGGGGTGTCGTCCTTCGGCATCAGCGGCACCAACGCCCATGTGATCGTCGAGGCGGCCCCCGCGGCCGACCGTGACGACGACGGCGCCGCGCGCCCGGCCCAGGCGGCGGACCTCGCGCTGCCGTGGCCGGTGTCGGGCCGGGACGAGGACGCGCTGCGGGCCCAGGCCGAGCGGCTGCGCCGGCATCTCGAAGGCGACCGGGCCGCCCACCTCGCCGACGTGGCGTACTCCCTGGCCACGACCCGTTCGGCGTTCGAGCACCGCGCGGTCGTCGTGGCGGCGGACCGCGCCGAGCTGACGGACGGCCTGCGCCGGCTCGCCGGCGGCGAGCAGCCCGGCGCCGGTGCGCGCGGTGAGGTGTCCGACGGCAAGCTGGCGGTCCTGTTCACCGGCCAGGGCGCGCAGCGGGTGGGCATGGGGCGTGAATGGTACGACCGCTACCCGGTGTTCGCGGAGGCGTTCGACGCGGTGTGCGCCGAGCTGGACCGGCATCTCGACCGGCCCCTGCGCGACGTGGTCTTCGGCCGGCCGGGGACCGAGGGGCTGCTCGACGAGACCGGCTGGACCCAGCCCGCGCTGTTCGCGGTCGAGGTGGCGCTGCACCGGCTGGTGGAGTCGTGGGGGGTGCGCGCGGACTTCGTCTCCGGCCACTCCATCGGCGAGCTGGCCGCGGCGCATGTCGCCGGGGTGCTGTCGCTCGCGGACGCGGCCACCCTGGCCGCCGCCCGGGGCCGGCTGATGCAGGCGCTCCCGCCGGGCGGGGCGATGACCGCGGTGCAGGCCACGGAGGACGAGGTCGCGCCGCTGCTGGCCGAGCGGGCCGGCCGGGCCGCTCTCGCGGCGGTGAACGGCCCCTCCTCCGTGGTGGTCGCCGGTGACGAGGACGCCGTCGCCGAGGTGGCCGCGCA
This sequence comes from Streptomyces sp. NPDC033270, assembly GCF_055576575.1. NCBI lineage: Bacteria > Bacillati > Actinomycetota > Actinomycetes > Kitasatosporales > Streptomycetaceae > Streptomyces > Streptomyces sp. NPDC033270. The sequence goes on from NZ_JBVIRA010000022.1 coordinate 162,008, forward strand.
CTTCGCCGACCAGGGCCGCCACACCAAGCGGCTGCGCGTCAGCCATGCGTTCCACTCACACCGCATGGACGCCATGGTGGCGGAGTTCACCGCCGTGGTGCGGGGGGTCTCCCTCCGCGCCCCGCGGATTCCGGTCGTCTCCGCGCTGACCGGCACCGTGGTGAGCGCCGACGAGGTGTGCGCGCCGGAGTACTGGGCGCGGCACGCGCGCGAGACGGTCAGGTTCCTCGACGCGGTGCGGACGCTTCAGGCCGAGGGCGCCACCACGTTCCTGGAACTCGGCCCGGACGCGGTGCTCGCGGCGATGGGCCAGGAGTGCGCCGCCACCGGTGACGTGGTCTTCGCCGCGGCGGCGCACCGCGACGAGCCCGAGCAGCGCGCGCTGCTGGCGGCGCTGGGCCGGCTGTTCGTGCGCGGCGTCGCGGTGGACTGGCCCCAGGTGTTCGCCGGTACCGGCGCCCGCCCGGTGGAGCTGCCGACGTACGCCTTCCAGCGCGAGCGGTTCTGGCTGGCGGCGGACGCGGCGGAGGCCGACTCGGCCCGGGTGGACGACCACCGCTACCGCGTCGACTGGGCGGCGCTGCCCGACGCCGGCACGGACCGGCTGACCGGCCGGTGGCTGCTGGTCTCCTCCGACGGTGCCGACGGCCCGGCGGGCGAGGTGCTGGCGGCGTGCGAGCGCGCCGGGGCGGTTGAGGTGCTCCGCCTCGGTGTCGACGCGGCCGGGACCGACCGGGCGGCGCTCGCCCGCCGGCTGCGGGAGGCGGCCGGTGCGGAGCCGTTGGCGGGGGTGCTGTCCGTACTGGCCGCGGACGAACGGCCGATGCCGGAACTGCCCGCGCTGACCCGGGGACTGGCGGCGACGGCGGTGCTGACGCAGGCGCTCGGCGACACCGGGATCGAGGCCCCGCTGTGGTGCCTCACCCAGGGCGCGGTGGCCACCGGCGACGCGCCGGTGCGGCATCCGGCGCAGGCGGCCGTGTGGGGGCTGGGCAGGGTGGCGGCACTCGAATCGCCACAGCACCGCGGCGGCCTGATCGACCTGCCCGAACCGCTGGACGAGCCCGCCCTGTCCCGCCTCGTCGGCGTCCTCGCCGACCCGGGCGACGAGGGCCAACTGGCCGTCCGGGCCGACGGGGTGCACGGGTGCCGGCTGGTGCGCTCGCCGCTGGCGCAGGCGCCGGTGCGGCGCGCCTGGCAGCCCACGGGCAGCGCGCTGGTGACCGGCGGAACGGGCGCGCTCGGCGCGCAGGTGGCCCGCTGGCTGGCCGGTCAGGGCGTGGAGCACCTGGTGCTGCTCAGCCGCCGCGGCCCCGACGCCCCCGGTGCGGCCGAGCTGACCGCCGAGCTGAAGGGGCTGGGCAGCGAGGTGACGATCGCCGCCTGCGACCTCGGCGACCGCGACGCGCTGCGGCGGGTGGTCGAGTCGTTGCCCCCACAGCATCCGGTCAGCACCGTCGTACACACCGCCGGCGCGGTCCAGGCCGAGAAGCCGCTGGCCGAGTGCGGTCTGGCGGAGATCGCCGAGGTGCTGTCCGGCAAGGTCGAGGGCGCCAGGAACCTGGACGCCGTCTTCGACGGCTCCCCCGGCCGGTCCCCCGACGCGTTCGTGCTCTTCTCCTCCGGCGCCGGGCTGTGGGGCAACGTCGGGCAGGCGGCGTACGCGGCGGGCAACGCGTTCCTGGACGGGCTGGCCGGTGCCCGCCGGGCCGGGGGCCAGGCCGCGACCTCGGTGGCATGGGGCGCGTGGGACGGCGGGGGGATGGCCGCCGCCGACGGCGCGGGCGAGCGCTTGCGCGAGCGCGGCGTACCGCTGATGACCCCGCAGACGGCCCTGGCGGGTCTGCGCGCGGCACTCGACCGCGACGAGACCCACACGGCCTTCGCCGACATCGACTGGGACCGGTTCGCCCCCGCGTACAGCATGTCCCGCTCCCGCGCGCTGCTGAACGACCTGCCCGACGCGCGGCGCGCCCTCCATGGCGCCGCGGGGCCCGGCCGCACCGACGCCTTGCAGGAGCGGCTCGCGGCGCTGGGCGAGGACGACCAGGACCGGCTGCTGCTGGACCTGGTGCGCACGCACGCGGCCGACGCCCTGGGGCACCGCACGCCCGATCACGTCCGGCCCACGCTGGCGTTCCGGGACCTCGGGTTCGACTCGATGGCGTCGCTGACGCTGCGCAACCGGCTCAACGAGGCCACCGGTCTCGCCCTGCCGACCACGGTGGTCTTCGACCACGCCACTCCGGCGGCGCTGGCCGGGCACCTGCGCGAGCAACTGCGGCCCGACGGCGGGCAGATCACCGCGGTGCTCGCCGAAGTGGACCGGTGGGAGGCGGCCGTCGAGGCGATGGCGCCCGACGACGACGCGCGCGGCCGGGTCGTCGCCCGGCTGCGGTCGCTGCTGTGGAAGTGGGACCGGCGCGAGGGCGGCACCACCGAGGCGGCCGGTGACGACGCGCTGACGCTGGCCACCGACGAGGAGATATTCGACATCGTCAACAAGGAGCTTGGAATCTCGTGACGACCTCAGAGGACAAACTTCGCCAGTATCTGAAGCTGGTCACCACCGAGCTCCGGCAGACCCGCGCCCGTCTCGACGACGCCGAGCAGCGGGAGCACGAGCCCGTCGCGATCGTCGCCATGGGGTGCCGCTTCCCCGGGGACGTCGCGTCCCCGGAAGAGCTGTGGCGCCTGGTCGCCGACGGCACCGACACCGTCTCGGGGCTTCCGGAGGACCGGAACTGGGACCTGGAGGCGCTCTACGACCCGGAGCCGGGCCGGCCGGGCAAGAGCTACGTCCGGACCGGCGCCTTCCTCGGCGACGCGGCGGGATTCGACGCCGAGTTCTTCGGGATCAACCCGCGCGAGGCGCTGGCGATGGACCCCCAGCAGCGGCTGTGGCTGGAGGTCGTCTGGGAGGCGCTGGAGCGGGCCGGCATCGACCCGGTGTCCCTGCGGGGCAGCCGCTCGGGGGTCTTCGTCGGGCTGACGCACCAGGGGTACGCCTTCCCGTCGCGGGTCAGCACGAGCGACGAGGCGGCCGGCTACCGGCTGACCGGCTCCACCGCGGCCGTGGCGGCCGGGCGGACGTCCTACGTCCTGGGGCTGACCGGTCCCGCGGTGACCATCGACACCGCGTGCTCGTCCTCGCTGGTGGCGCTGCACCAGGCGTGCCACGCGCTGCGCTCCGGGGAGTGCTCCCTGGCCCTGGCCGGCGGGGTGACCGTGATGGCCACCCCGAACGCCTTCGTGGAGTTCAGCCGGCAGCGCGGGCTGGCCTCCGACGGCCGGTGCAAGTCCTTCGCCGAGGCCGCCGACGGCACCGGCTGGGGCGAGGGCGCCGGCGCGCTGGTGCTGGAGCGGCTCTCCGACGCGCGGCGCAACGGCCACCCGGTGCTGGCCGTCATCCGCGGCTCCGCCGTCAACCACGGTGGCGCCGGCAACGGTCTGACCGCGCCCAACGGCCCGTCCCAGCAGCGGCTGATCGAGGAGGCGCTGGCCGACGCCCGGCTCTCGCCCACCGAGGTCGACGCGGTCGAGGCACACGGCACCGGAACGACCCTGGGCGACCCCATCGAGGCCCGGGCGCTGCTGGCGACCTACGGCCAGGGCCGCGCGGCGGACCGTCCGCTGTGGCTGGGGTCGGTGAAGTCCAACATCGCGCACACGCAGGCGGCCTCCGGTGTGGCCGGAGTGATCAAGATGGTGATGGCGATGCGGCACGGCGTCCTGCCGCGGACGCTGCATGTGGACGCGCCCACCACGCATGTGGACTGGTCGGCGGGCGCGGTGCGGCTGCTGACCGAGGAGCGGCAGTGGCCGGCGAACGACCGGCCGCGCCGGGCGGCCGTCTCGTCCTTCGGGGTCAGCGGCACCAACGCCCATGTCGTCCTGGAGCAGGCCTCCGCCGACGACCTCCCCGCCGAGGCCGCCGCGCCGGACACCGTCCCCGCCGGGGCCGACCCCTCGGCGCTGCCGTGGGTGGTGTCCGGGGTGAGCCGCCAGGCGCTGCGGGCGCAGGCGGCCCGGCTGGGCGCGTACGCCGACGCCCGGCCCGAGGTGGCCGCGGCGGACATCGGCCACGCCCTGGCGACGACCCGGTCGGTCTTCGCGCACCGCGCGGTCGTGGTCGCCGCCGACCGGAGCGAACTGGTCGAGGGCCTGGTGGCGCTGTCCCGCGGCGAGGAGTCGCCGGCTGTCGTCGCGGGCGACGACCGGGAGGGGGCCGGGGCTGCGGAGCGGGAGAAGACCGTGTTCGTCTTCCCCGGCCAGGGTTCGCAGTTCGCCGGCATGGCCGCCGGGCTGCTGCGGACCTCACCGGTCTTCCGGGAGGCCGTCGAGGAGTGCGCCGCGGCGCTGGCGCCGCATGTGGACTGGTCGCTGCTGCAGGTGCTGCGCGGCGAGGCGGACGACGACTGGCTGGAGCGGGTCGACATCGTGCAGCCGGCGCTGTTCGCGGTGATGGTGTCGCTGGCCGCGCTGTGGCGCTCGGTGGGCGTCGAACCGGATGCGGTGGTGGGCCATTCGCAGGGCGAGATCGCCGCCGCGTGCGTGGCGGGCGCGCTCTCGCTCCAGGACGCGGCCCGGGTGGTGGCCGTCCGCAGCAAGGCGCTGCGGGCACTGGCCGGCCGCGGCGGCATGGTCACCGTCGCGCTGGGCGAGACCGCGGCCGCGGCGCTGCTCGCGCCCTGGGGCGAGCGGCTGTCGGTGGCGGCGGTCAACAGCCCTTCCTCGGTCGTGGTGTCCGGCGACGGCGAGGCGCTGGACGAGCTGATGGCCCGCTGCGCCGAGGACGGCGTGCGGGCGCGCCGCATCCCGGTGGACTACGCCTCGCACTCCCCGCAGGTCGAGGCGGTCCGCGACGATCTGCACCGGGCGCTGGCCGGGATCACCCCGAACGCGCCGCGGGTGGCGTTCTGTTCGACGGTCACCGGCACCTTCCTTCAGGCGGACGACCTGCGGGCCGAGTACTGGTACCGCAACCTGCGGCAGCCGGTGCGGCTGGCGGAGGTCACCCGGGAGCTGGCGACGAGCGGATACGACACCTTCCTGGAGATCAGCCCGCATCCGGTGCTGACCGTGCCGATGCAGGAGACGATGGAGCACGCCGAGGTGACCGGCGCGCTGGTGACCGGGTCGCTGCGCCGGGACGACGGGGGGCTGGACGGCTTCCTGCGCGCGGCCGGCGGGCTGTACGCGCACGGCGTCGACGTCGACTGGGCGCCGGTGTTCGCGGGCCGCGAGGCCACGCGGGTGGACCTGCCGACGTACGCCTTCCAGCGGCAGAGCTACTGGCTGGACGACCGGGACACCGGCGCGGACGTCGCGGCGACGGGCCTCACGGCGGGCGACCACCCGCTGGTCGGGGCGGTCGTCGCCACCGCGACCGGGGACGGACTGGTGCTCAGCGGGCGGGTCTCGGCCCGGTCCCATCCGTGGCTCGCCGACCACGCGGTGCACGACACGGTGCTGCTGCCCGGCACGGCCTTCCTCGAACTCGCCCTGCACGCGGGCCAGTTGCTCGGCGCCGGCCGGGTGCAGGAGCTGACGATCCAGGCCCCGCTGGCGCTGCCCGAGGACGGCGAGGTGACGCTGCAGGTGGTCGCCGCCGACCGGGCCGACGCCGAGGGGTGGAGCGTCAGCGTGCACTCCAGGACCGGGGACGAGGAGCCCTGGACGCGGCACGCGGCCGGCGTCCTGGTCGAGGACGGACCGGCACCCGCGCCCGAGGGCGCGGCCTGGCCCCCGGCGGACGCGGTCGCACTCGACGTCGACGACCACTACACCGGGCTGGCCGACCGGGGCTACGCCTACGGGCCGGCCTTCCAGGGACTGCGCGCCGCCTGGCGGCAGGGCGCAGCGGTCTTCGCCGAGGTGCGGCTGGACGAGGAACACCTCGCCGACGCCGAGGCCTTCGGCCTGCATCCGGCGCTGCTGGACGCGGCGCTGCACGCCGTGGGACTGGCCGCCGGCGAGGACGGCGCGGGGCCGGCGAAGGGGCGGCCCCTGCTGCTGCCGTTCTCGTGGAGCAACGTCTCGCTGCACGCCGTCGGGGCGTCCGCGCTGCGGGTGGCGCTCACGCCGGCGGGCACGGACGCCGTGACGGTCACCCTCACCGACCCGTCCGGAAACCCGGTGGCCTCGGTGGACTCGCTGGCCCTGCGGCCGGTCGACCCCGCCCGGCTGGCTTCCGCGCACCGGCCCCGGCACGACGGGCTGTACCGGCTCACCTGGCCGGCCGCCCCGGCCACGCGGCAGGCACCGCCGGGCAGTTGGGCGCTGGTGGGCTCCGCTCCCGGCTTCGAGGAGAGCGTGGAGGCGCCGGCCGCGGTGCGGCGCCACCCCGATCTGGCCGCGCTGGGCGAGAGCATCGGCTCGGGCGGGCCGGTGCCCGAAGTCGTAGTGGTGTCCTGCGCCGCGGACCCGTCCGACGGCGACGGCATGGACGCCGTGCGGCCGACGACGGTGCGGGCACTGGAACTGCTGCAGGCCCACCTCGCCGACGACGACCTCGCGGACTCGCCGCTGGTGTTCCTGACCCGGGGCGCGGTGGCGGCGCACCCCGACGACGTCCCGGACTCCGCGCAGGCGGCGGTCTGGGGGCTGGTGCGGTCCGCGCAGACCGAGCATCCCGGCCGTTTCGTCCTGGTCGACCTCGACGGCGCCGCTCCGCCCGCCGAGCAGCTGGCCACGGCGCTGGCCACCGGCGAACCCCAGGTCGCGGTGCGCGCCGGCGAGGCCCTGGTACCGCGGCTGGCCAGGGCCGGCGAACCGGCGCAACCACCCGAGCGGCGGCGGCCGTTCGCCGAGGGGACCGTCCTGATCACCGGTGGCACCGGTCTGCTCGGCAGGCTGCTGGCCCGTCATCTGGTGACCGGGCACGGCGCCACCCGCCTGCTGCTGGTGGGCCGTCAGGGACCGACGGCTCCGGGAGCCGACGAACTGGTGGCGGAGCTGGCCGAGCTGGGCGCCACGGCGGAGGTGGTCGCGTGCGACGTGGCCGACCGCGACGCCCTGGCCGCGCTGCTGGCGCGGATACCGGGCAGTGCCCCGCTGACCGCCGTGATCCACGCGGCCGGTGTGCTGGACGACGCGATGGTGACCGATGTGACACCGGAACGGCTCGGCCGCATCGCCCGCCCGAAGACCGACGCGGCGGCGCACCTCGACGAGCTGACCCGCGGGACGGACCTGTCGGCCTTCGTGCTGTTCTCGTCGGCCTCGGGCGTCCTCGGGACGGCCGCGCAGGCGGCGTACGCCTCGGCGAACGCCGCCCTGGACGCGCTGGCGCAGCGCCGCCGGGCCGCCGGCCTGCCCGCCACGTCGCTGGTCTGGGGCTTCTGGGAGCAGCAGAGCGGAATGACCGGCCACCTCGGCGAGGTGGACCTGGCCCGGATCGCGCGCTCGGGAATGCGGCCGCTGGCCTCGCAGGAGGGCCTGGAGCTCTTCGACCGGGCGCTGGCGGACGGGGACGCGGTACTGGCGGCCCTGCGGATCGACGCGGCCGCGCTGCGGGCGCGGGCCGCCTCCGGTGCGGTCCCGCCGGTGCTGCGCACCCTGGCGGGCCCCGCCGTGCGCAGGGCCGCGGCCCTCGGGCGCGGCGCCGTGGGACCGTCGGAGCCGACGGCGGTCGAGGGCCTGGACGCGCTGCCCGAGGACGAGCGGGAGCGGGTGCTGCTGGAACTCGTCCGCACCACGGTGGCGACGGTGCTGGGACACCGCTCCCCGGACGAGATCGCGGACACCCGGGGCTTTTTGGAGCTGGGCTTCGACTCGCTGACCGCCGTCGAGCTGCGCAACCGGCTCGCCGCGGCGACCGGGCGCCGCCTGCCGACCACCCTGGTCTTCGACCACCCCACGCCACAGGCCGTCGCCCGGCACCTCGGCACCCTGCTGGCCCCGGAAGGGGACCGGCCTGCCGCCGACGTCCTCGCCGGCGTCGACCGGCTGGCGGCCGGGCTGCGTGCCACGCAACAGGGGGACGAGGTGCGCGAGCGGGCCCTGGAGCGGCTGTCGGAGCTGCTGACCGAGCTGACCGGGCACGACGGCACGGACCTGGGGCTCGACGCGGCGACCGACGAGGAACTGTTCGACCTGGTGGACAACCGGTTCAGCAATGCCAATTGACCAGCCGTCGTGCCGGCTGTCGGGAAGGTGGGGAACGCATGGCGGATGAGAGCAAGCTCCGCGCATACCTCAAGCGGGCGATCGCGGAGGGGCAGCAGACGCGGCAGCGCCTGGAAGAGGTGGAGGCCCGGGCCCGGGAGCCGATCGCCGTGGTCTCCATGGCCTGCCGGTTCCCCGGCGGCGCCACCAGCCCCGAGGACCTGTGGCGGCTGGTCGCCGACGGACGCGACACGCTCTCCGGGCTGCCGACCGACCGGGGCTGGGACCTCGACCGGCTGCTGGACCCGGACGCCGACGGACCGGGCAGATCGCACGCCGGGGTGGGCGGGTTCCTGTACGACTCCGCGGAGTTCGACCCGGAGTTCTTCGGGATCAGTCCGCGCGAGGCGCTGGCGATGGACCCCCAGCAGCGCCTGATGCTGGAGCTGACCTGGGAGGTCCTGGAACGGGCGCGGATCGCCCCGGACTCCCTGCGCGGCAGCCGGACCGGCGTCTTCCTCGGCGTGATGTACAGCGACTACGGCGGCCGCTTCACCCACGCGCCGGAGGCGCTGGAGGGCTACCTCGGCAACGGCAGCGCCGGCAGCGTCGCCTCCGGCCGCCTGTCGTACACGTTCGGGCTGGAGGGGCCCGCGGTGACGGTGGACACCGCGTGCTCGTCGTCGCTGGTGGCGCTGCACCTGGCGAGCAGCGCGCTGCGCTCCGGGGAGTGCTCCCTGGCCCTGGCGGGCGGCGTGACGGTGATGTCCACCCCGGGCGTGTTCGTGGAGTTCAGCCGCCAGGGCGGGCTGGCCTCCGACGGCCGGTGCAAGTCCTTCGCCGCGGCGGCCGACGGCACCGGCTGGGGCGAGGGCGCCGGCGTCCTGGTGCTGGAGCGGCTGTCGGACGCGCAGGCGAACGGCCACCCGGTGCTGGCCGTGATCCGCGGCTCCGCCGTCAACCAGGACGGTGCCAGCAGCGGGCTGACCGCGCCGAACGGCCCCTCGCAGCAGCGGGTGATCCGCCAGGCGCTGGCCCAGGCCCGGCTGTCGCCGTCCGATGTGGACGCCGTCGAGGCGCACGGGACCGGCACCCGCCTCGGCGACCCGATCGAGGCGCAGGCCCTGCTGGCGACGTACGGCCAGGACCGCCCCGCGGACCGCCCGCTGTGGCTGGGTTCGGTGAAGTCCAACATCGGCCACACCCAGGCCGCCGCCGGCGTCGCCGGGGTGATCAAGATGGTGATGGCGATGCGGCAGGGCGTGCTGCCGGCGAGTCTGCATATCGACGAGCCGACACCGCACGTGGAGTGGTCGGCCGGCGGCGTCGAGCTGCTGACCCGGCAACGCGCCTGGCCCGAGGGCACCGGGCCGCGCCGGGCGGGCGTCTCGTCCTTCGGGGTCAGCGGCACCAACGCCCACGTCGTCCTGGAGCAGGCACCCCGGGAGGAGACCGGCGGCGAGGCCGCGGAGGGCTTCGACGACGACGGCGTGGTGCTGCCCTGGCTGCTGTCGGCGAAGAGCGCCGAGGCGCTGCGGGCGCAGGCGCGCGGGCTGGTGGCGCACCTCGACGAGCGGCCCGGCGAGCGGCCGGTCGACACGGCCTGGTCACTGAGCCGGCGCCCGGCGCTCGACCACCGCGCGGTCGTGGTGGCCCGGGACCGCGACCAGGTGCGCCGGGCGCTCGGCGCCCTGGCCGACGACGGCGCCGCGCCCGGCCTGGTCCGCGGCGTGTCCGGCACGTCCCCGCTCGCGTTCCTGTTCACCGGTCAGGGCAGCCAGCGCCGGGAGATGGGCCGGGAGCTGTACGCCGCGTTCCCGGCGTTCGCCGACGCGCTGGACACGGTCTACGAGCAGTTGGACGCCCATCTGGACCGCCCGCTCAAGGAGGTGGTCTCCGGCGACGCGGGCGCCGAAGGCCTGCTGGACCACACCGCGTACGCCCAGCCGGCGCTGTTCGCCTTCGAGGTGGCGCTGTTCCGGCTGCTGGAGCACTGGGGCGTGCGGCCGGACTTCGTCGCGGGCCATTCGATCGGCGAGCTGGCCGCGGCGCACGTGGCCGGCGTGCTGTCCCTGCCGGATGCCGCGCTCCTGGTGGCGCACCGGGGCCGGCTGATGCAGCGGATGCCCTCCGGCGGGGCGATGGTGGCCGTCCAGGCCACCGAGGAGGAGGTGCTGCCGTTCCTGGAGGACTTCCACGGCAGGGTCGCCGTCGCTGCGGTCAACGGGCCGTCCTCGCTCGTCCTCAGCGGCGACGAGGCCGCGGTGGAGGAGAGCGCGCGAGGGTTCGCCGCACGCGGGCGCAAGACCCGGCGGCTGCAGGTGAGCCACGCCTTCCACTCCCCTCACATGGACGGGATGCTGGACGAATTCCGCGCGGTGGCCGCGGAGTTGGACTTCCGGGAACCGCGGATCCCGCTGGTGTCCACCCTGACCGGGGACCTGGCGACGGCGCGGGAGCTGGCCTCGCCCGACTACTGGGTGCGCCACGCACGCGAGGCGGTGCGCTTCCTCGACGCGGTCCGCACCCTCGAAGCCCGCGGCGCCGGCCGGTTTGTGGAACTGGGACCCGACGGCGTCCTTACGCCCATGGCGCAGAGCGCGCTCGCGGACGACGGCGCCGCGGTGCTGGCCGCGACCGCGCGGGCCGACCGGTCCGAGGAGGAGACGCTGGTCGCGGCGGTGTCCCGGCTGCACGCCCACGGCACACCGGTGGACTGGGCGAAGTACTTCTCGGGCACCGGGGCCCGGCCGGTCGACCTGCCGACCTATCCGTTCCAGCGCCGGCGCTTCTGGCTCGACGCGGAAGAGGAAGGACCGGGCGCGGGGCAGGCGCACCTGGCGGGTCTGCGCGGTGTCGGCCATGCGTTGCTCGGCGGCGCCATCGACCTGCCGACGGGGGATGCCACCCTCTTCACCGGCCGGCTGTCGTCGGCGGACCACCCCTGGCTCGCCGACCACACGGTGCTGGGCACCCCCCTGCTGCCCGGCACCGCGCTGGTGGACCTGGCACTGGCCGCCGGCCGGGAGACGGGCCTGCCCGAGGTCGAGGAACTCACCCTGGAAGCACCGCTGGTGCTCGCGGAACACGGCGCCGTGCACGTCCAGGTCCTCGTCGGCGCCGCGGACGACTCAGGACGTCGTCCGGTGAGCATCCACTCCCGGCCCGAGGACGCCCCACCGCAGGAGGAGCCGACCCGGCACGCCACCGGCCTCCTTTGCGCTCCGGCCGGCCAGGAGCCCGAGCGGCTCGCGGTGTGGCCCCCCGAAGGTGCCACCGAGGTCGGGGTGTCGGACCTCTACGACGAGCTCGCCGCCGCGGGCCTGGGGTACGGCCCGGTGTTCCGGGGCCTTGGGGCCGCCTGGCGGCGCGGCACGGAGCTGTTCGCCGAAGTGGCGCTGCCGCAGCAGGGCACAGGCGGGGCCGGCGACTTCGGCGTGCACCCCGCGCTGCTGGACGCCGCGCTGCACGGCGTCGGCCTGGGCGGCCTGATCGAGGGCGAGGGCGGGGCCCGGGTGCCGTTCTCCTGGAACGGCGTGGCACTGCACCGCACCGGGGCTTCGGCCCTGCGCGTCAGGCTCGCGCCGGCCGGGCCCGACAGCGTGGCGGTGGCGGCCGCGGACGAGGACGGCCGGCCGGTGGCCTCGGTGCGGTCCCTGGTGCTGCGGCCGGTCACCCGCGAGCAGATCCGGGCCGCGGGCGGCGTCCGGCGCGATGCGCTCTTCCGGGTCGACTGGCCCCGGGTCGAGGTGTCCGAGGCGGCGCCGGTGCGCACGTGCGCCGTGGTGGGCGCGGACGGCGCCGAGCCGGCCCTGGGCCTTGAGTCCGCCGGCATCCAGGTCGTCCGCGGCTCCGGTCTGGCGGAGCTGGGCGAGGCGGTCGCCGCGGGCGCGCCGGTACCGGACGCGGTCGTGCTGGCCGTCGGCGCGCCCGCCGACGGCGTGGATGCCGCGGCGGCGGGCCGCGGCATCGTCCACGAGGCGCTGGCGGCGGCCCAGTCGTGGCTGGCCGACCCGCGCTTCGCCGGAACCCGGCTGGCCTTCGTGACCCGGGGCGCGGTGGCCACCGGCCCCGGCGAGGACGGCCCGGCACTGGCCCAGGCGCCCGTGTGGGGCCTGATCCGCTCCGCACAGACCGAGAACCCGGACCGCTTCGTACTGATCGACACGGACGGGGAGGAAGCCTCGCGACGCGCACTGGCCGCGGCGCTCGGCACCGGCGAACCCCAGCTGGCGATACGCGCCGGCGATCTGCTCGCCCCCCGGCTCGCCCGGGTGGCGGTGCCCGGCGCGCCGCAGGACCTCGCGCTGGACCCCGACGGCACCGTCCTGGTGACCGGCGGAACCGGAGGCCTCGGTGCCCAGGTCGCCCGATGGCTGGCCGAACGGCACGGCGTACGGCACCTGGTTCTGGCGAGCCGCCGCGGCCGGGCGGCCGACGGCGCCGCGGAGCTGGCCGCCGAACTGGCCGGGCTCGGTGCCCAGGTCACCGTCGCCGCCTGCGACGTGGCCGACCGGGACGCGCTGGCGGAGCTCCTGGCGACCGTCCCCGCCGCGCATCCGCTGTCCGCGGTGGTGCACACCGCCGGCGTGATCGACGACGGCGTGCTCACCTCGCTGACACCGGAGCGGGTGGACGCGGTGCTGCGGGCCAAGATGGACGCGGCGGCGCATCTGCACGAACTGACCCGCGACGCCGGCCTGTCGGCGTTCGTGCTGTTCTCCTCGGCGGCCGGCGTCCTGGGCGCCGCGGGCCAGGGCAACTACGCCGCGGCGAACGCCTTCCTCGACGCGCTGGCGCAGCACCGGGCCGCCCAGGGGCTGCCCGCGGTCTCGCTGGCCTGGGGACCGTGGGAACAGCACCAGGGCGGCATGACCGGCACGCTGGACCGCGACGACCTCGCCCGGCTCGCGCGCACCGGCGTGCTCGCGCTGACCTCCGCGGAGGGCCTGGCCCTGCTCGACGCGGCCTGGGCGGGCGACGACCCGCTGCTCGTCCCGATGCGCCTGGACACCGCGGTGCTGCGCGGCACTGCGGGCCGGGCGGGCGTGCCGGCCGCGCTGCGCGGACTGCTCCCCGCGGCACGTCCCGAGCCGGCCCCGGCGGCCCGGCCGCTGACCGAACTCGGCGAGGAGGAACTGGCCACGGCGCTGCGCGAGTTGGTGCGGGCGCGCGCGGCCGGCGTGCTGGGGCACACCGCGGCGGAGGAGTTCGACGACTCCCGGCCGTTCCTGGAGTCGGGGTTCGACTCGCTGACCGCGGTGGAACTGCGCAACGCGCTCGGCGAGGCGACCGGCCTGCACCTGCCCGCCACGGTGGTCTTCGACAGCGGCACGCCGGCGGCGCTCGCCGTGCGGCTGGGCGAACTGCTCGGCGCCGCCCGGCCCGGTCAGGGCGGCGGCACCCAGCAGGAGGACACCATCGACGCCCTGTACCGGCAGGCCTGCCAGGAGAACAGGATCGGCGAGGCGAACGAGTTCCTGGCAGCCGCCTCCAGGCTGCGGCCGACGTTCACGGCCGGCCAGGAGGGCGCCGCCGCCGCGGAGCCGCTCCGGTTGTCCGAGGGCCCCGAGCGCCCCGCCCTGATCTGCTTCCCCAGTGTCGGGGCGTCGTCGAGCCCGCTGCAGTACGCGCGCTTCGCCTCGGCTCTCGACGGGCTCCGGGAGGTGTCGGTGCTGCCGGTGCCGGGCTTCGTGGCCGGTGAGCTGCTGCCCGCCGACTTCGCGACCATGGTGGAGACCCAGGCCGATGCGGTGCTGCGCTGTGCGGGCGACGCCCCGTACGCCCTGGCCGGATACTCCTCCGGCGGCTGGCTCGCCAACGCCGTGGCGGGAGCTCTGGAGCGGCGCGGCCGCGGGCCGTCGGCCGTGGTGCTGCTGGACACCTACTTCGTCGACGACAACCTGCCGCTGGTCCAGCCGGCGCTGACCCGGGGCATGTTCGACCGGGAGGACACCTTCGGCCGGATCGACCATGTCCGCTGGACCGCGATGGGTGCGTATCTGCGGATGTTCGCCGACTTCACGCCGGCTGCCACGCAGGCGCCCACCGTCATGATCCAGGCCACCGACCCGATGCCCGCCGACGGCGACACGGCGGCGGCGCCCGAAGCCACGGAGCGCGCCCTGGCGTTCCCCATGGCGGTCGAGCGCGTACCCGGCGACCACTTCACGATCGTGGAGGACGACGCCGAAGCGGTCGCGCGGTCGGTGCACGCCTGGCTCGCCGCCCCCTCCCCCCGTCCCGGCCCGTGACCGACCACGGCCCGGGAGACCCACGCTCCGTCAACTCCGAACGAAAGAGGACCGAAATGACCGAGACATCGACGGCGACGACCGGCGAGGAACTGCACGAGTACCCGATGCGGCGGGGCTGCCCCTACCACCCGCCGACGGAGTACACCGAGCTCGCGGAGGAGGGCCCGCTCTCCCAGGTGCGGCTGTACGACGGCCGGACCGCGTGGCTGGTGACCCAGCACAAGGAGACGCGCGAGATGTTCGCCGACGCCAAGCTCTTCTCCTCCGACCACGACAACCCGGCCTTCCCGATCCTGGCCGAACGGGAGAAGAACTTCCCCGAGTTCACCCAGGAGCTGTTCGGCCTGGACGGGGAGCCGCACAAGTCCCGTCGGCGCATGCTGCTGCCGCGCTTCACCGCCAAGCAGGTGGAGCGGCTCCGGCCGATGATCCAGCAGGTCGCCGACGAGCTCATCGACGAACTGCTGCGGCACGAGGGGCCGGTCGACCTGGTCTCGGTGCTGGGCCGGCCGCTGCCGTCGCGGGTGATCTGCAAGATGCTCGGCATCTCCTACGAGGAGCACGAGCTCTTCGAGGTGCACGCCCAGGGCATCATGCAGGCTCCCGACCTGGAGAAGGCCGTCGAAGCCGGGCGCGAGCTGCTCGACTATCTGGTCAAGGTCGTACAGGCCAAGCAGACCAACCTGGGCGACGACCTGCTCAGCACGCTCATCACGGAGCGGCTGAACACCGGTGAGCTGACGTCGATCGAGGTGTCGAAGCTCATGGTCGCCCTGCTGATCGGCGGTCAGGAGACGACCACGAGCATGATCGGTCTGGGCACCCTGACGCTGCTGGAGCACCCGGACCAGCTGGCGATGCTGCGCGAGGACCCCGAGCTGCTGCCCGGCGCGGTGGAGGAGCTGATGCGCTTCTTGTCCATCGCCGACCTGACCACGCTGCGCGTCGCCACCACCGACGTGGAGGTGGCCGGGCAGGTGATCAAGGAGGGCGACGGCGTCATCCTCTCGACCGCCGCGGCCAACCGCGACCCCAGCGCCTTCGAGGACCCCGACACCTTCGACATCCGCCGCTCCACCCAGGGTCATCTGGCATTCGGCCACGGACCCCACCGGTGCCTGGGCGAGAACCTGGCCAGGGCCGAGCTGGAGATCCTCTTCGGCACCCTGTTCAAGCGGATTCCCACGCTCCGGCTGGCCGTCCCGATGGACCAGGTCTCCATGAAGGTCGGCATGACGCTGGAGGGCCTGCACGACCTCCCCGTCACCTGGTAGGGGCCGCCCGCAAGGCGCCCCCGCCCCCTCCCTCCGCCCACATTTCGTTCCCGGACAGGAAGCACGCATGGACGACCGTTACGCGATCATCGAGACCTGCGATCGCATGGGCTGGCACACCGACCGCCACGAATGGGACAAAGCCACCGCCTTGTTCACCCACAAGGTTCTCCTGGACTACACCAGCCTGCTCGGCGGAACGCCGGTCACGCTGACGGCCACGGAACTCATCGATTCCTGGGTCGCGGTGCTCGGCGGCTACGACGCCTCCCAACACCTGATGACCAATCATCTGGTGACCCTGGACGGCGACACCGCGGAATGCACCGCCTCTTTCCAGGCGACCCACCGGCTGGAAAACCCGCTCGGCTCCCCTTTGTGGCGCATCGGCGGAACCTACCGCTTCCATCTCGTGCGTTCCGGCGACAGCTGGAAGATCGACGAGCTGGCGATGTCGATTCTCTGGGCGGAAGGAAACAAGAACATCGCGGATATCGCCGCGGAACGGCAACAGGCAAAGGCAGCGAACTGACGGCGCCGAGCCCGCGCCCGTAGCCCACCGGCCCATTCATCACCACCACCGCTGACGAAGACAGGAGCACATCATGGCCCAGGGGAACAGCACATCGGCAGGCCTGCGGGGAAAGCGCGCACTCGTCACGGGCGGCACCCGCGGAATCGGCCTGGCAATCGTTCAGCGCCTGGTCGAGGAGGGCGCGACCGTGGTGACCTCGGCGCGCAAAGAGGCGCCGGGACTTCCGGATTCGGTACGCCTGGTCACCGCCGACGTGAGCACCCCAGAAGGCGTCGAGAGCCTGGCCGACGCCGCCTTCGAACTGCTCGGCGGGGTCGACATACTCGTCAACAACGCGGGTGGCGCCAGCAGCGGCGGCATGCCGCACTTCGGCGGCTCCGCCTCGATCCCCGACGAGGACTGGGTCGAGGCACTGATGACGAACTACCTCGCCGCGGTGCGGCTGGACCGGGCCGTCCTGCCGTCGATGATCGAGCGGCGCAGCGGGGTGATCATCGAGGTGGCCTCGACCGTCGCCCGCCGTCCGGCCGGTCCTCTGCTGCACTACGGGGCGGCGAAGGCGGCACTCATCAACTACGCGAAGGGGCTGGCGACCGAGGTCGCCCCGCACAACGTACGCGTCAACAGCGTGCTCCCCGGGCTGGTCAAAACGCCCGCCATGGACATGGTCGCGGAGAACATCATGGGGGCCACCGGCCAGGACGGCGATGCGGTCGCCCACATGATGGTCGAGGCCGAAGGCGCCCCGATGACGGGCATCACCGAGCCGACCGACGTCGCCGACCTCGTGGCCTTCCTGGCCTCGGACCGCGCCCAGCGCATCACCGGCGCCGGCTACGTGATCGACGCCGGCGCCCTCCCACAGGCCTGAACCCCACCCGCACCACACCACAAGCCACCCACCCCAACCTCAGCCCCGCCCACCAACCGCAACTCCCCCCTCTCGTCCCCCTCCCCCTCCCCTCTCACCCCCTACCAGACATCCCCTCCCCCTGACGGACCGTTCGGGCCGGCGTCTCATTCCTGACGCCGGCCCGAACCGCTGAGCACCCCCCGATCGAACAACAGGCCGGATTCCACCCCTCCCGGCACACCCCCACCCCCAACACCACCAACGATCCCGCCCCGCGCCCGACCGCCCAACCCCCCTCCCCACACTCACTCACCCCCTTTGCCCCCATTACGCCCCCACCCGCAGCACTCCACACCCCGCCCCACTCACGCCCACCACACCCCACCCACACCCCGCCACGGACTTTCCCGAAACATGACCAACAATCTCCCCCACGCCAACACTGGCCGAAATTACTCATCCCACCGGGCGGAAGGTGAGGATTCCTACGCATGCAACCGGGGTGCAATTTTTTACAGCTGCGGCAAAACGGTGTACAAAGTGTTGCGCCCCCCGCTCCATTGAGCATCTACCGACCGGCAGGCTGGTTTTTGCTTCAACCTCTTGTCCCGCCTCGAAGGCGTTGGCTTGGCATTCGTCGCTGGAGAACGAGTCCGCGGAGGCGGTTACCGACCCCACTTCGCACCCACTGATCTGGGGCCCGTTCCCCATTACGGAGGACAGGAGCATGCCCGAGTCCGCACCCATACCCCACGACTCCTCCGGCGACCGGGAAGCGGCGCTCACTCCCCTCGAACTCATGGGCCTGGCCGGTCTGCTACGGGCCTGGCGCGCGGCCGCCGGCGAGAAGCGAGGACTCGGCAGGCCGCTCACCCAGAAAGAGGTGGCCCAGGCCATCGGCCGCAGCGTGCGCTGGTACATCGACCTCGAAGGCGGCGCCACGCCCCGCCTGGAGCGGACCATTCTCGACGCGCTCGCCCGGGAACTGATGCTCGGCCCCGACCAGGAGACGACCCTCCACCTCTACGCCCTGGGCGGCGCCGTCACCACCACCATCCCCGCCCTGAGCTCCGAAGCGGCGACCCTGCTGCAGCTCCTGCTCGACCAGCAGATGCCCAGCCCCGCGTACATCAGCGACCTGAGCTGGGACATCATCGGCTACAACACCGCCATGGCCGAGTGGTACCCCTGGGTGCGGGAGCGGGGCGCGAACCTGATGCGCTGGGCCCTGCGCAGCAAGGAGGCCCGCCGCCAGTTCATCAACTGGGAGCACCACGCCGCCATCTACCTCGAACAGCTCCGCTTCGCCCTCGCCGAGCACCCCCACAACCCCGAACTGCAAAAGCTGCTCGCGTACATCCTCCAGGACCCGGACTGCGAACGGCTGTGGCACGCGAGCTCCGAGGTGCGCAAGAGCGGCGAGGGCCGCCACTTCTTCCAGGCCCTGCCCCGCCACGACTACGAGATCATCCACGTGGTGAGCAACGTCCTCTACCCGGCGGGCCTCCCCAACTCCCGCCTGGTCGTCGTCACCTGGCTCAAGGACGAATGCGAGCCGAAGCCCACCGACGACGCGACCCTGAGCGCCCCCTACGACACGGCACCGGCAAGCGGCGCCTCCCAGCCGCACCCCACCGCCGGCGCGTACTTCTCCGTCCCCTCCCTGCGCGAAGCCGCCAAGCTGGCCGGCCCCCACGCCATTCCGCTCCCCCTCCTCAGCCGCCTCGCGGGCCCACACCACCAACTCACGCTCTCCCGCGAACGGGGCACCGTCGTCTGGGCCACGGAACAGAGCGACGGAACCTGGGCCTTCGAGGAAGTCGACCCCTACACCGTCATCAAAAAACTCCCCCGCCGTCAAGCCCCCCTCGAAGCCCCCGAGGAATACAAACACCTGGTCCGCGCCCTGATGCCCAGCGACCCAAAAGAAGCCGCAAAGCGCATCGACACCCTCCTCCCGGACTACCTGGCCCGAATAGAGCACCTCACCGAAATCCGAAGAGAACTCACCGAACAACACCCCGACCAGGTCCCCCCACCGACCCCCTCGGCGACGCCTTCGACCACCCGAAAATCCTCAAGCTGCTGAGGGACATACCGAACTAACAGCTGCGACGACGCAGAACGGGCCGCCCTCCTCTGAGGGCCGGAGCGGAGCATCCTGCGATACCTGCCTGTCGAGGGTGCCCTGAGACAAGCTCACACCAAGCCGCGCGACCTTGGCGGCGGCAGCCGGATTCCCTCATCGCCCCGCGCCATGACGAAATCTGCCTGCCAGACGACGACATCCACACCCCGGGCCCACGTTCCACCCCTGTTCTAGGATGGCTGGCACCATCTCAGCGGCCCGACGGGCTTCCGCTCCGCCTCCGCGGAACAGAAGGACATGCCCCCACCCGCACGAGTCACTTCGTGCTGCCTGGGGGCATTTTCTTGCTGTTCCGTGAGTCCGCGGCATCGTTGGCCGACCGCACCCACCTCGAAGGACGGCTGGCGGAACTCCTGACCGAGAACTTCCTGCACAGACACCACCATCGGCCCCAGGCGGCGGAGGTCCGTTCCTGGGAGCGCAGTATCCCCGCGCTGACCAACGCGCTGGTGGAAGCCGGGCTCGGCGACGTCGAGATGCTGCTGGAGTACGGGCTGCCGCTGACGAGCAAGCGCGCGGACGTGATACTCGCCGGCGTACACCCCGCCACCGGCGCGCCGTCGTACGTCGTGGTCGAACTCAAGCAGTGGAGCGAGGCCTACCCGGAGGACGACGACCCGCTGCGCTGCCGCATCCCCGCCTACCCGGCGCCGGTCCTGAACCCGATCGAGCAGGTACGCGGCTACTGCGACTACCTGGTGTCGTTCAACGGGGCGTTGGAGCGCATCCCCGAGTCGATCGCCGGGGTGGCCTACCTGCACAACGCAACCGAGTTCGGGGTGGCGGGGTTGCGGGCTGTCACCGAGGATCATCGGGGCCGGATGTTCACGGGCGACCAGCGCGGCGCCTTCCTCAGCTACCTCCGTTCGAGGCTGGCGGCCAAGCCCGGCGCCGAAGCCGCCGACGTCCTGCTCCAGGGCAAGGTCCGGCCGTCCAAGCAGCTCATGGCCGTTGCTGCCGAGGAGGTGCGCAGCCGGGAGCAGTTCGTGCTGCTGGACGAGCAGCGGCTCGCCTACGAGACGGTGATGTCCGCGGTCCGGCAGGCGCGGCGATCCCATCACAAGCAGGTCATTGTGGTGGCCGGCGGTCCGGGCTCCGGAAAGAGCGTGATCGCCTTGTCCCTGCTGGGGGATCTCTACCGGCGCGGGGTTCCGGCCCTGCACGCCACCGGGTCGCAGTCGTTCACCAAGACGATGCGCAAGGTCGCGGGTGCCCGCAAGCCCGAAGTCCAAAAGCTCTTCCGGTATTTCAACAGCTTCATGGAGGCCGAGCCCAACGATCTCGACGTGTTGGTCTGCGACGAGGCGCATCGCCTCCGCAAGACCTCCGCCAATCGCTACACCAAGGCAGCGCTGCGCACCGGCCGGCCGCAGGTGGCGGAGCTGATCGACGCCGCTCGGGTACCGGTGTTCCTGCTGGACCAGCACCAGGTGGTGCGTCCTGGCGAGATGGGAACGGTGGACCAGATCCGGCAGGCCGCGGCCGAGCAGGGGCTGGAGTGCACGGTGGTGGAACTGGACAGCCAGTTCCGGTGCGGTGGCAGTGACGCGTACCTGCGGTGGGTGACCAGCCTGCTGGGGCTGGAAGGCGACGGACCCGTTGTGTGGGAGCCGGATGCCAAGGTGCACCTGCTGACCGCCGAGACCCCGCAGGAGTTGGAGGACTTCCTGGCCGCACGTCGGGCCGAGGACTTCGGCGCTCGCATGTCCGCCGGCTACTGCTGGACGTGGACGACGAAGCTCACTCCGAGCATGACCGCACTGCCCACCGACGTGACCATCGGTGACTGGGCGAGGCCGTGGAACCTCTACGGCGAGCGCGCCCTCCTCGGTGCGCCGCCGGCGCCGCTCTGGGCCACCGACCCCGCGGGGTTCGGCCAGGTCGGGTGTGTGTACACGGCGCAGGGCTTCGAGTACGACTGGTCGGGCGTGATCATGGGTCCGGACCTCGTCTGGCGGACCGACCGCTGGGTCGTGGATCGCACCGCGTCCAAGGACCCTTCCTTCACCAAGGCCACCCCGGACGAGGACGTCGACCGGCTGATCCGCAACACCTACAAGGTGCTACTGACCCGGGGCATGATCGGGACCATCGTCTACTCGACGGACCCGGAGACCCGCGAGAAGCTCCGCTCTCTGATCCCAACGACCAGCGACGGTTCGGCCCAAGGATGAGGTCCGATGGACGGAACGGCACCGTGACCGGGGACCGACGGCGGCCGGAATTCGATCAGGCCCAACACCTGGGTGTACTACTGTTGTTCACGCTGCGCATCTTCCCGGAGGGTACGTCAGCGGTGTTCAGTGCCGGTCCTCGGCTGTGACTGACGAGTGGTTTCCATCGCGTGCTGCACGTGGTGTGAGTGCGGATGCCCGGTAGGGCGATCCCTGCCACTTCCAGCTCATGCCAAGGAGTGGTCACGCATGAACCCCGTCGAGTTCAAGCCTGCACGTCGTAACCGGCTTCGCGAGATCCTGGTCGACGTCGCCATCGGCGTCACCGCCAATGTCGTGGTGGCGGCGCTGACCGCGGCAGCGCGCCTGCTCTTCTGACGCAGGCAGGTGGCGGGCCCGGAGAGCCCGCCACTCCCCTTGTTCAGCAGTGCCGGTCAGAAGAGCCGCAGCTCCGGCCCCTGTGCGTCCGGCCTCTTCCGGTTCCGGCGGGGACGCTTACCTCTCCGGGGCCGTGGCAGGTGCGGTATCCGTGCCTCTTGCGGCAGGTTCTCCCAGGTGGGGCGCAGCCCGTGGATCTGGACCTCTCCGACCTGCTTCTTCAGGTAGTCCCGCGTCTCCTCATCCACGGAGTAGAGCACCGTCGCCCGGCTCGCCCGGGTCATCAACACGTGATAGGCATGGCGGACGAGCCGTGCGAACTCCTCGTCATCGACGCTGCCGGGCTTCACCTTCGGGTCGAACGATCCGGGGACGGCTACGCGCTTGACGCCCGCCTCCGGGCCTTGGCGGTCCTTGCCCCGACGGAACACCCAACGGCCGTCGCGGCGCACCATGTCCTCACCCATGATCACGCCGCACCAGTCCCACTCGAGACCCTGCGCCGTGTATACACAGCCGATCTGGCCGAGGCCGTTCTCGTGCACGGACCAGATCTTCGACGGTGGTGCCTCGTTCTCGCAGAAAGTCTCGCTGTCCGCGTTCCACGGCCTGTGCCAGTCGCCGATGCGGACGTCTGCCTCCAGCCGCTTGTCCTTGCCCAGTGGCTTCGTCCACGGCCAGCAGTAGCCCGCAACCATGCGCGCGGATGCACCGGCGAGGGCCTCAGTGCGGATGATCCGTTCGAGCTCCTCCGGATTGTCCGCCACCTCGACGTGCATGAGTCCGTCCGGTGTCCACTGCTCCGGCGCCTCATCCGTCACGCCGAGCACAGCGCGGACCCAGCGGATGTAGGCGTCGCTGCCGCCGCACCGGAACTGCTCCCGGAGGTCGTATCGCACGAGCCGGGCATCGTGCCGCCTGGCTGCGTCCTCTATCAGGCTGACGGTGCCCACGTCGTTCGGCCGTACGGACTGGCCCTCGTCGAGGAAGAACACCGTCAGGCGGGACGCGTCGAGGAGCTCATCCACCTGCGGCTGTGTGCCCTGTTGTTCGGGCTTCCAGAAGCGACTGGTGGAGCGGTCACGAATGCGGTGCGCCTCGTCGCATATCAGCACGTCCAGCGGTGGGTCTGGCGGGGTGACGAAGCTGCTGAAGTAGGTGAAGGTCTCCCGGAACTCACGGTCCCCGTAACCGACATGTTCCTGAATGGCGCCATTAAACGCCCGACTACCGCTGGCGTACTTGACCGTCCGGCCCTGGGCCTCCAGCTCCGCCTTGATCTGGAGGCCGATGGCGCTCTTACCAGTGCCGGCGCCACCGGTCACCAGGAAGATCACCCGCCGCTCGTCCGGGACAAGGGCGGGACGCCGGGGGTCCGGGAGGACCTTGGAAGCCGTCTCCAGAATCTGGTCGGCGACCGCCTTCTGCCGGCCGCGCAGGGTAAAGACGGTGTCGTCTCCGCGGGACCACATCATGGCGTCGAGCAGCGGCGTATTGCGCAAGCCCATGCTTTGCAGGAGCATCTCGGCGGCTGAAGCGCCACCTTCATCGGTGAAATGCTGCCGGAGGTCGGACAGCAGTCTTTCGCGCCGGTCGTTCGTGTACACATGGGCGTACGGCCCCGTCGGACTGTCCACGTCGATCAGCGCCTGCACAGATGCCTCGGTGGCGTTGTGCAGATAGGCGAACCCACCGCATTCGAAGTCGAGTCCGCGAAGCGGGCCCCTGCTGCTTGTGAACGCCTCGTAGTAGTCGCGTAGTTGCAGAGCCGGGTGCTTCTTGCTGCCCATCCCCGCTACATGCACCAGCTCCGCGGTGGCCCGTTCCACCCTGGTCACCATCGACCAGCGCTTCAACTCGACGAGCTGAACGGACAATCGGCGCCCCTGCGGATGATGACCCACGAGAACGACATCGATGAGTCTGGGGTCACCCGGTCGGTCGGCCTCGTCGAGAGTGGCGGCGCACTCGACGATCATCTCCACGTTGCCGCGATCGGCAGCAACCAGGTCGTTCGCAAGGCTGACCAGGCTTTCCGCCCATGCGGAACGTTCCGTCAGCGATGCGTCAGCCCCTCGGAAGTGGCGCCATCTGGCCGCGAGGTGCGGCACCATACGACGCCTTGAATTCAGGTGAAGAAGATCCTGAGCTGCCAACTTCAGCAGAAGCATGGACACGAGGTGGTTCCCCCTGGGCACGAGTGACTCGTGCGGGTGGGGGCATGTCCTCATGGGGAAGCCCGTCGGGCCGCAACCGATAACGAAGATCATAGGGATGGAGCCGCCCACCGAGAAACCGCAGCGTCGCTGTCGGCACGGACCTCAGGCATTGGGGCCGGATCACGCTGTGAGTCGCCCCCGGAGGCGCCCCAGTCGTTCGGCGAGGGCCTACTACGAGCGGCCCGTCGCCCTGGAAATCGTGCGTCACTTGCACGAGCGGCGGTCACTGGCACCTCCCGGGGCGCCAGGTCCGTCAACTGGACCGGAAGGCCCACGCGGGGCTGGCCCGAGAGCAAGCGTTACGGCATGCCGTTAACACTCATAACGCCGCCTGCGGCGATCTCCTTGCGCCAGCCCACGCGCCAGTCCCCCTGTCTGTGGCCTCATGTCCGGAGCGGAAAATCTACCCACGCCCACGAAGTGACATACAACAGGGTTACGTAATGGGCAATCAGAAGCGCCGAACCCTATGTGTGGCTCATAGGCCCGGAACGCAAAATAGCCTCGTTCCCCGAGTCGAAACTCGGGGAACGAGGCTATTCCAAAATTTGTTCGGCGGCGTCCTACTCTCCCACAGGGTCCCCCCTGCAGTACCATCGGCGCTGAAAGGCTTAGCTTCCGGGTTCGAAATGTAACC